>CAZQSU010000001.1:0-85532 GCA_964595905.1 uncultured Iamiaceae bacterium
CGCTGGTGCCCGGGGTGCGGCGACTACTCGATCCTCACCGCGGTGCAGTTGCTGATGCCCGAGCTCGGCGTCAGGCGGGAGGACACCGTGTTCATCTCGGGGATCGGCTGCTCGGGGCGTTTCCCGTACTACATGAACACCTACGGGATGCACTCGATCCACGGGCGCGCGCCCGCGGTGGCGACCGGGCTGGCGGTGACCCGGCCCGAGTTGGACGTGTGGGTGATCACCGGCGACGGTGACGCGCTGTCGATCGGTGGGAACCACCTGATCCACGCCCTGCGCCGCAACGTGAACCTCACGATCCTGTTGTTCAACAACCAGATCTACGGGCTCACCAAGGGTCAGTACTCGCCGACCTCGGAGGTGGGCAAGGTCACCAAGTCCACGCCCTTCGGTTCGCTCGACGAACCGTTCAACCCGGTCAGCCTCGCGCTGGGTGCCGAGGCGAGCTTCGTGGCCCGGACCCACGACATGGACCGCAAGCACATGATGGAGACCTTCCGTCGGGCCCACGACCACAAGGGCGCCGCGCTGGTCGAGATCTACCAGAACTGCAACGTCTTCAACGACGGCGCCTTCGAGGCCATCACCTCCAAGGCGAACCGTCCCCAGATGCTCATCCCGCTGAAGCACGGCAAGCCGATCGTCTTCGGTGCCGAAGGCGAACACGGGGTGCGCCTCGCCGGTGACGGGCGGCTCGAGATCGTCGACGTCGCCGAGGTCGGGATCGATGCGATCCTCGTCCACGACGAGGCCCGCGACGACCCCGGCCTCGCCTTCCAGTTGTCGAGGCTCGCCAAGGGACCGACCGAACCGACGCCGATCGGGGTGTTCCGGGCGATCGAACGCCCCGACTACGGGACCGAGATGAACCAGCAACTCGCGGCGGCCCAGGCTGCCAAGGGCCCGGGCGAACTCGACGAGTTGCTGACCTCGTTGCCGACCTGGACGGTCGAGTAGCGGTTCAATCCGTCGGGCGGAACACCTGTCCCGTACGGGGCTTGGGATGGAAGAACGTCGTCTTGGGCGGCATCCGCCGTCCCGCGTGGGCGTTCTCGTCGATCTGGGCGACCGTCGCCGGCCTGAGCAGCACGCCGAAGTCGGCTTCGCCGGCGGCGAGGGCGCCGAGGATGTGGTCGACGCCGTGCTGGTAGCGCACCTCGACCCCGCCGAGAGTGTCGAGCACGTGGGCGAGTCGCGCCGAGTCCAGGTCGTCGACGCCGTCGAATGCGCCGTCGCGTGGAACGAGGAACGTACCGGTCCCGTCGGGAGCCACCAGACAGAGCGCGCCCGCATCGGCCATGCGGGCGGTGATGTCCGCGCCGACCGTGCCGGCGTCGGAACGGATGAACGACGCGTCGAGCGCCCGGCCGAGTGCCGCCGCGTCGACGCCACTCAACAACCGGTGGATCGGCCGCACGGTCAACTCGCCTTCGGTCAACTCGACCACGTAGCACAGCGCAGCGGCGGCACCCTCGGGGTCGTCGTCGGCGGCGCGCCGTTCCTCGGCGTAGGTCACCGAGATCTCGTAACGGTGGTGGCCGTCGGCGACCACGACCGGCGACGCGCCGACCGTGTCGGCGATCCGGCGACACCGTTCGGCGTCGGTGACGCGCCACAGCGAATGGGTCACGCCCTCGTCGTCGGTCCAGGTCTCGTCGGGTGCGGCGTCGACGCGGCACGCCTCGGTCAACCCCGGGGTGAGCGACAGGCCCCAGATCGTCGACAGGTTCACCCGGGTGGCGCGGAGCAGATCCAGCCGGTCGGTCTTCGCCTTGGGCGTCGTGTGCTCGTGGGGGAGGATCTCGCCGTCGGAGGGTCGGCTCAGGGCCAGCGCCCCGAGCACGCCGAGGGTGTGCGCCGCCCGACCGGCATCGTCGGTGTAGTCCATCCGGTAGACGTAGAACCCTTCTTCGTCGTCGCGGACGAGCACGCCCTGGTCGAGCCAGGTCGCGAACGTGCGGGCCGCCGCCTCGTAGCGGCCCGGACCGTCGGCCTCGTCGGGGAGGTCGATCCGGACCACGTTGTGCGGGTCGCGGGCGAGCAGTGCGGTCCGCTCGGCGGGTCCGATCACGTCATAGGGCGGTGCCGTCACCGCCTCGATCGGCGCACGCGTCGTGTCGTAGCGGATTCCACGGAATGGTCTGAATTCGGGCACGGGATCTGTTCCTAGCAGATCCCCGACGGATCCTCCGGCAACGGGCCGACGGAACACGCTGCAAACTTTTGCAAGCGCGCCGTCGACCCCCCTACACTCCATGCCATGGCACAGAGCGATGTCCTCAAGCGTTACCTCGACGCCGGTGCGGCGTTCACCCAGCTCACGCAGAAGCGGGCCGAGGCGATCGTGTCCGAACTGGTCTCCGCCGGCGAGGTGCAGGCGTCCCAGGCCTCCCAGGCCGTCCAGGACCTGATCGACCGGAGCCGCGCCACCACCGAGGCGTTGGTGGCCCAGGTGCGCAGCGAGGTGGCCGCCCAGGTCAAGGCGCTCGGCCTCGCGACCAAGTCCGACATCGACCGGCTCGAGAAGCGGATCGACTCGGTGTCGACCAAGGCCCCGGCGAAGACGTCGGCCGCCAAGAAGTCGGCCGCCAAGAAGTCGACGGCCAAGAAGTCGACCACGAAGAAGGCCGCAGCCAAGAAGTCGACGGCCAAGAAGTCGACGGCCAAGAAGTCGACGGCCAAGAAGGCGGCCGCGCGCCGCTGAACGCCTCACGGCGTTCGCTGGCGTCGGAACTCGTCCGGCGGGGCCTCGCGGCAGACGACGGTGACGCGGCGGCGCTCATCGCGGCCCACCGGGTGCTCGTGTCGGGTGCCGTGGCCGAGAAGCCCACGCGACGGGTCACGCCCGCCGAGCCGGTGGCCGTCATCCCGCCTCCACCCCGGTTCGTCTCACGGGCCGGGTTCAAGCTCGATGGCGCGCTCGACGAGTTCGGCGTCGACCCGGCAGGCCGCGTCGCGCTCGACGTCGGATCCTCGACCGGCGGATTCACCGACTGTCTGCTCGCCCGCGGCGCCCGATCGGTTCTCGCGGTCGACGTCGGCACCAACCAGTTGCACGAGCGTCTCCGCGCCGATCCACGCGTGCTGGTCCGTGAACGCACCGACATCCGGACGCTCACCGCAGAGGACGTCCCCGGGGGATGTGATCTGGTGACCGTCGACGTGTCGTTCATCTCGCTCGTCCCGCTGGCCGAACGGCTCGTGCAACTCGCCGGCCCCGCCGGCGACCTCGTCGTCCTCGTCAAACCGCAGTTCGAGGCCACACGGGTCGAGGCCGACCGCGGTGCCGGGGTCATCACCGACCCGTCGGTCTGGCGACGGGCCCTCGACCGCAGCGCGGGCGCCTTCGAGCGTGCCGGAGCGGGCATGATGGGGGTCATGGCTTCCCCGATCCGCGGAGCGACAGGCAACGTCGAGTTCTTCCTCCATCTCGTCGCCGGCGGGCCCGGCACGCCGGACGACAGCGGAGCCGAGTTCACCCGCGTGATCGGACAGCTCGACTGATGGGCACCATCGGCATCGTCCTGCATCCCGAACGGAGCCTCGCCGGTCGTCTCGCCCAGTTGACGGTCGACTGGGCATCGGCCAATGGCCACGACGTCCGACTCGTGGCATCCGAGGCCAAACGCTTCGGCCTTTCGGACCTCGGCCGCGACGATTCCGCATTCGTCGCGGGTCTCGACCTCGCCGTCTGTTTCGGCGGTGACGGCACGATGCTGCGCACGGTGAGCCGGGTCGCGTCCCACGGCGTGCCGATCCTCGGCGTGAACGTCGGCCAGCTCGGCTATCTGAGCGCGATCGAACCCGCCGAGTTGACCGACGCGCTCGATCGTTTCTTCTCCGGGCGCTACCAGATCGAGGAGCGGATGCTGGCGACCGCCCGCGTCGAGTTCGCGTCCCGGGGCGCCGAAGCGGTGTCGGCCGAGGCGCTCAACGAGATCGTGCTGGAGAAGACCCCGATGGGCCACACCGTGCGGATCTCGGTCTCCCTCGACGGCGAGTTCTTCACGACCTACGCGGCCGACGGACTCATCGTGGCGACCCCGACCGGATCGACCGCGTACTCCTTCAGCGCGCGGGGCCCGATCGTGGCGCCGAGCCATCGTGCGCTGATCGTCACCCCCGTGTCGCCGCACATGCTGTTCGACCGGGCCCTCGTGCTCGGACCCGAGACGGTCATCCGACTGGAACTGGTGGGCCCGCGTCCCGGGATGCTCCTTGCGGACGGCCGCATGATCGCGGATCTCGCCGAGGGCGACGCGGTGGTGTGCACCGGTTCGACGGACGTCGCCCGTCTCGTCCGATTCGACGGGAGCGACTTCCACCGGGTGCTCAAGTCCAAGTTCGGCCTGAACGATCGGTGAAGCGGACGTGCTGGCCGAACTCGCCGTGTCTGATCTCGGGGTCATCACCGACCTGCGCCTCGTGCTCGGCGAAGGCATGACCGCCCTGACCGGTGAGACCGGCGCCGGCAAGACCCTGATCGTCGACGCCATCGACCTGCTCAGCGGCGGTCGTGCCGACGCCGATGCGGTGCGTGAAGGCGCCGCCGAGGCTGTCGTCGAGGGGCGCTTCGTGACCGGTGACGACGAGGTCGTCGTCCGCCGGGTCATCCCGGCGACCGGACGGTCCCGGGCCTACGTCGACGGTCAGATGGCAACCGCACGCAGCCTGGCCGACGTGGTCGCCCGTCACGTCGAGGTCTACGCACAACACGGCCAGCACTCGTTGCTCGGCGTCGCCGGGCAGCGGGCCGCACTCGACCGCTTCGCGGGTACCGACCTCGGTGAGCTGCACGAGGCCCGGGCCAGGTACCGGTCGATCGAGGACGACCTGGCGTCGGTGGGCGGCGATCTCGCATCCCGGGAACGCGAGATCGAGCTGCTGCGCTTCCAGCTCGCCGAACTCGACGAGGCCGCGGTCGACGATCCCGACGAGGACGAACACCTCGCCGCCGAACAGGCGGCGCTCGGTGACGTGGCCGCGAACCGCACCCGGGCGGCCGAAGCGTCGGCGTTGCTCAGCGACGACGGCGGGGCGCTCGACACCCTGGGTGCCGTCACGGCCGCACTCGCGTCGACCGACGTCTTCGCTGCCGAACACGCTCGCATCCGCGGCCTCACCGCCGAGCTCGAAGACGCGGCCGCCGAGTTGCGTCGTCGGGCCGAGACCATCGTCGAGGACCCCGAACGCCTCGAGGCCGTGACCCAGCGCCGGCAACTCCTCGCCACGCTGCGGCGTCGCCACGGCGACGGTACCCTCGCCGGGGTCATCACCGAGCATGCCCGCCTCGCGGCGCGCCTCGCCGACCTCGAGCACGCCGACGAGCGCGCCGCGGAGTTGACCGAGCGCCTCACCGACGCCGCACGCGCGGTCGCTGCAGCGGCCGCCGAAGTGGCCGCGGTCCGACACGAGGCGGCGCCCCGTCTGGCACGTCGCGTCCAGGCCGAATTACGGGCGCTGGCGATGCCCGCCGCGGACTTCTCGATCACGGTCGGAAGCGAGGATCCGGGCGATGCCGTCGAGATGCGATTCACGGCGAACGCGGGCACCTCGCCGGCGCCGCTCGCCCGAGCCGCATCCGGTGGGGAACTGGCACGTGCCATGCTCGCGCTGCGTCTCGTGTCGGCGACCGACCAGGACACCGTGGTCTTCGACGAGGTCGACGCCGGCATCGGCGGATCGGCGGCGATCGCGGTGGGCGACGCGCTCCGTCGCCTGGGACGCGAACGGCAGGTGCTGGTGGTGACGCACCTCGCCCAGGTCGCGGCGGCGGCCGACCACCAGATCGGGGTCACCAAGGTCGTCGAGGCAGGTGCCGCCCGGACCGAAGCGAGCAGCCTCACCGAAGAAGCACGGGTGGGAGAACTCTCGCGGATGTTGAGTGGCCGGCCGAAGAGCGACGCCGCACGGGCCCACGCCCGCGAGCTGCTCGCCGCAGCCGCCGGGGGAGCGACGCGATGACCGACCAGGCCGCCGCCGACGCCGTCGTCACCGGAGTCGTCCGGCTCGACAAGCGCACGAAGGATCTCACGGCCCGGCTGCGGCCCGGCGACATCGCCGTCATCGACCACGCCGACATCGACCTCGTCGCGGCGGAGACGCTGGTGGCCTGCGGGGTCGGCGCGGTGATCAACGTGGCCGAGTCGATGACCGGTCGCTATCCCAACCAGGGGCCGCTCGTGATCACCCGTGCCGGTATCCCGCTCATCGATCAGGCCGATGCGAGCCTGTTCGACCGCCTGAGCGAAGGGCAGGTCATCGAGGTCGACGGCGACACGGTGCGGCGCGGCGGCAAGACGGTGGCCGAAGGGGTCAGCCTGTCGGTCGGCACCGTGAGCGAGCGACTCGAGGTCCTGCGGAAGTCGATGGGAACCGAACTCGAGCGGTTCGCCGAGAACACGATCTCGTACCTGCGCCAGGAGAAGCACCTGCTGCTCGACGAGCCCGACCTTCCCGACATCCCCGTCTCCTTCGCCGGCCGCCATGCCCTGATCGTCGTGCGCGGTGCCGACTACAAAGAGGACCTGGGCCTGTTGAAGCGGACCGGCTACCTGCGCGACCTCGACCCCGTGCTGATCGGCGTCGACGGCGGAGCCGACGCGCTGCTCGAGTCGGGCTGCACCCCGGACGTGATCATCGGCGACTTCGATTCGGTGTCGGAGAAGGCGCTGCGGTGCGGCGCGGTACTCGTCGTGCACGGGTACGTCAGTGGTGACGCGCCCGGCTCGAAGCGCCTCGACGCGCTGGGGCTCGACCACGAGATCTTCCGTGCCGCCGGCACCAGCGAGGACATCGCGATGCTGCTGGCGTTCGAGCGAGGGGCCGAACTGATCGTCGCCGTCGGTTCCCACACGTCGATGATCGACTTCCTCGACAAGGGTCGCAACGGCATGGCCTCGACCGTGCTGGTGCGGATGAAGGTCGGATCCCGGCTGGTCGACGCCCGTGGCGTGTCGCGTCTGTACCACTCCACCGTCCGTACCATGGACATCGTCCTGTTGATCGTCAGTGCACTGACCGCCCTCGTGGTCGTCGGGCTGATGAGCGAACCCGTCCGACTGTTCGTGCGCAGCTTCTGGCTGGCATGGCGGTGACCGTCCCACCGGAGTCCTGAGTGATCAACTTCCGCTACCACATCGTCAGCCTCACCGCGGTCTTCCTGGCGCTGATCATCGGGATCCTGATGGGGACGACGGTGGTCTCCAAGGCGACCGTCGACGGTCTGAAGGCCAACCTGCACCGTGCCGAGGCGCGCAGCGCCGCGGTCCATCGGACCAACGGCGAGTTGTCGAGCGAGCTGTCGAAACGGACCGACACCGACGACGACGTCGACGATGCGCTGGCCAAGAACGTCCTGCCGAGCGCGGTGGCCCAGAGCCTGAACGACGTGCCGGTGCTGGTGATCGCAAGCGAAGACGCGGACAAGGACGTGCTCGCGCAGGCCACCGCCGCGCTGAACGACGCGGGCGCCGACCTCGACGGAACCCTGGTCGTCGACGACCGGATGGTGCTCGACGACTCCGACGCCGACCGCCTTCGTGACCTGCTCGACATCCCTGCCCGGAGCAACGTCCAGGCGGCGGTCAACCGTCAGCTCGCGATCGCGCTCGCCCAGGCCGGCCTTCCGGGAACCGATCTGAAGGGCGTCCCGACCTCGACCACCTCGTCGACGCTCCCACCGACGACACCCGAGGACACCGGCACCGCGGTGCCGCCCACGACGACGGTGCCGCCGCCCACGCAACCCGACATCATCGGGACCCTACGCGAAAACGGCTTCCTGAGCTTCCGGCCGGCCGGGTCACAGTCCAGCGACACGCCCGTACTCGAATCACCCGAGATGGCCGGCGGCAACGGTTACCGCTACGTCGTGGTCGCCGGCACCGACCCGGCCGCGGTGACCAGCCGCGTACTCGTGCCGCTCGTCGCGTCGATGGCCGCGCTGGGCCCGGTCGCCCAGGTCGCCGCGTCGGGTCCCAAGGATCCCGGCGATCCGGGCGGCGATCCGTTCCTGGCGCCGCTACTCGCGCGCGACGGGGTCAAAGGACACGTGTCGACGGTCGACAACCTCGGATCCTTCGAAGGAAACGTCGCGACGGTGTTCGCGCTGGTCGAGGCCGCGGAAGGTCGATTCGGCTCGTACGGCATCGGTGCGACCGCCACCGCGGTCGTGCCCGCCGGGCGTGATTAGACTGGAAGCCCGTGACCAAACACATCTTCGTGACCGGTGGGGTGGCTAGCGGACTCGGCAAGGGCATCACGGGCGCTTCGTTGGGTCGACTGCTGAAGATGCGCGGCCTACGGGTCACGATGCAGAAGCTCGATCCGTACATCAACGTCGACCCCGGGACGATGAACCCCTTCGAGCACGGTGAGGTCTTCGTCACCGACGACGGCGGCGAGACCGACCTCGACCTGGGCCACTACGAACGGTTCATCGACGAGAACCTGTTCCGCCACTCGAACGCCACGACCGGGTCGATCTACTCCAGCGTGCTGGCCGCTGAGCGCCGTGGCGACTACCTGGGCCGCACGGTCCAGGTGATCCCGCACATCACCGACGAGATCAAACGGCGGATCACCGCACTGGCCGTCGACGGTGAACCGGGCGACGACGCCACCGACGTGGTGATCACCGAGGTCGGCGGCACCGTCGGCGACATCGAGATCCTGCCGTTCCTGGAGGCGATCCGACAGTTCCGCCTCGACGTCGGACGCGACAACGTGTGTTACCTGCACGTGACGTTGATCCCCTACATCGGCCCGTCGGGTGAACAGAAGACCAAGCCGACGCAGCACTCGGTGACCGAGTTGCGCAGTCGGGGGATCCAGCCCGACGTCATCGTGTGTCGAAGCGTCGATCCGATCTCTCCGGAGCTGAAGGCGAAGATCTCCGCGCTGTGCGACGTGCCGGTCACCGGTGTGGTGAACGCCACCGATGCCGACACCCTGTACCAGGTACCGTTGATGCTGCACGACGAAGGACTCGACGACGAGGTCTGTTCGATCCTCCGTCTCGACGACACGGTCGCCGACCTGGCCGAGTGGAAAGGGCTGCTCGAGCGGGTCCGGGCGGCGACGCGTCCGGTGCGCATCGGTCTGATCGGCAAGTACGTGGCCCTGGTCGACGCCTACCTGTCGGTGGTCGAAGCGCTCAACCACGGGGGGTTCGCGCACGGAGCCGACGTCGAGATCTCCTGGATCAACGCCGAGGACGTCGACGAGTTGCTCGAATCGGGCCGGCTCAGCGACCTCGACGGCATCGTGCTGCCCGGTGGTTTCGGTGAACGCGGCGTCGAAGGCAAGGTCGCCGCGGCACGGTACGCCCGCGAGCACGACCTGCCGTGTCTGGGGCTGTGCCTGGGCATGCAGGTCATGGTGATCGACCACGCACGCAACGTCGCCGGCATGGAGGGCGCCAACTCGACCGAGTTCGATCCCGACACGCCTTTTCCGGTGATCGACCTCATGGATGCCCAACGCGAGGTCACCGACAAGGGCGGCACGATGCGCCTCGGAGCGTGCGTCGCCGAGCTCACGCCCGGCTCCCAGGTCGCCGAGGCCTACGGGCGCACCGTGATCTCGGAACGGCACCGGCACCGCTACGAGGTCAATCCCCGGCTGCGCGGCCGCATCGAGGCGGCCGGCCTCGTGTGCTCGGGGACCTCGCCGGACAATCGGCTGGTCGAGTTCGTCGAACTGCCGGGCCACCCGTTCTGGGTCGGTACCCAGGCGCACCCGGAGTTCAAGAGTCGCCCCACCCGGCCGGCGCCACTGTTCAGTGCGTTCGTCGAGGCGGCGCTGGCCCGCGCCGAAGGGCGTCGTCCGCACCTGTTCGACGTCGAGGCCGAGGCCGACGCCGCGGTCGCCGGATGACCGCACCGGGATTCGCCAGGAAGAGCACCGAGGTGCTCTTCGACGGCTACATGGTGCAACTCGTCGCAGCGACCATCGAGGTCCCCGACGGGTCGACGGTCACCAGGGAGATCGTGAACCATCCCGGCGCGGTGGCCGTCGTCGCCGTCGACGACGACGGCACGGTGCTGCTCGAGCGCCAGTACCGGGCCGCGCTGGACGAGAACCTGCTCGAGATCCCCGCGGGCAAGCGCGACGTCGACGGCGAGCCGGCCCTGGAGGCGGCCCGTCGGGAGCTGATGGAGGAGACCGGCCACGACGCACGCGACTGGACCGAGATCGGCGCGTTCTACAACTCGCCGGGCTTCACCGACGAGCACACGACGTTGTTTCTGGCCACCGGACTCATCGAGGTGGGAACCGACCTGCAGGGGCCGGAAGAAGAAGCGATGCAACTCGTGCGCGTGCCGTTGGAGACGACCTGGGACCTGGTCGCATCCGGTGAACTCGTCGACGGCAAGTCGATCCTGGGACTGGCGCTGGCGATCCGTCGACTCGCCACATGAGTGCACCGGCGCGGCGGCGGGGTCGACCCCCGGTGCACGAGCCGGTCGAGTTCCCGCTCGATGTCGAGGAGTTCCTGAACCATCTGCGGGTCGAACGCGGTCGGGCCGCCTCGACCTTGGCCGCGTACCGCCGCGACCTCGCCGATTTTCTCCGGTGGACCCGGCGCGGCGGCCTCGGCCTCGACACGGTCGGTGAGGACGACCTGGTCGCGTACCTCGCGGAGGTCGCGGCCTCGGGGGTCGCGCCGGCGACCGCCAAGCGTCGGGCCGTTGCGGTGCGTTCGCTGTACGGGTTCCTCCACGACGAGGGCACCATCGCGACCGACCCGGCTCGGGAGCTCGCCGTGCCGAGTGCACGACCGGGTCTGCCCAAAGCGCTCACCGAAACCGAGATCGACGCGCTGTTCGCCGCCGTGGTCGGCGACGGTCCGCTCGTCGTGCGCGACCGGGCGATCCTCGAGGTCATGTACTCCTCGGGGCTGCGGATCTCGGAGACGACCGGGCTGTCGGTCGGCGACGTCGACCTGGCCGAACGGCTGCTCAGAGTGACCGGCAAGGGCGACAAGGAGCGCGTCGTCCCGATCGGCCGGATGGCCAAGGACGCGTTGGTCGCGTGGCTCGACCCGGATGTGCGCGGCTCGCTGCGTCCGACCCGCCCGACCCGCGACGACGACGCCGCGGTCTTCGTGAACCGACGCGGTCGGCGCCTGACCCGCCAGGGACTCTGGGGCATCGTCCACGCCCACGCCGTGGCGGCCGGGCTGGGGGAGCGGTGTACGCCGCATGTGCTCCGGCACTCGTGTGCCACGCATCTGCTCGACCACGGCGCCGACATCCGCACGGTCCAGGAGCTTCTCGGACACGTCTCGGTGTCGACGACGCAGATCTACACGAAGGTCTCGACCGAACGCCTCTTCGCCGCCTGGGCCGAGGCGCATCCCCGCGCCCGCCGGTGACGATCAGTCGTCGTCCGCAGCCTTCAGGACGCGGCCGATCTCGATCGGAACGGTCCAGTCGTCTTCGGGCGAATGGTGCTCCCGCGCCCAGGCGACGGTGAGGGGATCGGATTCGGCCAACGCCAACAGATCGCCGCCCAGGCGCGGGTGTTCCAGATACAGCCCCACGCGGCGGGTGAAGCCGCGGGTCTCGCTCCAGGCGACCGCCATCTCGCGGCCGGCCACCTTCGCTGACAACGTCGCCACCACCCGGCCGTAGGTGCGCAGCCCCGAAGTCGACTTGCCCACGTCGTGCAACAGGGCAGCCGCGATGACGGGGTCGGTCGCCTTGGCGCCGAGCGCCCGCTCGACCCGTCGGGCCACCCCCACGGCGTGCCGCCGGTCGGGATTCGACATCCGTCGCCAGAGTCTCACCTCGGCATCGGTCAGGTGACCGGTCGCCCAGTCGTCGTCGGACCTCGACGGCCCTCCCGGTCGGAGCGAGCCGAAGAAGCGCTTGACGAGGTGTGCAGCGGACAACGACTCAGGCGTGACGGATGCAGAAGCGAGCAGCCGGGATCGCCTCGAGGCGGGCCTCGCCGATCGGCTCGCCGCACGCTTCGCAGCGCCCGTAGGTGCCGTCGTCGATCCGCTGCAACGCCGCGTCGATCTCGTCGAGCTGCTCCCTGGCCGCGGCGATCGCCACCTGGTTCTCGCCGAGCTCGGCGGCGACCTGGCCCGAGTCGGCGAAGTTGACGTCGTAGGCGAGCGGGTCGTCCGCGGTCGCCGAGAGCTCCTCGTTGCGGGCGATGAGTTCTTCACGGAGCGCTTCGAGGGTGCGGCGCGCGTCGACGAGATCCAGATCGGACATGTCGTCATCGTAGAGCGAAACGCGCGGGCTGCGTGCTCAGGTTCGGGTCCGGGGCAGGAATCCCATCGCGTCTTCGGCCCGACGCACGATCGGTTCAGCGATGGCGTCGGCCCGCGCCGCGCCTCCCGCGAGCACGTCGAGCAGATGGCCCGGGTCACCGAGCAGTTCGTCGTAACGGGAACGAACCGGCCCGAGGAAAGCCACGACCGCCTCGGCCACGGCCGCCTTCAGGTCGCCGTAGCGGGAGTAGCCCACGGCTGCGGCCTCGGGCGTGGTGCCGGTGCAGGCCGCCAGGATCGACAACAGGTTCGACACGCCGGGTTTGGCCTCCGGGTCGTAACGCACCTCGGTCTCCGCGTCGGTGACGGCCCGCTTGATCTTGCGGGCCACCGTGGCGTCGTCGTCGGACAACGCCACGGTTCCCTGGGGCGAGTCGAGCGACTTGGACATCTTGCGTTCGGGGTGCTGGAGGTCCATGATGCGCGCCCCGGTGGCCCGGTAGACCCCCTCGGGCACGACGAAGGTCTCGCCGTAGCGGGCGTTGAAGCGCATGGCGAGGTCCCGGGTCAGCTCGATGTGTTGGCGCTGGTCGTCGCCCACGGGCACCTGGTCGGCGTCGTACGCGAGGATGTCCGCCGCCATCAGCGCCGGGTAGGTGAACAACCCTGCCGACACGAACTCGCCACGGGCCGCCTTGTCCTTGAACTGGGTCATGCGCTGGAGCTCGCCGTAGGACGCGGTGCACTCCAGCAGCCAGGCGAGCTCACGGTGGGCGGCGACCTGGGACTGCAGGAACAGGACACTGCGCTCCGCGTCGAGGCCCATGGCGAGGAAGGTCGCGGTCAACTCCAGGGTGCGTCGCCGCAGGTCCGCCGGGTCCTGGGGGAACGTGATCGAGTGCAGATCGACCACGCAGAACAGACTCTCGGCCTGTTCCGCCTCGGCGACCCACAACGCGACGGCCCCCAGCAGGTTGCCCAGGTGCGGGTCGCCACTCGGTTGCATTCCGGAAAACACGCGGGTCATGGGCTGCGATGGTATGCGGCCACCCGACCGGATCCCGGATCGATTCAGCTCCGCGGGTGCGCCGCGAAGAAGTCCAGTGCCATGCTGGTCGCGTCGATCGTGTGGGTCGTCAGCGAGGGGTCTCCGAGGGAGATCGCGCTGCCGGGCCAGGTGTGGCCGCCGCCGACGATCGTGTCGAGTTCGACGTCGGTGCCGGTCGTGCAGCCCTGGTAACGGCGGACGACGACGTCGTCGCCCACCCGGGTGACGGCCGGACGTGGCCGGCAGTCGGCGTTGGCGGCCCACGCGGCGATGTTGGTGAGGGCTCCGGGGAGCCCGGCGTTCGGGGTGGCGGCGTCATCGACCGTGCCGCCCCCGGGGCCGTAGGCGACCACCGGGTCGGCCGTCCCGTGGAAGGCCAACACCCCCAGGGGACGGCACTCGCCGGGGAACACCTCGACGGCGACCAGCACGATCGAGGCGTAGCGGTCGTCGCTGCACGCGGTCGACGCCGCCTTCCACGCACCCAGCGACATGCCGATCAGATGGATACGGTCCTCGGCGATGCACAGGTGCGAGGTGACCTCGTCGACCAGCGCCCCCAGGAAGTCGGCGTCGGCACCCTGGGCGCCGAGTTCCCACTTGCCGTCGATCGCGTCCGGGGTCACCGTCACCCACCCGCGTTTCGCCGCACGCCGGGGCAGGTCGGAGTAGACGCTGGCCTGGAATGCGTTCGATCCCGATCCGTGCAGGTTCACCACGAGCGGCACCGGTTCGTCGGGGTCGATGTCGTCGGGGATCCCGATCCGGTAGGTCCGCTCCGTGCCGTCCACGGTCGTCGACCGGGCCACGTCGCCCGGCCCGTCCACCGCGAGCTCGGGCCAGGTCACCGGCCGTCCACAGCCGATGCTCCCCGCGGTGGTCGTCGTCGCCACGGTGGTGGGGGAGCCCGTGCGGGCGGTCCGCCCGCCATCGGATGTGCAGCCCACGGCGAGCGTCGACAGCACGATCCACAGGATGAACCGGTACGGTCGGCGACGCGACATCCCGACACGGTAGGCGAATCACAACGGTGCAACTTGGGGACGCTAGGATGCGGCCCGTGGCCTACGACGTCTCCACCCAGGTGTTCGAAGGACCCTTCGACGTGCTGTTGCACCTCATCCTGCGCGAAGAGGTCGATCTGTACGAGATCTCGATGGTCCGGATCGTCGACGAGTTCCTCGCGTACGTCGACGCGCTCGAACGGCCCGACCTGGAGCTGACCACCGAATTCCTGCTGATCGCCGCCACGCTCGTGCAGCTCAAGGCCCGTCGTCTGCTGCCCGACGACGATCCGGTCACCCTCGACGAGGAGCTGGCGATCTGGTCGGAGCGTGACCTGCTGCTGGCCCGCCTGGTCGAGTGCAAGACGTTCAAGGACGCGGCCAAGGCCCTGGCCCGTATCGCAGACGAGGCCGAACGCTCGGCGCCCCGGGTCGCCGGACCCGAGGACCACTTCCTCGACCTGGCGCCCGACCCGATGATCGGCGTCACGCCTTCGAAGATCCGCGACGCCCTGGTCCGCGCGCTCACCCCGCGGCCCGAACCCCGCATCGATCTGCACCACGTGGCTCCGATCCGGGTGAGCGTCGCCGACGCGGTCGTCGAGATCGCCGACGAACTCAGCCGGGCCGGACAGATGAGCTTCCGGGAGCTGACCGCGGCGTCGCAGAGCCGTCTCGAGGTCGTCGTCCGGTTCCTCGCGATCCTGGAGTTGTTCAAGGAGGACCGGGTCGATCTGGACCAGACCGAGATCTTCGGCGAGATCCGGATCACCTGGCGGGGCGACGACGGAACCGACCCGCTCGACTGGCATGCCGGCTGGGACGTGTCGTCGATGCTCGTCGACGCCTACGACGGTTGAGGAGCGTCGTGACCGACGACGCCGACGCCCGACGCGCGATCGAGGCGGTCGTCATGGTCGCCGAGGAACCGGTCGAGTCCCAGCTCCTCGCGCAACTCATCGAGATCCCGGTGGACCGGGTCGACGAGATCTGCGCGGCACTCGCCGCCGAGTACGCCGACGAGCAGCGTGGTTTCGAGCTCGTGCGGGTCGCCGGCGGTTACCAGTACCGCAGTCATCCCGACGAGGCGCCCTACATCGAACGATTCGTGTTGCACGGCCGCTCGGCCCGCCTGTCGGCCGCCGCGCTCGAGACCCTCGCGATCGTCGCCTACAAGCAACCGGTCTCGCGCGCCCAGATCGCGGCGATCCGCGGAGTGAACGTCGACGGAGTCGTCCGTACCCTGGAGCGACGCGGCTACATCGCCGAGATCGCCCGTGATCCGGGGCCCGGCCAGGCCGTGCTGTACGGCACCACCAAGTTGTTCCTGTCGAAGCTCGGCATCGACTCGACCGACGAGTTGCCACCGCTGGCCGGATTCATTCCCGACTCCGACATCGTCGAGGCGTTGGAGACGGGCCTGCGGGTCGCCGGTGACGAACACGGTGACGAACGTGACGAACACGGTGACGACTGACCGAGCGCCCGGCGAACGCCTCCAGAAGGTGCTGGCGGCCGCCGGCGTCGCCAGCCGGCGTCAGTGCGAGATCTACATCGCCGAGGGGCGGATCACCGTCGACGGTGAGGTCGCCGAACTCGGGCGCCGGGTCGACCCCGAACACGCGCTGATCGAACTCGACGGCGTGCCCGTCTCGGTCGCGCCCGGTCTGGTGCACTACCTGCTGAACAAGCCGGCCGGGGTGGTGAGCACCGCGTCCGATCCCCAGGGGCGTCCCACCGTCGTGTCGCTCGTGCCCGAGGAACCCCGCGTGTACCCCGTGGGGCGCCTCGACATGGACACCGAGGGGCTGTTGCTGCTCACCAACAACGGCGAGTTGACCCACCGGCTCACCCATCCCTCCTACGAGGTGCCCAAGGAGTACCTGGCCGAGGTCTCGGGCCGGATCACGCCCCGGGCGCTGCAACGCCTCCGCAACGGCGTCGAACTCACCGACGGCCTCACCGCCCCGGCCACGGTCTCGAACCCCTCGCCCGGTCTACTGCGGATCGTGATCCACGAAGGCCGGAACCGCCAGGTACGTCGCATGGTCGCCGCGGTCGGCTGCGAGGTCACCCGGCTGGTGCGCACCCGCATCGGCCCCATCGCCGATCCGCGCCTCGCCCCGGGCCACTGGCGACCGCTCGAAGCCGACGAACGGCGTGCCCTCGAGCGGCTGGTCAGAACCCCCGACCGGTAGGATCGGCGCTCGTGACCAGACACGTCCGGGCGCTGCGCGGCGCGACCACCGTCGACACCGACACCGCCGAAGCCATCGACGAAGCGGTCGTCGAGTTGCTCCAGACGCTGTTCGACCGCAACGACCTCGACCATGACGACCTGATCAGCGTCCTGTTCACGGCCACCGACGATCTGCACGCGAAGTTCCCCGCCGCGTCGGCCCGGGTCTTCGGCCTCGGCGACGTGCCGCTCATCTGCGCCCGCGAGCTCGACGTCATCGATGCCACACCGCGGTGCGTCAGGGTGATGATCCACCTGGAGACCACGCGGTCGCGGGCCGAGTTGCACCATGTGTACCTGCGAGAAGCGGTCGGCCTGAGAGACGACCTGCCCACATGAGCGCACCGCGTCGTGCCACCGTCGTCGGCACCGGGCTGATCGGCGGATCGGTCGGGCTGGCGCTGCGGGCGCGGGACTGGTGGGTGAGCGGTGTGGACGTCACGCCCGGCCTGGTGGACCAGGCGATCGCCGCAGGTGCCTGCGACGCGGAGGGACTCGACCCCTCCAGCGACCTGGTCGTGATCGCCACGCCGGTCGGCGCGGTCGTCCACGAGGCCCGACGGGCCCTGGCCGTGTGCCCGGATGCCGCCGTCACCGACGTGGGCGGGGTCAAGGCCGCGATCGTCGACGCCATCGACGACCCGCGCTTCGTCGGTGGGCATCCGATGGCCGGCTCCGAGGAACTCGGCCTCGTCGGTGCCGACGCCGAGTTGTTCGAGGGGGCCGCCTGGGCGCTGTGTCCGGGCCCCGCGACCGCGGACGCGAGCTACGCCATGGTGCGCGAGATCGTCTCCTCGTTCCACGCTCAGGTCCTCACCCTTTCGCCGGCCGATCACGACCACGGGGTGGCGGTGGTGTCGCACGTGCCGCACCTGACCGCGGCGTCGTTGGTGCGTGTCACGGGCGACCACTCGTCGGACCACGCAGCGCTGCTGCGTCTGGCCGCGGGTGGATTCAGCGACATGACCCGCATCGCGGCCGGCTCGCCGTCGATCTGGCCGGGCGTGTGCGAACAGAACCGCGACGCGATCCTGGAGGTGCTCGATCAGCTCCGCGACGAGCTCGCGTCGATCCGCTCGATCGTCGCCGACCGCGACGGTGCGAAGCTGCTCGACGTGCTCGCTGAGGCCCAGCAGGTGCGCCGCAACCTGCCGAGACGGCCCAGCGACGCGGGGCCACACAGCGAGATCCGCGTCCTCGTCAAGGACCAACCCGGCGCGCTGAAGGACGTGGCGAGCCTGGCGACCGATCTTGACGTCAACCTGGCCTGGGCCACCACGATCGACCTCGAGGGCAATGCCGGCGGCATGGTCGTGATCCGCGTGCTCAGTGACGACGCCGCGCGGCTGTGCCGGGGCCTGCTCGACGCGGGGTTCCGGGCTTTCGTCCAGACCGAGGACGAGACGTGACGGTTCGCCACATCGAACCCGTCGTGCACCCACCCGACGCGACCGTGCGGCCGCCCGGGTCGAAGAGCCTGACCAACCGGGCGTTGATCCTCGCGGCGCTCGCGGACGGGCCGTCGAGGTTGCAGGGCGCGCTGCGTGCGGACGACACCGACGCCATGATCGGCGCGCTGCGGGCGCTGGGTGCCGGCATCGACACGGACGGGACCGAGGTGCGGGTCGCGCCGCGGGCACGCCCCGTCGAGCCCGACACCCGCATCGACGCGCGCCTGTCGGGGACGACGTCGCGGTTCGTCCTGCCGGTCGCTGCGCTCGCCGGGCTGCCCGTCGTCGTGGACGGCGCCGAACCCTTGCGGCGCCGCCCGATGGGTCCGGTGCTCGACGCGCTGGAGGCCCTCGGTGCCGAGGTCGAACCACTCGGCGAACCCGGGTGTCTGCCGGTGCGGATCAGCGGCGCCGGCCTCCGCGGCGGCACCGTGACCGTGGACGCGACGGCCTCCAGCCAGTTCCTCAGCGCGCTCCTGCTCGTCGGGCCGCGGTTGCCCGGCGGCCTGATCGTCGAGGCGGGCACCCACATCGCCGCCCGGCCGTTCGTCGACCTGACGGTCGGCGCCCTCGCGGACTTCGGCGCCACCGTCGACGAACCGGTGGCCGGCCGCTTCGTGGTGGCACCGGGCGACTTGCGCGGGCGGGACTACGACGTCGAACCCGACGCGACGGCGGCGACCTATCTCGCCGCGGCCGCGGCGATCACCGGGGGCCGGGTCCGGATCGACGGGCTCGGCTCGTCGACCCGCCAGGGCGACATGGCGTTCTTCGACGTGCTGGAACGCATGGGCGCCACCGTCGAACGCCTCGCGGATGCGACCGTCGTGACCGGTGGGCCACTCCGGGGGATCGACATCGACCTGAACGACCATCCCGACACCGCCCAGACGTTGGCCGCGGTCGCCGTGTGCGCGTCGTCGCCGACCCGGGTGCGGGGCGTCGCGCTCATCCGCGGCCACGAGACCGACCGGATCGCCGCCGTGGTGCGCGAGCTGCAGCGCCTCGGTGTCGAAGCCGCCGAGACCGACGACGGCTTCACGATCGTGCCCGGTGTTCCCCGCCCCGCCACGGTGGCGACCTACGACGACCACCGCATGGCGATGAGCTTCGCGTTGTTGGGCCTGGTGACCCCGGGGATCGGGATCGCCGACCCCGAGGTGGTGGCGAAGACGTACCCTGACTACTTCGCCGATCTCGCTAGCCTTGGCACGCCATGACCAGGACCACGACGGTGATCGCGATCGACGGGCCGGCGGGATCGGGCAAGTCCACCGTGGCGCGAGCCCTGGCCGCGCGCCTGGGGCTCGGCTACCTCGACACCGGTGCGATGTACCGGGCGGTCACCGTCGCCGCCCTGGCGAAGGGCATCGACGTCGGCGACACCGCCGCGGTCACCCCACTCGCGACAGCACTCGAACTTCGCCTCGAGGAGTCCCGGGTGTGGGTCGACGGCGAGGACGTGACCGAGGCGATCCGCACTCCCGAGACGTCCCGGGCGGTGTCGCAGGTAGCGAAGATCCCCGGCGTGCGAGCCGAATTGGTGGCCCGCCAACGGACGTGGGTCGCCGACCACGGCGGCGGCGTGGTCGAGGGTCGCGACATCGCCACGGTCGTCTTTCCGGACGCGACCCTCAAGCTCTACCTCACCGCAAGACCCGAGGTGCGTGCGGCGCGGCGGGCCGGGGAGCGTGGCGAGACCGACACCGCGGCGGTCGCCGCCGAGATCGCCGAACGCGACGCCACCGACTCGTCACGCGACGCCAGCCCGCTCACCGTCGCCGACGATGCGACCGTCGTCGACACCTCCGATCGTGAGGTCGACGCGATCGTCGAGGGGATCCTGGAGTTGCTGCGATGAGCGACGACGAGCTGACCGTCGCCGCGCAGCGGGTGCACGTCGACGAAGACCCGGCGACTCCGCCGACCCCGTTCCGCAAGGGCCTGTACTGGTTCGCGTCGCTGCTTCTGGTCGGTCTGGCGAAGCTGGTTTTCCGGATCCGGGTCGAAGGCCGCCACCATCTGCCGACCGACGAGCCGTTCATCCTCGCTCCGGTCCACCGGTCGAACCTCGACTTCGCCCTGGTCGTCTCGTGTG
This sequence comes from uncultured Iamiaceae bacterium, assembly GCA_964595905.1. Lineage (GTDB taxonomy): Bacteria > Actinomycetota > Acidimicrobiia > Acidimicrobiales > Iamiaceae > JAFDWI01. Next base: position 20,076 of record CAZQSU010000001.1, read on the forward strand.
TCGGTGTCGGATTGCCCCGCATGCGGTATCTCGCCAAGGACACGCTCTGGAAAGGCGCTTGGGGCCGATTGTGGACCGCGCTGGGAGCGATCCCGGTGCACCGTGGCACGCCCGACCGGGAAGCGCTGAACGCCTGCATCGCGGTGCTCCATGCCGGGGAGTCGCTCGTGATGTTCCCCGAGGGCACCCGCCAGTCCGGTCCGGTCGTGCAGGAGCTCTTCGACGGCCCGGCCTACGTGCAGGCCCGAACCGGGGCGCCCATCGTGCCCGTGGGCATCGGCGGGTCGGAAGCGGCCATGCCCAAGGGCGCCAAGTTCATCCGTCCCCGCAAGGTCGTGCTCACCATCGGCGCTCCACTGCCGGCACCCGAGCAGAACGACAAGGGACGCGTGCCGCGTCGGGTGGTGCGGGAGCAGACCGACGTGCTCCACGGGGTTCTCCAGGACCTGTTCGACACCGCACAGCGTGCAGCCGGGCAGCGTTCAGCCGGCTGAGGCCATGGCGGCGACGGCGAGGTCGACCGAGTAGTGCGGGTCACCGCCGCTGCGGGCGCGGGGAGTTCCATCGACGTCTCGGCAGCGGTGTCGCGCGCGGACTCCGGGTGGTCGGATCGGATGGTCGTGCCGGTCGAGGAACGTGAAGCCCTGTTGCCCATCGGCTTCGATCCGGAAGGATCCGTGGTGGATGAGCCGATGATGCCGGTTGCACAACGAGATCAGGTTCGCCAGATCGGTCGGGCCGCCGTCTTCCCACTCGACCACATGATGCGCGTCGACATAGCGGGTGTTGGTGCATCCGGGGAACCGGCAGCCGTGATCGCGGGCGGCAAGGAGACGGCGTTGTTTGTCCGATGCCAGACGTTGGGCCCGCCCCAGATCCACCGCCGTGCCGTCCGCACCTTTGAGGAGCCCCCGGATCTTCGCATCACAGGCGAGGCGACGGGCATCAGCCCATTCCAGGCCCGGTCCGTTCTTCGCGTCACACAACCCACCGTCGGTGTCGCCCCGGTGGAACGCCTCGTCGACGTGCAACACGACTTCGGTGTGCTCACCCCGCACGATCGGCACCGCGCCGGCCTCCAGGCGGTTCGCGGCGACCCCGACCAGCGCGTCGAGCCGCCGGTTCGCGGTCGGCATCGGTGCGGTGGCCGCGGTCTCGCCGTCGTCGCTTGTGCCAGCATGCTCGGCACGCCACTGGGTTTCGATCTCGGTTTCCAACGCTGACTGGACCACCGCGGCATCGTCAGGGGTGAGGATCGCCAACAACTCGCGCAGCCCGTCATCGCGGGTGTGCCCCACACGCGGCTTCGCGATCTTCTGCTTCGAGACCTTCCCGCCGCGCCGCAGCTTCGGCATCGGCCCGCTGGTTGCGTCGGTACGCGGACGCGATCCGCGCCAGCTGGGTCGCGGAAGCTTCTGCGGCCATCTCACACCACGACGATTCCGACGCATCGGTCGCCACCCCCAACACATTGGGCCTTGGTCGTCGACAACGCACCCGACTCCCACGCGTCACGCACCAGTGGCCGATCAGCGAGCGCATCCCCCGCATCAGCCAGGGCGGACGCCGCCCGAGACGACAACCCCAGATCCACCGACGCCCACTGCCCGAACGACGAGAACCCCGACCCCTCCGACTCGCCGTTTCTGGCCCGGAAGATCGCCATCGCCTGAGCCAGACGAGCCTGACCCGCCGCGATCGACGCCGATGCCTCCACCAAGGCAACCCTCAGATCCTCGAGGTCCAACCCCGCAGCGGCCTCCGAGACCGGCGTGGAGGAATCGAGAAGGTCCATACCCCGAATTCTAGCGAACATACGTTCGAGGCACAACGCTTCTCCCGAGAAATCCATGGGGAACGGCGCGGCTGAGCGACGGGTTCAGCCGAGGTCGGTGTGGCCGGCAGCAGCCGGGTCGACCAGCCAGAGCACCTGTTCGGCGTCGATGCGGGAGGCCGGCACGTCGTCGCCGGCCGCGACGCGGGCGAGTGCGTCGGCCTTGGAGTCTCCCGACACGGTGACGATCACCTGATGGGCGCGGGCGATCCCGGCGAAGGTCAAGGTCATCCGCGGGTGGGGATTGTTGCCGAGCGGATCGTCGTTCATCGCCACGAGCCGCCCGGGGTCGGCATCGAGCGCCGCCGACTCGGGGAACAACGACGCGGTGTGACCGTCGGGACCCAGCCCCAGGTGCACCAGGTCGATGTGCCCGAGTTCGCCGAGGCGAAGCTGGTAGGGCTCGGGCCCTTCGGCGCACCGCATCAGGTACGTGGCGTTCGCCGCCCCCACGCGATCGAGCAGTGCTTCACGGGCCAGAAAATAGTTCGAGTCGGGGTCGTCGTGGGGCACACAGCGCTCGTCGCCCCAGTAGAAGTCGACCTTCCACCAGTCGATCTGATCCGCGGACCGGGCCAGCGCCTCGTAGCAGTTCCGAGCGGTGTCGCCCCCGGAGAGCGCGAACGAGAAGATGTCGTTCACCCGCCGTGCGAAGGCGGCGACGACCTCGTCGGCGAAGGCGCTCGGTACGTCCTCCACCACACGGACGGTGCCACGGATCGCCATGGGCTCAGCCGGTCGCCTGCAGATGTGCGGCTTTGGAGGTGAGCGAGGTGATCAACTCGTCGAAGGCGGTGATGAACTTGTCGACGCCTTCGCGCTCGAGCAGCGCGGCGACGTCTTCGAGGTCGATGCCGATCGCGGCCAGTCGTTCGATGTCGGCGCGCGCGCCGTCGACGTCGACGTCGACGGTCCGCGTGAGGGTCCCGTGGTCCTGGAACGCATCGATGGTGGCGTTCGGCAGGGTGTTGACCGTGTCGGGACCGATGAGCGCATCGACGTACATGGTGTCGGGGTAGTCGGGGTTCTTGACCGACGTCGACGCCCAGAGGGGCCGCTGCACGTGGGCGCCGGCTGCGGCCAGCGCCTCCCAGCGTTCACCCGAGAAGCGCTCCAGAAAGAGCTGGTAGGCGAGCTTGGCGTTCGCGATGGCCGCCTTGCCCTTGAGCGCGAGCGCTTCGTCGGTGCCGATCTCGTCCAAGCGGTCGTCGATCTCGCTGTCGACCCGCGACACGAAGAACGACGCGACACTGCGCACGGTGGACACATCCCCGCCATCGGCGGCGAAGCGCTCCAGACCGGACAGGTAGGCCTCGATGATCTCGTCGTAGCGTTGCACGCTGAACAACAACGTGACGTTGATGTTCTTGCCGCGGGCGATCATGTCGCCGATCGCCTTGACCCCTTCGGCCGTGCCCGGGATCTTCACGAACAGGTTCGGCCGATCGATCCGGTCGTGGAAGCCGGCCGCGGCCTCGACCGAACGTCCCGTGTCGTGGGCGATGTCGGGCGCCACCTCGATCGAGACGAACCCGTCCTCGCCGTCGGACGCCACGTGCAGAGGCGTCAGCACGTCGAGCGCCTCGGTGATGTCGGTGACCACCAGATCCCAGTAGGCATCGGTGATGGTCCTGCCCCCGGCGATCAGCTCGCCGAACTGGGCGTCGTACGCGTCGGTGCCCTCGATGGCCTTCTGGAAGATCGACGGGTTCGAGGTGATGCCCCTGATGCCCGATGCGACCTGCTCGGCCAGCACCCCCGACCGGGTGTCGTCGCGTCGCAGGTTGTCGATCCAGGGGCTCTGGTGCTGCTCGTCGTAGAGCTGGTGCAGTCGCGTCATCGCATTCGCTTCCTTCGTCATCGTGGCTTCGGGCGCCGTGATCTCCTCACGCGCCGTGGCGGTCTCATGTGTCGTCACCGAGGTTCTTGAGCAGTTGGCGGGCACGTTCCGCGACGTCTGCAGCGGTGAAACCGAACTTCTCGAAGAGCACCTCGCCCGGCGCGGACGCACCGAAGTGGTCGATCGACACCGTGTCGTCGGCCCAGCGGTCCCAGCCGAAGCTCACGCCGGCTTCGACCGCGAGGGTCGGCAGTGCCGGGGGCAGGACCGTGTCCTGGTAGCCCGAGTCCTGTTCGGCGAACAGTTCCCAGGAGGGCATCGACACGACCTGCACCCCGATGCCCTCACGGGTGAGCTCGCGGGCCGCCTCGACACACAGGGCGACTTCCGAGCCGGTGCCGACCAGCACCAGGTCGATCCCGTCGGTGCCGCCGACCATGGTCACCACGTACGCGCCCCGGGCCACGTCGTCATGGGAGCCGGTGCCTTCGAGCACCTCGACTCCCTGACGCGTGAGAACGAGCCCCGTGGGACCGTCGGATTCGAGCGCGACCCGCCAGGCGGCGGCGACCTCGTTCGCGTCCGCGGGCCGGATCAGGCGCAGGCCGGGCATCGCCCGGAGCGAGGCGAGGTGCTCGATCGGCTGGTGGGTGGGGCCGTCCTGGCCGAGCCCGATCGAGTCGTGGGTCCACGAGTAGATCACCTTGGCCTGGCTCAGCGCGGCGAGACGTACCGCGGGGCGCATGTAGTCACTGAACACGAAGAACGTGCCCACCACCGGCAGGGTGCCGCCGTGCAACGCCATGCCGGTGGCGATGGCGCCCATGGCGTGCTCGCGCACCCCGTAGTGCACCTGGTTGCCCGTCGGCGTGGCGGGTTCCTGCACTTCGCCGCCGTCGAGGAGCACCCCGGTGTTGTCGGTGAGGTCCGCGGCGCCGGCGATCAGGCCGGGCAGCGAGTCGGCGAGCGCGTCGAGCACGGCGTTCGACGCCTTGCGGGTGGCGATCTTCTGCCCGACCTCGAAGGAGGGAAGCTTGGCTTCCCATCCCGACAGGCCCGTGCCGGCCCAGGCGGCGTTCCACTCGTCGCGCCGGGTGGCGTCGAGGGCCGCGAGACGACCCTCCCACTCGGCCCGGCGGTTCGCGCCGCGGACGCCGGCGGCCCGGTAGTAGGCGAGCACGTCGCCGGGGACGGCGAAGGTGGCGTCGGGGTCGAGCCCCATCACCTTCTTGGTCTCGGCGATGTCGTCGTCGCCGAACGCGAGGCCGTGCGCCTTGGGCGAGTCGGTGAGCGTCGGGGAGGGGTAGCCGATGTGGCTGCGCAGCACGATCAGCGACGGGGCGTCGGTGTCGGCCTTCGCCTCGAGCAGGGCGGCCTCGAGCGCGTCGCAGTCGTTCGCGATCTCGCCGACGTCGTTCACGTGCCAGCCGTAGGACTCGAACCGGCCCACCGCGTCGTCGGTGAGGGCGAGTTCGGTCGGACCGTCGATGGTGACGTGGTTGTCGTCGTAGACGTAGACGAGGTTGCCGAGCTTCAGGTGCCCGGCGAGCGAGGCGGCCTCGTGGCTGATCCCTTCGGACAGGTCGCCGTCACCGCAGATCACCCAGGTGGTGTGATCGACGAGTTCGCTGCCGAAGGTGCCCTGCAGGACCCGTTCGGCGAGTCCGAGACCGACCCCGTTGGCGAATCCCTGGCCCAGCGGGCCGGTGGTGACCTCGATGCCCCGGGTGTGGTGCACCTCGGGGTGGCCGGGGGTGAGCGAACCGAACTCACGGAAGGCACGGAGGTCGCCGATGTCGAGACCGAAACCACACAGGTGCAACATCGCGTACTGCAGGATCGACGCGTGCCCGGCCGAGAGCACGAACCGGTCGCGGTCGGGCCAGTCGGGCTGGGAGGCGTCGTAGTCCATCACCCGGGTGAACAGGACGTGGGCCAGGGGAGCGAGCGCCATCGCCGTGCCCTGGTGACCGGAGTTGGCGGCGTGCGGGGCGTCCATCGCCAGCGCCCTGATGGTGTCGATCGCCAACTGTTCGAGCTCGACATCACCAGCCATACGCATCTCCAGTCTCGGTTCGGGGCCTCCAGTGGCAGCCTACCCGCCGATCCGGACGGTCCTGGAAGGAGGCCTGTCGAAAGGCCACCATTAGGATCGCTGGCCGTGTCATCACCGCCGGGAACGTCATCGACCACGACCCTGTCCGAAGCCGCTTCCAAGGCGCTGCTCGCCCCCTACGGGGTGCCGGTGCCCGACGAACGCGTCGTCGCGGACGCCGGCGCTGCGGCGGCCGCGGCCGTCGAGATCGGCTTTCCCGTGGTGGCGAAGCTGTGCGGCGACCACATCGCCCACAAGACCGAGCGGGGTCTGGTGCGCCTCTCACTCGGCGACGCCGCGGCCGTCGAGGCGGCCGCGACCGACCTGCTCGCCGCGGCGACACCCGAAGACGGCGACGTCGGGGTGCTCGTCGCGCCGATGGTGACGGGCAACCGCGAGCTGATCGCCGGCATGAGTCGTGACCCGCAGTTCGGGCCGACGGTGATGCTCGGGATCGGTGGCATCCTCGCCGAGGCCGTCGCGGACGTGGCGATCGCGCTCGTGCCGGTGAGTGCCACCGACGCGGAGGACCTGATCGACGCACTCGCCACGCAGAAGCTGCTCGGTGCCTTCCGCGGCGAGCCGGCGGTGGACCGGGCCGCGATCGTCGGGGTGATCACCGCCCTGTCACGCCTCGCCTCCGAACACGACGAGGTCGTCTCGGTCGACCTGAACCCGCTGATCATCACCGACGGCCGCCCGGTCGCCGTCGACGCCCTGGTGGAGGTGAGCGCGTGAGCATGCACGAGCGCCTCACCCCGCTGTTCGAACCGCGCGGCGTGGTCGTCGCCGGGGCCTCGACCCACCCGGGCAAGTTCGGGTTCGTGAGCCTGCACAACATCCGCGCCGCCGGCTACGAGGGAGCGTTGTACGCGACCAACCGCGCCGGCAGCGAGGTGCTGGGCGAGCCGACCCTCACCGACATCGCCGATCTGCCCGACGGCGCGGTCGACCTGGTGTTCGTGTGCACCCCGGCCGCGACGAACGTCGAGCTGCTCCGCGCCTGTGCCGCGAAAGGCGTGCGCGCCGCGTTCGTCACGTCCGCCGGCTACGGCGAGGCCGGCGAAGAGGGCCGCGCCGCACAGGATGAACTCATCGCGGAGGCCGAGCGACTCGGCATGGTGATCGCCGGCCCGAACGGCCAGGGCGTCGTGTCGACCCCGGTGAAGTTGTGTGCGCAGATCGTCGCGCCGAACCCGCCACCGGGGCGGATCTCGCTCGCGAGCCAGTCGGGCAACCTCGTCTCGTCGTTCATGAACCACGCGGTGGCCACCGGCGTGGGTATCGCCCGAGCGGTGAGCGCGGGGAACGCCGCGATGCTCGGCGTCGAGGACTACCTCGGCTACTTCGTCGACGACCCGGCCACCGCCGTGTCACTCGTCTACGTCGAGGGCGTGCCCGACGGGCGACGCTTCTACGACGCCGCATGCTCGGTCACCGAACGCCAGCCGCTCGTCGTGCTCAAGGGCGGCGCGACCGCCGGCGGGCAGCGGGCCGCGGCGAGCCACACCGGATCGCTCGCCACCGACGACCGGGTCTTCGACGGCGCGTGCCGCCAGGCCGGCGCCACCCGCGCGTCGAGCGTCGAAGAGGCCTTCGACACCGCCGCCACCTTCGCCACCCAACCGTTGCCGAAGGGTCCACGGACCGTCGTGGTGACCACCGCCGGCGGCTGGGGGGTGCTGGGTGCCGACGCGATCACCCGGGGTGGCGTGCTCGAGCTCGTGGCACTTCCCGGTGACCTGCACGACGCACTCAGCGAGAAGCTGCCGCCCCGGTGGAGCCGCAACAATCCCGTCGACCTCGCCGGTGGGGAGACCCGTGACACGATCCCCGAGGTCCTCGAGCTCATCGCCGGCCACCCGGGTGTCGACGCGGTGATCTACCTGGGTCTCGGGATCCAGTCGAACCAGGCCCGCCTCGAACGCGACGGGGGCTTCTACCCCGACCACGGCCTCGAGCGCATCGTCGACTTCCACGAGCGCCAGGACGCCCGCTACGCCCAGGCCGCCGTCGACGTGTCCGAGGCGACGGGCAAACCGGTCCTGTGCGCGACCGAGCTGGCCGTGACCCGACCCGACAACCCCGGCGTTGCCACCCTGCGGGCCAATCAGCGGCTGTGCTACCCCTCGGCCGACCGGGCGGTGCGCGCGCTCGAACACCTGTGGACCTACGCCCGACACCGGCATCGTCGCTCGTGACGTCACGTCCCCGAGCCGGACGTGGCCGTCGGGCCACGATCGCCGCGTCGACGGTCCTGTTCCTCGTGGGCACGCTCGGCTTCGGGGCAACGGCGGCGCCCCGACGAGCAGCCGCGGATGCGGCTCCGTCGACCACGGCGACGCCGGTGTTCAGCGCCCGGCGGGTGCCCGCCCTCGTGCAGGCGATCGCCGCCGGACCCGAGCTGAAGGCCGAGCTGCTCTCGGTGGTCGACGCCAGCCCGGACGACACCTGTCTGGCCGTCGACGTCGGCGGCCACGAGCTGTTCCGGGCCGACGCCGAGGCACCCCTCGTGCCGGCGTCGAACCAGAAGATCGTGACCGCGCAGCTCGCCCTCGACGTACTGGGATCCGACCACCGTTTCTCGACGCAGGTGGGCGGCGCGCTCGGCGGTGACGGCGTGGTCGACGGCGACCTCTACCTGATCGGCGGTGGTGACCCGGTGCTGCGCACCAAGGCCTACGCCGACTACTTCGGTGCGCTCGCCGGGGCCGGCACCTCCCTCGAAGACCTCGCCGACGCCGTGGTCGCCAAAGGCGTGAAGCACGTCACCGGGTCGGTCATCGGTGACGAATCACGCTACGACGCCGAGCGGTCGGTTCCCGGCTGGCCCGACCGCTACCTCGACCAACACCAGCTCGGGCCCTTGTCGGCGCTCGAGGTGAACCAGAGCTTCACGTCGTTCCCCGACACCTATGACGAAGAGAACCTCGGCGCGCTGGTGGCCGCCGCCGACCCGCCCGAATTCGCGGCTCGGACCTTTGCCGACCTGCTCGAGGCCCGGGGCGTCCGCATCGACGGTCGGGCCGGCGCCGGGGTGCGCCCGCGGGGCACTGCCCTCATCGCGAGCGCCACGTCGCCTCCGCTGAGCGCGATCGTGCACGAGATGCTCAACCGCAGCGACAACCAGATCGCCGAACTGCTCGTCAAGGAGGCCGGTGTCGTCGAAGCCGGCGCCGGAACGACCGCTGCCGGGCTCGCCGTCTTCCAGGCCGCCTTCGACCGGCTCGGCCTGCCCGCCCGGGGCGTGGTGATGCACGACGGCTCGGGTCTGGGCTACGACAATCGGCTCACCTGTGACCTGCTCGCCGCGTTGTTGGACCGGACGGGCACGGACTCGGCGATCGGGTCGGGCCTCGCGGTCGGGGGTCGTACGGGAACGCTGCGCGAACGATTCACCGACCCTGCCACCCGGGGCCACATCCGTGCCAAGACCGGAACCCTGAACGACGTCAGTTCGCTGTCGGGGTTCGCGCAGGCCACCGCGGCGCCGCCCCTCGTCTTCTCGTACATCGCGAACGGGGCTGCGGTCACACCGGCGCTGCTCGAGGTCCAGGAGCGCCTGGGGGTCGCGCTGGTCGACTATGCCGACGGCGTGCCGCTCGCCGAGGTGTCGCCGCGTCGATGACCGCGCCGACCACGCCGAGGTGGCACCATGGATGAACGGACCCGCGCGTCGGCGTCCGACCCACGCCCGCACCGGAGAGGATCCGTCATGGCTGCAGACGACTCGAGCCCGCAGAAGAGCCTGGGGGAGATCTTCGAGCTCACCAAGGCCTACGCCAAACAGGAGACCGTCGATCCGATCAAGGGCCTGGGCAAGTTCGTCGGCTTCGGCCTCGGCGCGGCCGTGCTCGGCGCGCTGTCGATCTGCCTGTTGATCGTGGGGGTGCTCCGTGTGCTGCAGACCGAGACGGGAGCGCACCTGACGGGGAGCCTCACCTGGGTGCCCTATCTGGTCACCCTGGTGCTCACCGTGATCGTGATCGCGATCGCCGCTTCGGCGATCGCCCGCAAGAAAGGCGCCGACCGATGAACGACCACGTCGACCCGCAGGCCCACAGGGCGAAGATCACGCCGGAGGACATCAGAGCCAAGTTCAGCGAACTCCAGGGCGAGGTCGACACCACCGCGGACGCCGCCAAGTCCACCGCACTCACCGTGGGCGCCGTCGTGGCGACCGCGGTCGTTCTCGGGGTGTTCCTGTTCGGGCGGCGCCGTGGCCGCAAGCGCACCACCGTGGTCGAGATCCGGCGCGTGTGAGGGTCGGCCCATGGCCTTTTTGCTGCTGCTCCAGAGAAGGTTCTTCAGTCGGTTCATGGAGGGTCGCCCCGGCCCGTGGGGCGCGCTCGCAGCCGGCATCTTCGGTTTCCGGATGCTCCTCAAGTGGGGCCGCAAGTCAGAGGACGTCGCCTACCGCGCCGTGCTGAAGCCGGGGGAGACGCTCACGATCGCCCACTCGACCGACACCGAGGTGTCGGTGAAGCGGAACGCTCGCCGTGAGCGGCGCACCGCGAAGAAGCAACGTCGCAAGACCTCGGGCCGGTCGAAACGCGAGCCGTCGGCTACGTGACACGTCCGGGAGCGGCGCTCGCCGTGGGTGAGCGGGTCCTGCTCATCGATCACAAACGTCGCCGTTACCTCGTGACCCTCGAGGCGGGTGCCGCGTTCCATTCCCACGCCGGGGTCGTGGAGCACGATGTGATCATCGGCGCATCGGAGGGGGCGGTGTTCCGCGCGACCAAGGGTGGTACCTACACGGTCATGAGGCCGACGCTCTCGGACTTCGTGTTGAAGATGCCCCGCGGTGCCCAGGTGATCTACCCCAAGGATCTCGGGCCGCTGCTGCTGCTCGCCGACATCGGCCCGGGCGTGAAGGTACTCGAATCCGGGGTGGGTTCAGGGGCGTTGTCGATGACGATGCTGCGTGCCGGCGCCGACGTGGTCGGGTACGAACTGCGCGAGAACTTCGCCGTCACGGCGCAACGCAACGTCCGGGCGTTCCTTCCCGACGTGGCCGCGGACCGCTACCGGGTGGAGGTGCGCGACGTCTACGACGGGATCGACGAGACCGATCTCGACCGGGTCGTGCTCGACCTGCCCGAACCGTGGCAGGCCGTGCCCCACGCGGCACGAGGGCTGCGGCCCGGAGGGATCATCGTCGCCTACACCCCCTCGATCACCCAGGCGGTGCAGTTCCGTGAGGCGCTCGGCGCGCACGGCTTCCGGTTCGCCGAGACCACCGAGGTGCTGCGCCGCACCTGGCACATCGACGGCGCCGCGGTGCGGCCCGACCACCGCATGGTGGCCCACACCGGCTTTCTCAGCGAGGCCCGCTGGCTCGGTTGAGCGACGACTCCGGTCGTTCCCGACGGATCGATCGTTCCCGACGGATCAGTCGTTCTCGATGAAGATGCACTCGCCGGGGCATTCCTCGGACGCCTCGACGGTGGCATCCTCGAGTCCGTCGGGTACCGTCGCCTGGCTGGCCGCGCCGCCCGGGTCGTTCAGCGGTTCACCGTCCTGCTTGACATAGGCGAGACCGTCGTCGAGGAGAACGAAGACTTCGGGACAGATCTCTTCGCAAAGACCGTCACCAGTGCACAGATCCTGGTCGATCCACACCTTCATAATCAGCTGCAGCCTCGTGTCGCGGACAGTCGGGACTCTTCGATCCTTCGAACCCCTCGAAACTCACGTTAGGCGCCCCGAAGGTCGTTCCACCATTCGGCGCCGGTGCCAGCAGTCACACCGCACGCCGCCGAGCCGGATCGCGGCGGGTGTTGCATCACTCCGAAGCGACCGGCGAGCCGGTAGGGTCGCTCTTGATCAGCGATCGAATCGAGCGAGCCGAGGAGGTGATTCCGATCGGACCTGACGACCGTAACGACGCCACCAGGGTCGCGGAACTCACGAGGTACTGCGACGAGTTGGAGTTCGAACTCGCCGATCTCCGCCGCCGTGCGGCCTCGGGACCGGCGCGGATCCACGAACTCGAGGACCGTCTGGGCGACACCCGGGCACAGCTCGCGCAGGCCGTGTCACGCAACGAGAAACTGACCTTCACCCTGCGCGAGGCGCGCGACCACATCGCCAGCTTGCGTGAGGAGGTCGACAAGCTCACCCAACCGCCGGCCGCGTACGGCACCCTGCTCGCGGTGAACGACGACGGAACCGTCGACGTGTTCTCGGGCGGTCGCAAGATGCGAGTCGCCGTGGCGCTGGAAGCAACCGACGCGCTCGAGATCGGTATGGAGGTCGTGCTCAACGACTCGCTGAACGTCGTGTTGGCCCGCGAACCGGAGTCCCAGGGCGAGGTCGTCACGTTCTCCGAACACATCGACCACGGCCGGGCACTGGTCAGCGCCCACACCGACGAGGAGCGCGTCGTGGCGCTCGCGCCGAGCCTGCGCGGCGTCAAGTTGCGTGCCGGCGACACCCTGCGGATGGACTCGCGGTCGGGCCTGCTGCTCGAGAAGCTGCCGCGCCCCGAGGTCGAACAGCTCGTGCTCGAAGAGGTCCCCGACATCACCTACGCCGACGTGGGCGGGCTCGACTCGCAGATCGAGCAGATCGCGGACGCGGTCGAGTTGCCCTACGTGCACGCGGACCTGTTCGCCGAACACGATCTGCCCGCGCCGAAGGGGATCCTGCTGTACGGCCCGCCGGGCTGCGGCAAGACCCTCATCGCCAAGGCGGTCGCCAACTCGCTCGCCAAGAAGGTCGCCGAGGTCTCGGGCGACGAACACGCGCGCAGCTACTTCCTGAACATCAAGGGACCGGAGCTTCTGAACAAGTACGTGGGCGAGACCGAGCGTCAGATCCGCCTGGTCTTCCAGCGGGCACGCGAGAAGTCCGAGGAGGGCTGGCCGGTCATCGTGTTCTTCGACGAGATGGACTCGATGTTCCGCACCCGGGGGACCGGGATCTCCTCGGACATGGAATCGACGATCGTGCCGCAGCTCCTCGCCGAGATCGACGGGGTCGAGGCGTTGCGGAACGTGATCGTCATCGGTGCGTCGAACCGCGAGGATCTCATCGACCCGGCGATCCTGCGACCGGGCCGGCTCGACGTCAAGATCAAGATCGAACGACCCGACGCCGAGGCCGCCGCCCAGATCTTCGCCCGCTACCTCAACACCGAGCTGCCCCTCGACCCGGACCTGATCGCCGAGACGGGAGATGCCGAGAGCGCGATCACCGCGATGATCTCCGACACCGTCGCCGAGATGTACCGCACCGACCAGTCCAATCGGTTCCTGGAGGTGACCTACGCCAACGGCGACAAGGAGGTCATGTTCTTCAAGGACTTCGCGTCCGGCGCGATGATCGAGAACATCGTCCGTCGGGCCAAGAAGCTGGCCATCAAGCGCGTCATCTCGGGTGGTCCTCGGGGGTTGCGCACGGTCGATCTGATCGACTCGATCCACCAGGAGTACAAGGAACACGAGGATCTGCCCAACACCACCAACCCGGACGACTGGGCCAAGATCTCGGGCAAGAAGGGTGAACGGATCGTGTACGTGCGCACGCTGGTCAGCCGCGACTCCGACGCCAAGGGCGACGGCGGACGGGCCATCGAGCGCGTGGCGACCGGTCAGTACCTGTGACGGGCAGCAACCCGTCGACCAACCGCTAGGCGGGTCCATGGCCATCCACAAGTACCTGGGGCTCGAGACCGAGTTCGGCATCGTCCACCGGGGTGTTGCCGATCCGAACCCGATCGCCGCGTCGTCGTTGCTGATCAACGCCTATCTGGACTCGATCGCACGCGCCGAGACGAGCCCGGGCGATCCGCGCATCGACTGGGATTTCGAGAGCGAGACGCCCGGCAAGGACGCCCGCGACGCGCCCGCGCCGTCGTCGAGTCCGCCACAGGTGGAGACCCATCTGGTCAACACCGTGCTCGGTAACGGGGCGCGCTACTACGTCGATCACGCGCACCCGGAGCTGTCGACGCCCGAATGCGCCGATGCCCGGTCGATCGTCGTGTGGGACGCGGCCGCCGAGGTGATCATCCAGCGTTCGATGGCGGCCGCCTCCTCGATGCTCGGGCCCGGCGAGGAGCTCGTGGTCCACAAGAACAACTCCGACGGCAAGGGCAACTCCTACGGGTGCCACGAGAACTACCTGATCGCCCGATCGGTGCCCTTCCACCGGATCGTCGACCACTGCACCGCCCACTTCGTGACCCGACAGCTCTTCACCGGTTCGGGCAAGATCGGCAGCGAGTTGCCGGGCGTGGACGTCGACTACCAGCTCACCCAGCGCGCGGACTTCTTCGAAGCCGAGGTCGGCCTCGAGACGACGCTGAAGCGTCCGATCATCAACACCCGCGACGAGCCGCACTCGGATTCGACCAAGTACCGCCGTCTGCACGTCATCTGCGCGGATGCGAACTGTTCGGAGGTCGCGACCCTTCTCAAGGTCGGCACGACCGCGCTCGTGCTGGCGATGGTCGAAGACGACGTCGCGCTTCCCGACGTGCGCTTCACCTCACCGGTGGGGGCGATGCGGGCGGTGTCGATGGATCTCGAGCTCGATCGGCCACTGTCGTGCATCGACGGTTCGACGACCACGGCGCTCGGCGTGCAGTTCGACCTCCTCGGGTGCGCGGAGCGCTACGTCGCCGCGGGCGGCGCAGACGCGGTCGGCGGCGACGAGGTCGCCGCACTGGTGCTCGGACACTGGCGCGACGTGCTCGAGGGCCTCGAGGCCGAGCCGATGGCGCTCGCCGACCGGCTCGACTGGGTCGCGAAGTACCGCCTGCTCGACGCCTACCGGACCCGGCATGCGCTGGGGTGGAACGACCGGCGCCTCGATGCGATCGCGCTGCAGTACCACGACCTGCGCCCCGGACGCTCCCTCGCGTCACGCGCCGGACTGGTGCGGATCTCCAGCGACGACGAGGTCGCGCACGCGGTGGATCATCCGCCCGAGGACACCCGCGCGTGGTTCCGTGGGACGTGCCTGAAGCGCTACCCCGATGCGGTGGTGGCAGCGAATTGGGATTCGATGGTGTTCGACGTGGGCGAGCCGCCCCTGCGTCGGGTGCCCATGATGGAGCCGGGTCGGGGCACGCGCGCCCAGGTCGGCGGGCTGGTCGACGCGAGCGCGACCGCGGCGGAACTGATCGCCCGACTCGGCTCCTGAACGCCCGCGGACGGGCGCGGTGTCGAAGATGCGTGTGCGCCCCGTCGCCGTCTCGATAGCTTGGGGGCACCATCTTTCGAACACGAAGGACCGCGCTGTGGCCGAACGAGAACAAAAGCACCGAAGCTCGCCTCGGAGCGACACCCCCGTCGAAGCCGAGAGCCCCGTACGCTCCGAATCGGGTGAGAAGATCAAGTCCGAACTCGACGACCTGCTCGACGAGATCGACGACGTCCTCGAGGAGAACGCCGAGGAGTTCGTGAAATCGTACGTGCAGAAGGGCGGTGAGTAGCCGCTCGCGGTCGGGCAGCTACCCTGCGCAGACGTGACGCTCCCTTTGTATTCGCCTCATGACGACCCCGGCCCCGACTTCGCCTCACTGGTGACACGGGTGGGCCTCGCGGCGCCGGTCCCTGGTGACGCCATGCCGAGCACACTGTCGTTCCCCCACGGTACGACCGTCGTCGCGCTCCGCTACAGCGGCGGCGTGCTGATGGCGGGCGACCGGCGTGCCACCGCCGGCAACTTCATCTCGCACCGTCGGATCGAGAAGGTGTTCCCCGCCGATGCGTTCTCGGTCGTCGGCATCGCCGGCACCGCAGGCCCGGCCATGGAGATGGTGAAACTCTTCCAGTTGCAGCTCGAGCACTACGAGAAGGTCGAAGGCGCGGCCCTGAGTCTCGAGGGCAAGGCCAACCAGCTCGGACGCATGGTGCGCAACCACCTGCCCGCCGCGATGCAGGGACTCGCGGTCGTGCCCCTGTTCGCGGGTTACGACCACGACGCCGGCCACGGACGACTCTTCCAGTACGACGTGACGGGCGGTCGCTACGAAGAACAGGAGTTCACCGCCACCGGCTCGGGAAGCATGCAGGCCACGACCGTGGTGAGCCTGGGTTGGTCACCCTCCCTCGACGACGAGGGCGCTGCCGATCTGGCCCTCCGGGCGCTGTTGAGCGCCGCGGACGCCGATTCGGCCACCGGTGGTCCGGACCTGTTACGCGGGATCTACCCGGTGGTGTACGACGTCGACGAGCGCGGATGCGAACGTCTGGACGATGCGGAACTTCGGGATCGCGTCCAGCGCCTCCGAGACAACTACGTGGTCCAGTACGGCGAACCGGCAGGGGAGGACGAACTGTGAGCATGCCGTACTACGTGTCACCCGAGCAGGTGATGGCCGATCGTGCCGACTACGCGCGCAAGGGCATCGCCCGCGGACGCAGTCTGGTCGCCGTGGTGACCGACGAGGGCATCCTGCTGTGCGCCGAGAATCCGTCGTCGACGCTGCACAAGATCAACGAGATCTACGACCGCATCGCCTTCGGAGGCGTGGGGAAGTTCAACGAGTTCGACCAACTGCGGGTCGCGGGGGTCCGCCACGCGGATCTGAAGGGATTCGAGTTCTCCCGTTCCGACGTCGACGCCCGCAGCCTCGCCAACCAGTACGCGCAACACCTCGGCCAGGTGTTCACCCACGAGATGAAGCCCATGGAGGTCGAACTGCTCGTGGCCGAGGTGGGGGCCCGCCCCGACGACGACCGACTGTTCCACATCCTCTACGACGGCACGATGATGGACGAGACCCACTGGGCCGCGCTCGGCGGCGACACCGAGGCGGCCTCGCATCGCCTCGAGGCGCTCTGGCGGTCGAACCTCGACTTCGCGAACGGGCTCGCCGTCGCGGTCGCGGCGTTGTCCGGCGGTGACGAGCCCGTTCCCGCCGAGGAACTGGAAGTGGCCGGCCTGGGGCGCAACGGACGGCGCCGCGCCTTCGAGCGGTGGAGCGACGAGCGGGTGCGTGACGTGCTGGCGTCGGTGACGATTCCGCAGGTCGAACCGACCGGCGACGACGAAACCCCCGACGGGGCGGCGCCCGGCAGCGCCAGGCCCGACTGAGCCCGGCGGCGTCGCCGGGCGACCATCGGCCCCACGGGCCGCGATGCCCGATAACGTGCGCAGCATGCAGCGCCGGATCTACGGCATCGAGAACGAGTACGGCATCACGTGCACGTTGAACGGACAGCGCCGTCTGAGCCCGGACGAGGTCGCCCGCTACCTGTTCCGGCGGGTGGTGTCCTGGGGGCGGTCCTCGAACGTGTTCCTCGCCAACGGCGCGCGCTTGTACCTCGACGTCGGCTCGCACCCCGAATACGCAACGCCCGAGTGCGACTCGGTCAGGAATCTCATCGCGCACGACAAGGCCGGGGAGCGGATCCTGCAGCAGCTCCTCGTCGGGGCGCAGCGTCGGCTCGCCGAGGAAGGCATCAGAGGCGACATCTTCCTGTTCAAGAACAACACCGATTCCGCGGGCAACTCCTACGGATGCCATGAGAACTACCTGACCACCCGGAGGGACGACTTCGGGCACTACGCCGAGGTGATGATCCCGTTCCTGGTCTCGCGCCAGATCTACGCGGGAGCCGGCAAGGTCCTCATGACCGCCCGGGGCGCGCGCTTCTCGATGAGCCAACGTGCCGAGCACATCTGGGAAGGCGTGTCGTCGGCCACCACGCGGAGCCGACCGATCATCAACACCCGAGACGAACCCCACGCCGACGCGGAACGCTACCGGCGCCTGCACGTGATCGTGGGCGATTCGAACATGAACGAGTACGCGGCCTTCCTCAAGGTCGGTGCGGCCAGCGTCATGCTGCGGATGCTCGAGGAGCCGTCGGTCGTGTTGCGGGACATGACGTTGGAGAACCCGATCCGGGCGATCCGCGAGATCAGCCACGACCCGACCTGCAAGCGGACCGTACGCCTCGCCAACGGACGTGAAGTGTCCGCGCTCGACATCCAGACCGAGTTCTGCGAACGGGCCCAACGTTTCGCGGACACCCGGGGTTTTCCCCCCGAGGAAGAACAGGCGGTCGCCATGTGGAAGCACTGCCTGGAAGGCATCGAGAAGGATCCGCTGAGTCTCGACCGCGAATGTGACTGGGTCACCAAGTACAACCTGATCGACGCCTACCGGACACGGCACAAGCTCGACCTGTCCGACCCCAAGGTCGCCCTCATGGATCTGCAGTACCACGACGTCGACCCCGAACGCGGCCTGTACTACCGGCTCGAGAAGCGCGGGCGTGTCGAGCGCATGTGCACCGACGACGAGATCGAGACCGCCGTCGACGAACCCCCACAGACGACCCGGGCCCGACTGCGCGGAGCGTTCATCCGTCGGGCCAAGGAACGCAAGCGGGACTACACCGTCGACTGGGTGCACCTCAAGCTGAACGACCAGGCGCAACGGACCATCCTGTGCAAGGACCCGTTCCGTTCACGTGACGAACGGGTCACCCGTCTCATCGAAAGCCTCTAGGGCCGTGGCCACGTTCATCCACGGACGGGTGGTCGAGGTCCGCCGCGACCGGTCCGGCTACCAGCAGGTGTCGCTCGAGCGAGACGGGTCGGCCGAACCCGAGACGGCATTCGTCGTCACCGCGCTCACCGGGGCCGTCGAGGTCGGCGACGAGGTGCTGGCGAACACCACCGCGGTGGACCTGGCCCTGGGCACCGGCGGCGCCCACGTGGTGTCGGTGAACCTGACCCGCGGTGCGTACCGGACCCCCGGCGGTGGGCACATCATGAAGCTGCGCTACACGCCGATGCAGCTCGACACGGGCGCGACCGAAGAGCACCTGGACGAGCTGGGCGACCGCCTCGACGGTGGCGTGGTCGTCGCCTGCACCCTGCACAGCCAGGTGCCCCTCGTCGTGCTCGGTGCCTTGTCGGTACGCCCCGAATTGCGCATCGCGTACGTGATGACAGACGGTGCCGCGCTCCCGCTGGCGATGAGCGAACTCGTGGTCACCATGGTCGACGCCGGGCTCCTCGCCGCGGGCACGGTCACCACCGGCCACGCCTTCGGCGGTACCCGGGAAGCGGTCGGCGTGCCCTCCGCGTTGGCCCTGGCCCGCAACGACGCGGGCGCCGATCTGATCGTGGTGGGGATGGGCCCGGGTGTCGTCGGTACCGGCCATCGGCTGGGCACCACGGCGCTCGAAGCGGCGCCCGTCCTGGACATGACCGATGCATTGGGCGGACGAGGGCTGCTCGCCGTGCGCGCGTCCGAGGGTGACGCGCGCGACCGTCACCGGGGCGTGAGCCACCACAGCGCCACGGTGCTCGACCTGGTGCGCAGCTCGGTGACCGTGCCGATCACGCCCCGGTCACGGGGCGAAGTGGAGCGGTGGCGCGAACGGCACCGGATCATCGAGGTCGCCGACGTCGACGGGCCAGGGCTGTTGACGAAGGCGGATCTGCGGGTCACGACGATGGGGCGGGGTCCCGACGCCGATCGCTTGTTCTTCGACACCGCGGCCGCGGCCGGGGTGGCCGCCGCGGAGCTGGTCGCTGCGAATCCGGCCGTCGAGGGGGCTTGAGCGACCGTGGCCGTCGACAAGCTCGAGCGGTTGATGAACCTGGTCGCCGCGTTGTTGCACACCCGGGTGCCGCTGTCCGCGGCGGAACTGCAGACGCGGGTTGGCGGCTACGCGACCGAAGCGACCGCCTTCCGGCGTCAGTTCTCCCGCGACAAGAAGGACCTGCGCGAGATGGGGGTGCCGATCCGTGTCGAGACGGTGCCGGACGCCGATCCGCCGCTGGAGGGCTACCGGATCGAGCCCGACGAGTACTACCTGCCCGATCCCCGGCTCGACGCCGACGAGCTGGCCGCGCTGCACCTGGCGACCCGGCTGATCGCGGTGGGCCAGGAGTCGGCTCCCCGAGGGCTGTTCAAGCTCGGTGGGATGACGACCCGGGCCGCGGGCGACGCGCTGCCGTGGGCCTCGGTCCCGTCGGACCGGAACCTCGGCGCGGTGTTCGACGCGATCCACCGACGACGATCGGTCGAGTTCGACTACCGCGGGCGGGCCCGTCGGTTGGCGCCCCGGGCGCTGGGATTCCGCAACGGCCACTGGTACGTCAACGGCATCGACCTCGAACTCGACACCGAACGGGTGTACCGACTCGACCGCATCGTCGGAGACGTGGGTGTCGGCGAGGTGGTGCCCGCGCCGCTGGACGGACCCGACGAGGTGGGTTCGCTGCAGCCCTGGCACGTCGGCGGCGACGAGATACGCGTCGCGACGGTCGTCGTGGACCCGCTGGCGGTCCCCACGGTCACCGCCCAGCTCGGCCCGGACACCCCGGTCACGGTGCGCGACGATGGGTCGGCCGAGGTGACCCTCGAGGTGACCAACCCGGAAGGGTTCCGCACGTGGATCCTCGGACTCGGGCCGACCGTCGAGGTGACCGGTCCGTCCGACATCCGTGCCGACATCGTCGCGTGGCTCGACCGGATCATCGGAACCGAGGGGTGATCGGGGCCGTGCCGTGACCAAACCCACTGCGACGCAACGTCTCGCCCGCCTGCTGGCACTCGTTCCGTGGGTCGCCGCGCACCCCGACGGCGTACCCGTCGACCAGGTCTGCGAACGCTTCGGGGTCACCCGTGACGAGTTGGTCGACGACCTCGACGTCGTGATGATGGTCGGGGTCCATCCCTTCACGCCGGACACGATGATCGAGGCCTGGATCGACGGCGACCGGGTCGTGATCCACTATGCCGACGCCTTCTCGCGTCCGCTCCGGCTGACGGCCGACGAGGCCGTCACCCTCATCGCTGCGGCGAGGGGACTGGCGACGGTGCCCGGAGCCGAGCCGGACGGACCGCTGCGACGTTCGATCGCCAAGTTGGCGGTCGTGGCCGGCGCCGGCGACGCCGCGGGCGTGGACGTCGACCTCGGCGGTGCGTCCGCCGAGGTGTTCGGGGTGCTCGATGCGGCACAGCGGGACCGCCGCCAGGTCGAGATCGAGTACCCCGATGCCGACGGCGCCCGGGGCGTCACCCGACGGATCGAGCCCGCGCGCCTGTTCTCGTCGGGCGGCCGATGGTACGTGTCGGGGTGGTGCCACCGCGCGGAGGACACCCGGGTGTTCCGGGTCGACCGCGTCCTGGCCGCCCGGGCAACCGACGAGGCCTTCGAGGCCCCCTCCGACGACGCGCCGGACGAGGTCGAGTTCGACGAGGCACTGCCCCAGGTCTCCCTCGAGGTCGACCGATCGGCGGCCTGGCTGCTCGATCCGGTCCCCGCGTTGGCACGCGAGGAGGCGGGTGACACGGTGCGGTTCCGTCTGGCGATCGGATCGAGCAGTTGGTTGGCGCGCGTCATCGTGCAACTGGGCCCTGCGGTCCGGATCCTCGACGCGGACCCGTCCCTGGACGTCACCGCACTCGCGGCGCGCCAGGCGCGCCAGGTGCGGGATCGGTACCGATGAGTCGAGTGTGAGGCTCGGTCGCCGGGGCGGTAGCGTCGGGGTTCCTGTGCAGAACGACGCCACCGGGACCAGCGACGAGGTCCAGAGTCCCGCCGAAGCAGACGGGGCGGCGGATGCACCGCCGGTGCGGCTTCCGCCCTCGCGACTGAAGCGCGGTCGCCCACGGTCGCGGCTGCGTTCGGTGATCGAGTGGGTGGTGGTCGTCGGCGGCGCCTTCGGGCTCGCCATGCTGATCCAGGCCTTTCTCTTCCAACCCTTCAGGATCCCGTCCGGGTCGATGATCCCGACGCTGAAGGTCGGCGATCGGATCGTGGTCAACAAGGTCTCCTACCACCTGCACCCGGTCCACCGCGGCGACGTCGTGGTGTTCACCACACCCGACTGCAAGGCGGCCGACGAACCGGAGTGGGCGAACTGCGGCATCGTCGGCGACTACGCGGATCTGGTCAAACGGGTCATCGCCGTGCCGGGCGATCGCCTGGCGATCGCGGGTGATCACGTCTACGTCAACGGCGAGGTCCTCGACGAACCGTATCTCGCCACCGGCGCCGTGACGCTCCAGCAGCCTCCCTACGGTTGCGGTTTCACCGGCACACGTGCCCACCCGTACGTGATTCCGGACGGCATGGTGTTCGTGATGGGCGACAATCGTTCGGAGTCGCTGGACAGCCGCTGCTTCGGTCCGATCCCGGAGTCGTCGCTGGTGGGGCGCGCGTTCGTCGTGATCTGGCCCTTCGATCGGCTCGGGTGGCTGTGATCGGCAAGGCCCACGTCGGCGGGTGATGTGGCTCTGGACCGTCGGTCCGCTCGTCATCCTTGCCGCGGCGACCTGGCTCGCGGTCGTGACGAAGCGACTCGTCAGGGCCGGTGAGGAACTGGCCGAGGAGCGACCGACCACCGCCGCGCGGCAGGCGTCGCTCCACCGGAGTCTGGCCGGCCTGCGCGGCGACATCGTCGCGTTCGGACACGATCGGTCACCCGACAGCGACGCCGGCACCGCCGACCGGTAGCATCGCGGACGATGCTGGATTTCTCACCGGAGAAGATGCTGTTCATCTTCCTCATCGTGGCCGTCGTGCTCGGGCCCGAGAAGTTGCCCGAGGTGTCGCGCAAGATCGGTCGCGCCGTCGGTGAGTTGCGCAAGTTGTCGGGAGGCTTCCGCGACGAGATGAACAAGGCCGTGCACGAGATGTCGGCAGACCCCTCGAGTACGAACGAGACCGGCTCCGGTGGTGGGGGAGAGGTCACCTCCGGCACCCCGGCAGCGGGAAGCTCCGACGAGTCGTCGGGATCCTGACGCCGCCCTGTCGATTCCATGAGCTCCAAACATCCAGCGAACCCCGATGACTCGTCCATGTCGCTCATGGCGCACCTGGTGGAGTTGCGGAACCGCTTCATCAAGGTCGCGGTCGCGGTCGCAGTCTCGGCGGTGGTCGGCTGGTTCCTGTTCGATCCGGTGTTCAACGTGCTCACGCATCCGATCGTGGACCTGTGCAAGCACCACGAATGTCTGCTCGAAGGCGGCAAGCTCCAGAACATCGACCCACTGGACCCCCTCACGACCCGGCTGAAGCTCTCGGTCTACATCGGGATCGGGATCGCGATGCCGGTCATCCTGTGGCAACTCTGGCGGTTCGTCGCCCCTGCGCTGTACGCGAACGAACGCAAGTACACGATCGGCTTCATCGGCCCCGCACTGCTCCTGTTCGTCTCGGGAGCCGCGGTCGCGTACTACGTGTTGCCGGTCTCGCTGAACTGGCTCCAGGGAGTCGGGGGTGCGAAGTTCGTCGCCGCCTACGACTCGGGCAAGTTCGTCGCCCTCATCGGGTGGATGATGCTCGCCTTCGGCCTCGCGTTCGAGTTTCCCGTGGTGCTCGTCGCGTTGATGGCGATCGGCGTGCTCAAGCCGCGCACGCTGATCAAGAACTGGCGGTACGCCATCGCGATCATCGTCGTGTTCGCGGGCGTGATCACGCCGACGGCCGACCCGTTCACCTTCATGTTCATGGCGGGGCCGATGCTCGTGCTGTACGGGGTCTCCGTGGTCATCGGATCGTTGATGCAACGGGCCAGGGACCGCGCCTCGGCGAGGTGACGATCCGGAAGCGGAGACCGTGGGGCGCGCCCGGCACCCTCGGGGAGTCGGGGGTGGTGATCCGCCGCGACGCCGAGGCCGCCGCGGTGCTCGCCGAGGCACGTGCCGACCGACGACCGCTGCCCGATCTCGGACTGGTCGGTGGCGACCTGTGCGCGACGTTGGGCGGACTCGGATCCGAAGCGCATCTGCACGGTCCCGATGCTCGCCGGTACCCGGTCGATCTGGGGATCGCGGTCGCGGACGGCGTCGAGTACGTCTTCGTCGCGCACGTGCTCGTCCGGCGTCGCTGGTGGCGTGGGAGGATCGTCGCCGTCATGAACGCCCAGTGGCACGGATCCTGGGACCTCGGACCCAGGGCGCATCCGAACGACGGTCTGCTCGACATCAGCGACGCGCGCCTCGGGCTCGCCGACAAGATCGCCGCGCTCCAGCGGGTCCGGACCGGTACGCATCTTCCCCATCCGGACATCGCCGTGCGGCGCAGCGCGTCCGCGACCCTCGAGTTCGACCCGCCGGGTCGGGTCTTCGTCGACGGAGAACCGATCGGCCGGGTCCGCCATCTTCAGGTGCGGGTCGAACCCGATGCCTTCGGCGTGGTGATCTGACTACGGTGGCCCGGGTGATCACCCCGAGCTCCGTCGACGATCGTCTCATCGCCGTGGTGGGCGAGTGGCGGGACCGACTCACCGCGGTGGCCCATGATCTCGCCGCCCACCCCGAGACGAACTTCGCCGAGTTCCACGCGCACGACGCGCTCGTCGACCTCCTGCGTGGTGCCGGACTCGACGTGGAGCCCCACGCGGGTGGCCTCGAGACGGCCTTCGTCGCCAGGGCCGGATCGGGAACGGGGCCGACCGTGGCGATCCTGTGCGAATACGACGCCCTGCCGGGCGTGGGCCACGCCTGTGGTCACAACGTGATCGCCGCGATCGGCGCCGGAGCGGGCATCGCAGCCGGAAGCGTCGTCGACGAGCTCGACGGACGGCTCGTCGTGCTGGGCACCCCGGCGGAGGAAGGCGGAGGTGGCAAGGTCGAACTGCTGCACGCGGGGGTGTTCGAGGGGGTCGACGTGGCGCTCATGGTCCACCCTGCCGATGCAGACCTGACCAGGATGGACACCATCGCGGTCGCTCAGTTCGTCGTGCGTTACGAAGGCCGGGCGGCCCATGCTGCCGCGGCCCCCGAGCTGGGGCGCAACGCGCTCGATGCGGCGGTGTTGGGCTACGTCAACGTCGCGGCACTCCGCCAACACATCGCCGACGACGAGCGGATCCACGGCATCTTCACCGAGGCCGGGGACGCCGCGAACGTCGTGCCGGCGACCGCGGAAGCGGTGTGGTTCGTGCGGTCGCCGACGCTGGCGTCCCTGGAGCCGCTGTGTGAACGCGTCCATGCCTGCCTACGTGCCGGGGCCGAGGCCGCCGGGTGCGCGATCACCATCACCCGCCGGGGACACCCGTACGCCGAGATGGTCGACAACCCGGTCCTCGTCGAACGCTACGTGGAGCTCGCCGCGGCGACCGGGCGACGGGTCGGCGTCCCGGACACCCGACGGCGAGTGGTCGGCTCCACCGACATGGGCAACGTCAGCCAGGTCGTGCCGTCGATCCATCCGATGATCCAGGTCGCTCCGCCGGACGTCGCGATCCACACGGCCGCGTTCGCCGAAGCGGCCGTCTCGGCAGCGGCTGAGCGGGCCGTGGCGGACGGTGCACAGATCCTCGCACGACTCGCAGCGGCGTGTTGGACCGATGAGGGCCTCGTCGAGGCGGCCGCCCGGGCGCACCGCTCGGCCATCCCGTCTCGCCGGAGCGACGCCCTCTAGAGTCGTCGTGTGAACACGTATGCCGCCGAGGAGTTCACCGACTCCGACGCCGACATCCTCCGCCGTTATTTCACGAACCTCGACCAGCCGGTGTTCGCCCTGGTGAATCTGCCCGAGGTGGTGAAAGGGGCCCTGTTCGCCCGGTATTCGCGTTCCCACAAGAGCCTGCGTCGGCTCTTCCTCGACGAGTTCGTCACCGACCTCGACATCACCGGTGACGCCACGATCGACGCCACCGTCGGACTGGAGCGGGCCGAGAAGCTGTACGAGAAGGTCTTCGTCGAGTACGGCGACGACTCGGTGGCGCAGCTCGGAGGCGTGCATCTGGCGTGTGAGCAGGCGTCGAACCTGCTGACCAAGGTGCTGGAGTGGGGCCGGCTCATGTCGTATCTGGAGCAGTCGACCCGGTACATCGCGTACGACCGGCGCCTGGACGGGCGCTACCGCTACTTCCGCGATCCCGACGTGCTCGCCTCGTCGCTGGGGACCCGGTACATCGGCGACCTGGACCGGCTGTTCGACACCTATGCCGAGCTCGTCGCCGACATGATCAGGTTCCTCCGTGAGGTGGTTCCCCAGGGCCCGGAGGACTCGGACTTCGTGTACCGCCAGGCCATCCAGGCGCGCGCGTTCGACTCGGTGCGAGGGGTGCTCCCCGGGGCATCGCTGTCGAACGTCGGCATCTTCGGCACGGGCCAGTCCTACGAATACCTGCTCCTGCGGATGCGGGCGCACCCGTTGCCCGAGGCGCGGCACTACGCGGCGCTGATGCTCACCGAGTTGCGGAAGGTGATTCCGTCGTTCCTGCGCCGTGTCGACCAGGCCGAGCGGGGGCAGGTGTGGACCGACTACCTGGGCGAACGCGCCGAGGCGATGGCCGAGGTCGCCGAACGACTGCTCGGCGTCGACACGGTGGCCGAGCCGGTGGCGCCGGTCACGCTCACCTCGTTCGATCCCGATGCGGAGACGGCGTTGGTCACCGCGATGCTGTACCCGTTCAGTCACCTGCCCGAGACCCAGATCCGTTCCCGGGTCGAAGCGATGTCGGCCGCCGAACGGGTCGCCGTGGTCGACGCGTACGTGGGGGAGCGTGCGAACCGGCGCCACAAGCCCGGTCGTGCCCTGGAGCGGATCGACTACCGCTTCGACGTGCTCGCGGACTACGGCGCGTTCCGCGACCTGCAGCGGCATCGGATGCTCACCGTCGAATGGCAGCCGCTGAGCCCACACCATGGCTACACGCGGCCTGAATCGGTCGATGCAGCCGGGCTGTCGGAGACCTTCGACGAGGCGATGGAACGATCCGCTGCGCTGTACCGGGCGCTCGAACGGCCGTTCCCCGCCCAGGCGCCCTATGCAGTGGCGCTCGCCTACCGGGTGCGTTTCGTGATGCAGCTCAACGCGCGCGAGGCCATGCACCTGATCGAACTGCGAACGACCCCGCAGGGGCACCCGGCGTATCGGCGCGTCGCCCAGCGCATGTACGAACTCATCGCGACCGAGGCGGGACATCCGGCCGTCGCCGCGTTGATGCGCCACGTCGACCTCTCCGACGACCCGCCTCTGGGGCGCCTCGAGGCCGAGCGACGTGCCGAGGAACGGCGCCATCCGGTCGCACCCTGAGACCCCGCGCGACTGCCGCCAATCGCCTCGTGGCGGAGGCTTTTCGTCTCGATTGTCGGTTTTGGGGGGAGGTGCGCGTATGATCCGCGCCCGCGGTTGTTCCGCATCTGCTCCCGATCACCTTTCCGAGGATTCCATGGCCGACGGCATTCCCGAAGACGACGAACTCGACGAGTCCATCGACGACGAGTTCAGCGAAGACGAAGAATTCGACGAGGAGGACGTCGAAGATCTCGACGACGCCGAGGACGTCGCGGACGTGGACGAAGCCGAGGAGGAGGACCCCGTCGCCGAGGAGGAGGCCGAATCGCGTCCCAGCCCGAAGAAGCGCCATTCGGGTGACGACGAGGACGAGGACGAGGACATCGATGACGACGATGTCGAAGAAGACCTGGGAGAGATCCTCCAGGCCCGCCTCGCGGCCGCCGAAGCAGACGAGGACGAGGACGAGGACGAGGGGGCCGTCGCCCTCGACGTCGAGGACCGGTCGAACAAGGCGAACCGGGTTCAACCCAAGCGGCCCGAGGAGTTCGTGTGCCAGTCGTGCTTCCTCGTGAAGCACCCCAGCCAATTGGCCGACGCCGAACACATGTTGTGCGCCGACTGTGTCTGACGATCCGGAGGGAACCTCGGTGAAGCGGAAGCTCGAAGACCTGCTCTATGCACCCATCGGCCTGGTGACGGGCGCGTCGCAGTTCATTCCCGAACTCGCCGCCCAGGGTCGCACCCAGGTGGCGAACGCCAAGATGCTGGGACGGATGGCGACCCGGATGGGCACCGCGAAGGCCGCCGACGGCCTCGCGGTGGTCGCCGCCCGTGCGAAGGACACCCTGGTCCGGGCGGGCCTGACCGGCCCCGAGTCCGACGGCTCCATCGGAGGGTCCGTCCCCGAGGCGAGCGCTGAGGCGGTCGTGATCGCCGACGCCGCCCCTGCGACGGCCGCGGCGGTGCCGCGCGCCGAGGACCTGTCGATCGTCGACTACGACAGCCTCGCGGCGTCCCAGGTCGTCCCCAGACTCGCGGCACTCAAACCCGACGAGCTCGAGGCGGTCCGTCGGTACGAGCAGGCCCACCGCGGCCGCAAGACGATCCTCGGCCGCGTCGCTCAGCTCCAGAGCTGACCGTCGTGACCGGGCGCTGCCCCGACGAGGCGGCGCGGCTCGCCGAAGAAGCGGACCGTGACGACCTCGAGGCCCTCCGGGGTGAGGCCCGTACCCAGACCGGGCCCCGACGAGGCGGTGCAGCCCTGTGGGGGCGGGACCGACCCGGAACGCGCGTGGACCCGGTGCTGGCGGCCGCACTCCGGGGCGCACCGGACGCGTTGGCCCTCATCGGTACCCTCGACGAGCTTCCCGTCGGCTACCTGCTCGCGCGTGTGGTCGACTCCGACGCTCCCGAACGGGTCGCCGTGATCGAAGAACTGTGGGTCACGCCCCAGGCACGGGGTGTCGGCGTCGGCGAGGCGATGATGGGCGCGCTCACCGCTTGGGCGCGGACCCGCGGCTGCGACGAACTCGACGCGCTCGCGCTGCCGGGGGACCGGGACACGAAGAACTTCTTCGAATCCCACGGACTCGTGGCCAGGGCGATCAGCGTGTCGCGACGCCTGGAGTGAACCCGTGGGGGTCGGTCCGCGTCAGCGACCCTTCCACACCGGGTCGCGCTTCTCCGCGAAGGCGGTGATGCCCTCGGTGAAGTCCTCGGTGCCGAACATCTTCATCATGCCCTCGCCGGAGAGCTTCCATCCCACCTCGTCGGCCTCGTCGGTGGCCGCGAGCATGATCCGACGCGATTCGCGCACCGCGAGCGGCGCGGCCCTGGTGATCCGCTCGGCGAGCTGAACGGCCGTGGCGAGCGCCTCGCCTTCGGCGCACAGATGGTTGACGAGACCGAAGGAATGGGCACGGGTGGCGTCGATCGGATCACCGGTGAGCGCACATTCCATCGCGATGTTCCGCGGCAACTTGCGGGGCAGACGGAACAGGCCACCCGCACCGGCGACGAGGTTGCGTTTCACCTCGGGGATCCCGAAGGTCGCGGTGTCCGACGCGACGACCAGGTCGCACGACAGCACGATCTCGGTGCCGCCGGCGAGCGCGGGACCGTCGACGGCGGCGATGATCGGCTTGGAGCGTTCACGCTGGACGATGCCACCGAAGCCACCGCGTTCGGTCATCATCGCTCCCGGGTTCACGCTGATCTCCTTGAGATCGGCTCCGGCGCAGAAGATGAACCCCTTGTCGGTCCGGGCGCCCGTGAGGATGCCGATCCACGCATCGTCGTCGTTCTCGAGCGAGTCGATGGCGTCCTCGATACCGGTCGCCACGGCACCGTTGACCGCGTTCCGGGCATCGGGCCGGTTGATCGTGATGGTCGCGATGTGGTTGTCGAGTTCGTAGTCGATCATGGACCAGCACCCTAACGCGTGCCGGTGGGTCGACCAGAGGAGGCGACCTCGGCGTGAACCCGGCTACCGGCCGGTCTCTGCCGGTGCCGCAGCCGGGGCCGCGCCGAAGGCCGAGGCGATACCGGGAAGTCGATCCGACAACTTCGCGACCTTCGCCTTCAACTCCTCCGACGGTTCGGCCGGGACCCCGATCGGGACGACCCGGTGACGGATCGGCGCATAGGCCAGAGCGTCGAGCAGGGCCACCCAGCGGCCGCTCGCGCTCTCGGCGCTGAGTGCCGCGTTGGTGGCGTCGACGATCGCGTCGGCCAACGCCGGTGGTAGCGGGGCCCCCGCCTTGGGCGGACGGGAGCTCAGATTCAGCACGCGGGCGATCCGCTTGTCGTCGAGCGCGCTCTGGAGCTCGGCGAGCCAGGCGGCCTGGGCCCGTTCGACGCGTGCCGCCAGCTTGGTCCGGAGCTCGTCCGCGAGGGCGCGGGTCTCCGTCGACTTCGCGTGGTCGTCGGCGGCGACCACGACGCTGCGCAGGTCGCGCAGGTCGACCTCGTCGATCTGCGCGAGCGCCGCGTCGGCGCGGTCGTGCCATTCGGCCTTCTGAAGGTCGCCGAGCAGCGACTCGGCCATCTGGACGAGCCGGTCGCCGGGAACCTCGGGCTGGCCCTGTGCGCGCCGTTGCGCGTTGTCGCGTTCGATCGCGGCCCGCAGATTGGGCATGCCGCCGCGAGAAAGTTGTTCGGCGACGGGTCGCTGCTCCTCGGCGAGCGAGTCGAGGAAGGCGTTCCGGTGCGCGTGGCCGGGCCGCAGGCGCGGTGCACGCGGTGCCCGCTTCTTCGCGGGCCGGCGATGCTCGGCGCGATCGGACCCGCGTGCGGCGTCGTCACCGGACCGCGCCCGGCGATCGCCGCCGGACGTCCGCTTCGCCCGATCCCGATCCCGATCCCGTGATCTCGGATCGTCACGGCGACGTTCGCGGCGTCCCTTGCCCTTGCGACCCTCGCCGCTTCTGCTGCGCGACCCCGAAGCGAGGTGGGAGGTCACCAGGGCGTCGTCGGGGATGTCACGGGTGATCAGCTCCAGCCGCTCGGGCTCGTCACGTGGGGCCCGTTCCGGGATGACGCCGACGATGTCGTGGCCGTCCAGACCCGACTCGATCTCGACGCGGAACGTGTCGCCGACCCCCGCCCCCGAGGGCAGGGTCGCCGCCGCGACGTCTCCCTTGGGCTGGCGGGCGCCGGCGGCGCGCCAGGTGAAGGTCGCGTCGTCGCGTCTGCTGGTGAGTTCGATCTCGATCCTGCGGGACATAGTGACGCGACCCTACCGGCTCGACCCGTTCGGAACGGAGCCGAACCGGTGGGGTCGTCGACTCAGACGGTCGACGTCACTTGGTGTAGTACAGGTTGCCCGGTCGGATGATCCCCAGCGAACTGGCCGACGGGGTGGTGAGACCGCTCACGTCGTTGCGGAAGACGTTGCCGTACAGGTCGAACAGCAGCGGCACGTAGACGACGTCCTTGGCCACCTGTTCCTGGACCTTGTCGTACAGTTCCTTGCGCTTGTCCTGGTCCGTCGTGGACCGGGCCTCGTTCAACCACTTGTCGACATCGGGCCGGGAGTACTTCACGAGGTTCGTGGTACCCCCGGTGACGAGCGCGTTGTAGACGCCGTTCGGATCGGCGATCTGGGGCGAACGGAAGCAGGCCACACCCCAGCTGTTGTCGCTGCCGCTGAGCAGGATGTTGACCAGGACCGCCTGTTCGACCTGCTTCAGCTTGGCGTTGACGCCGACGGCCTTGGCCTGCTCCTTGAGGATCTGGAAGATGCCGCTCGACTCCGGGGTGTTGATGCACAGGGCGTTGACGTCCGGATTCACGCCGGCCGCCCTGACCTTCTTGATCAGGGCGGTCGCCTTGGCGACGTCGGTTCGCGGGAGCTGACCCTTGGGGTCGTACCACGGACTCGACGACGGGATGAACCCGTACGCGGGCACCCGGGTGCCCTTGTAGTACTTCTGGTTGATCTCGTTGCGGTTGATCGAGTAGTTGAACGCCTGACGGGACTCCAGCGCCGTCGGGTCGTCCAGGGAGCGGATCGCCGTTTCCTGCGCGGATTCACCCGGCTTCGCCTCGACACCGAAGGGCGGGTGGGTGAGGTTCAGCACCAGAATGGTCGAACTCGAGCCTTCCGACGGCTGCACGGTCAGGTTCTCGTCCTTCTTGGCCTGCACGAGGTTGGACGTGTCGGCGGTCTGGATGATCTGCACCCCGTTGGATTGCACGGCCTGCAGTCGGGTCACCGAGTCGTCGAGCGGCTTGAAGATGATCTTGTCCAGGTACGGCAACTTGGCGTCGTCGTTGTTGGCGTCGACGCCGTAGTACTTGTCGTTCTTCACCAGGGTGTAGGAGTCCCCGGACTTGGACTGGTACACGAACGGCCCGGTTCCGATCAGGTGGTCCAGGTCGGGGGTGTTGGGATCGGGGGCTGCCTCGCGTGCGGAGGATTCGGTGATCCAGCCGAGGCCGCCACCGGTGAGCTTGCCGGGGAAGTCGACCACAGCTTCTTTGAGGGTGTAGACGACGGTGAGGTCCCCGGTGGCTTCCACGTTCTCGATGTTCTTCGCGTCGGACGCACAGGCGCACTTGCCACCCGAACCGTCCGGTGTCCGAACCCAGTTCGTGTGGTCGACCACTTCCTTGGCGGTGAGTGGCTTGCCGTTCGAGAACTCGATGCCCGAACGAAGCGTCAGGGTCCAAGTCTTGAGGTCGTCGCTCGGCACGAGCTTGTCCGCGAGTTGATTGTAGCGGTGGTCGGCGTTGTCGGTGACCGGATTGCCGGCGAACTCGTCGTCCTTCGCGTCGCCGTAGGTCACCAGCGGGTCGAAGACCGCATAGGCCATCTGCACGTCTGCCGGCTGGATGACGTTCGCGTTCGGGGAGGTGTCGAGGACGGTGCTCTCGAGGCCGAAGGTGAGCGTGCCGCCTTGGCGTGGCGTGCCTTCGTGCACCGGCTGGTTGACGATGTCCTTCGGGAACAGTCCCGCATCGGCCGCTTCGCCCGTACCATTGCCGGTGCCTTGTGAGCCTTCCTTGGCCGGGCCGCTCGAGTTGTCGTTGCTACAGGCGCCGACGAGGAGCGTCAGCACGCAGAGCGCAGCAATCCATTTCAACGGTTTCTTCGACACAGGTTCCTTCTCCATTCGATGGCACAGCTCACCGGAACAGCGTAG
Organism: uncultured Iamiaceae bacterium; assembly: GCA_964595905.1. Lineage (GTDB taxonomy): Bacteria > Actinomycetota > Acidimicrobiia > Acidimicrobiales > Iamiaceae > JAFDWI01. The sequence goes on from CAZQSU010000001.1 coordinate 52,456, forward strand.
CCGCGGTGATCGACCGCCCGATTCGCGACGGTCACTTGGTCCGATACAGCGTTCCCGGCCGGATGATCCCGAGCGAGCCCGGGGAGGGCGTCGACAGGCCGCTGATGTTCTTTGCGTAGACGTTGCCCCAGTAGTCGAACAGCAGCGGGATGACGAACTTGTCCTTGGAGACCTGGACCTGGATCTTGTCGTACAGTTCCTTACGCCGGTCGGTGTCGTTGGTCTGGCGCGCTTCGTTCAGCCACTTGTCGACGTCGGGTCGGGAGTACTTCACCAGGTTGGTCGGTCCACCGGTGATGAGCCCGCCGTAGATGCCGTCGGGGTCGCTGAGCTGGGCACTGCGGAAGCACGCGGTGTCCCACGGGATGTCGCCGGTTCCCGACAGCAGTGTCGTGACCAGGATGGCCTGTTCGACCTGACGGAGCTTCGCTTGGATCCCCACGGCCTGGCCCTGATCCTTGAGGATCTGGAAGATCCCGGACGCCTCCGGCGTGTTGATGCAGAGGGCGTTGATGGTGGGAGCCATGCCCTTGGCCTTCAACTCGTCGACCAGCTTGGTGGCCTTGGCCTTGTCGTAGCGGGGGAGTTGGCCCTTGGGGTTGTACCACGGACTCGTCGTCGGGAAGAACCCGTACGCGGGGACGCGTGCGCCCTTGTAGTACTTCTGGTTGATCTCGTTCCGGTTGATCGAGTAGACGAATGCCTCGCGCGCCTTGACCGCGTCAGGGTCGTCCAGTGAACGGATGGCCGTGTCCTGTGCGGACTCGCCGGGTTCGGGCTCGACCCCGAACGGAGGATGGGTCAGGTTGGTCACCAGGATCGTGGAACTCGAACCCTGGGCGGGCTGCACCTTCAGGTCGGCGTCCTTCTTCGCACCCACGAGGTTGGACGTGTCCGCGGTTCCCATGATCTGCACCGAGCCCGACTGCACCGCCTGGAGACGGGTCACCGAGTCGGCCAGGGGCGTGAAGGTGACCTCGTCGAGGTAGGGGAGCTTTGCGTCGTCGTTGTCCGGGTCGGTGCCGTAGTAGTTCGGGTTCGCGACGAGCGTGTAGGAGTCGCCGTCGTGCGATTCGTACTCGAACGGGCCGGCGCCGACGAGCTTGTCGATGTCGGGCTTGTGCACGTCGCCCCGGGCCGACGACTCGGTGATCCAGCCGAGCCCGCTGCCGGTGAGCTGGGACGGAAAGGCCACGACGGGCTCTTTCAGGGTGTACTTCACGGTGAGGTCGCCTTCGGCGGTCACCGAGGCGATGTTCTTCGCGTTGGTCGCGCACGCGCACTCGGGTGAGTTCATGACCCATTGCGTGTGGTCGACGACCTCGGTGGCGGTGAGCGGTTTGCCGTTGGAGAACTTCACGCCTTTGCGCAGCGTGAGGGTCCAGTGCTGCAGATCGTCGTTGTCCGACACCATCTTGTCGGCGAGCTGGTTGTAATGGTGATCGGTGTTGTCGGTGACGGGCTGACCCTTGAACTCGTCGTCGTCGGGATCGCCATAGGTCAACAGCGGGTCGAACACGGCGTAGGCCATCTGGACGTCGGCGGGTTGGATGACGTTCTGGTTCGGCGAGACGTCGAGGATGTCGCTCTCGACCCCCCAGGTGATCGCGCCGCCCTCGGACGGGGTGCCGTCGTGGACCGGCTGGTTGACGATGTCGGCGGGGAACAGGCCCGAGGACTGCTCGCTCGGTGTCGCCGTCCCACCGGTGTTCGTCGACGATGGTCGACTGCTCGTGTCGTTGTTGCTGCACGCTCCGGCGAGGAGCGCCAGCGCGCACACACCGGCGCCGAAGCGCAGCCACCTACGGCTCACCGTCGATCGAGTCACGTGATCCCCTTGGATGTCGGCCGGACCCACCCCCAGTGACGGGTCCGGAATCTCGCCATCCTAACCCATTCCGATGGCGGCGGTGTGACACGCGGCACCGAAGCCGCGGCCGGTCAGCCCCTGAGGTACAGCTCGCCCGGTGCGATGATGCCCAGCGAGCTGAACGACGGCGTCGACAGACCGCTGACCTTCTCGGAGAACACGTTGCCCCAGTAGTCGAACAACAGCGGGATGACGACCACGTCGCGGTTGAACTGCTCCTGGATCTTGTCGTACAGCTTCTTGCGCTCGGCGACGTCCGCGGTCCGGCGGGCCTCGTTCAACCACTTGTCGACATCGGGGCGCGAGTACTTCACCAGGTTGGTCGGCCCGCCGGTGATGATGCTGCCGTAGACGCCGTCGGGGTCGGCGAGCTGCGGCGAGCGGAAGCACGAACGGTCCCACGACAGGTTCGTGCCGCCGCCGAGCAGCGTGCTGACCAGGATGGCCTGTTCGACCGGTTGGAACTCGCCGGTGATGCCCACGGCCTTGCTCTGTTCGGACATGATCTGGTTGACCCCGGACGCTTCGGGGGTGTTGATGCAGATGCTGTGGACGTTCATCTTCACCCCGGCCGCCTCGACCTTCTTCACCAGGGCCCTGGCCTTGGCCTGGTCGAAGCGGGGGAGTTGGCTCTTGGCGTCGAACCAGGGGCTGTTCGAGGGGAAGAACCCGTAGGAGGGCACCCGGGTGCCCTTGTAGTACTTCTGGTTGATCTCGTTGCGGTTGATCGAGTAGTTGAGCGCCTGGCGAGCGGCCAGCGCGGTCGGGTCGTCGAGCGAACGGATCGCGGTCTGTTGCGCGGTCTCGCCCGGCCTGGGCTCCACGCCGAAGGGCGGATGGGTGAGGTTCATCACCAGGATCGTCGAGCTCGACCCTTCCGCGGGCTGCACCCGCAGGTCCGGGTCGGCCTTCGCGCCGACCAGGTTCGAGGTGTCCGCGGTGCCCATGATCTGGACCGAACCGGACTGCACCGCCTGCAGTCGGGTCACCGAGTCGGCGAGCGGCTGGAACACGATCTTGTCGAGATAGGGGAGTTTCGCGTCGTGGTTCCGTCGGTCGACCCCGAAGTAGTGCGGGTTCGCCGTCACGGTGTAGGTGTCACCCGAGTGGGAGGCGTACTGGAACGGGCCCGCGCCGATCAGGTGGGCGATGTCCGGGCTCGCGGGGTCCGGTGCGGCCTCACGCGCGGACGACTCGCTGATCCAGCCCAGTCCGGTGCCCACGAGTTTCGTCGGCCAGTCGACGATCGGATCCTTCAGGGTGTAGTTCACTGTCAGATCGCCCTCGGTGGTCACCGAGGCGATCTCCTTCGCATTCTGGGCGCAGGAGCACTGGGGGGAATCCATCGCCCACTTGGTGGCGTCGACGACCTGCTGCGCGGTCACGGGCTTGCCGTTGGAGAACTTCACGCCCTTGCGCAGGGTGAGCGTCCAGTGGACGAGGTCGTCGTTCTCGGAGGTGAGACGGTCGGCGAGCTGGTTGTAGGCGTGATCGGTGTTGTCGGTCACCGCCATGCCCTCGAACTCGCCATGGTCACCCCAGGTGACGAGGGGCGCGAACACGGCGCTCGCCATCTGGACATCGGCGGGTTGGATGGGACTCTGGTTCGGCGACACGTCGAGCACGTCGCTCTCCAGTCCCCAGGTGATCGTGCCGCCGCGCTTGGGCGTACCGTCGTGCACCGCCTTGTTGACGGTGTCGGCGGGGAAGATGCCGGCCGTTTCGGGGTTGTTCGGCGTCGCCGCCCCCGGCTGGGGCGCCGCCGAACCGCCGGAGGAGTTGTCGTTGCTGCAGGCGCCGGCGAGCAGCGCGAGCGCGCACACCGCGGCGATCCAGCGCAGCGCTCGGTGGTTCTTCGATGTCGATCTCACGGTTCCCCCTTGGAAACGGTCAGTCCTCGGTGTAGTAGAGGTTCCCCGGGCGGATGATACCGAGTGACGTGGGCGACGGCGTCGTGAGCCCGCTCACGTTCTTGCGGTACACGTTGCCGTCGTAGTCGAACAGCAGCGGCACGTACACGACGTCGCGGGAGACCTGCTGCTGGACGATGCCGTACAACTTCTTCCGCGCGGCCTCGTCGGAGGTCCGCCGACCCTGGTCGAGTGCGGCGTCGACCTCGTCGCGGGAGTACTTCACGAAGTTGGTCGGCCCACCCGAGTGCAATGCGTTGTAGAGGCCGTTCGGGTCGGCGACCTGCGGGGCCCGGAAGCACGCCATGTTCCAGGGGATGTCGTCCGCCCCGGCCAGCAGGTTCTGGACGAGCACGGCCTGTTCGACCTGCTTGAGTGTGGCGGAGAACCCGGCTGCCTGCACCTGTTGCTGCACGAGCTGGAAGATCGAGGTGGCCTGCGGGTTGCTCACACACAGCGCGGTGAGGGCGGTCGCGACACCGGCATTCGACACCTTCGCGACGAGCTTCTTCGCCTTGGTCAGGTCAAAGCGGGGGAGTTGCCCCTTCGGGTCGTAGAACGGCGACCCCGGTGGGAGGAACCCGTACGCGGGGTTCCGGGTACCGCTGAACTCCTTCTGGTTGATCTCGTTGCGGTTGATCGAGTAGTTGAACGCCTGCCGGGCGGCCAGGGCGGTCGGGTCGTCCAGACTCCGCTTGGCCGTGGCCTGGGCGTCCTCGCCCTCGTTGGCGGTCACCCCGAAGGGGGGTCGGGTGAGGTTCAGGCCGATGATCGTCGAGCTGGAGCCCTGGGCCGGTTGGACTCGCAGCTTCGGGTCCTTCTTCGCCTGGACGAGGTTCGAGGTGTCCGCGGTCTGCATGATCTGCACCGAATCGGACTGCAGCGCCTGCAGACGCGTGGTCGAATCCGACAGGGGCTGGAAGATGACCTTGTCGAGATACGGGAGCTTGGCGTCGCCGTTCGCGTGGTCGACCCCGTAGTAGTGGGTGTTGCGCACCACGGTGTAGTTGTCGCCGGTGTGGGACTGGTACTTGAAGGGCCCGGCGCCCACGAGGTTGTCGATGGTGGGTTTGCCGGGGTCCGGGGCGGCGTTGCGGGCACCGGATTCGCTGATCCAACCCAGGCCGCTGCGGTCGAGCTTGGAGGGCCAGTCCACGACGGGCTCGGAAAGGGTGTACACGACGGTGTCGGCACCCTTGGCGGTGATGCTCGAGATGAGCTTGGCGCTCTCACTGCAGTCGCAGGTGCCCGAGTCCTTCACCCAGTTGGTGCTGTCGACGACCTGCTGGGCGGTGAGCGGGACGCCGTTCGAGAACTTCACACCCTTGCGCAGGGTGAGCGTCCAGGTCTTCAGGTCGGCCGAATGGGTGAGCTCGTCGGCGAGCTGGTTCGCCTCATGGTCGGTGTTGTCGGTGATCGGCAGGCCTTTGTCGTCGAAGCTGATGAGCGCGTCGAACACCGCAGTCGCCATCTGGACGTCGGCGGGCTGCACGACGTTCTGGTTGGGTGACACGTTCAGCACGTCACTCTCGAGCCCGTAGGTCAACGTGCCGCCGCGTACGGGCGTGCCCTCGTGGACGGCCTTGTTCACCGATTCGGCCGGAAACAGGTTGCCCGGCTGCTGCGCCTGATCCGAACCGCCCGTCCTCCCGTCGGTCGACCCGGAACCGTTGCCGTTGCCGCATGCTGCGACGCCGACGGTGAGCACGGCCGCCAGGGCCGCGGTACGAAAGATGTGTTTCCCCATGGACGCCGAGCGTACTCAAAAAGCGAAACTTGTGCGAGTATCGAACGCAAATGTCCGCGGAGCGTGCTGCTGAGGCCACGGTGCGTGACTCGGGCGGGGCCGCCCGACCTCGCCTGCGACGGCGGCCATGTCGCAGAGAACGCCGATAAGAGCCGTTCTGTAAAGTAGAAAGCGGGATGCCTCAGCGAAGCGTGTCGAGCAGGGTCTGCGCCTCTCGCAGGCGCAGGGCCACCTCATCGGACAGTGCGCTCCCGGCCCGGCCGTGGGCGGCACGCAGACGCTCGAGCGTGGCGACCTCCTCGATCGTCAACCCCTGGGAGTCGAACAGGCCGGCGAGCAGGACGAAGAAGTCCTCGACGACCTCACCGCCCTGGTCCACCCGGGCGTCGACCTGATCCATCGCCGCGAGCAACGTGCCCTCGGCACTCTCGAGATGCCCGGCCGCGATCAGGGCGATCGCCTCCTCGCAGCGGGCCTCGATCCGCGCACGGTCGACGAGTGGCTCGATCGGCATCTGGAGCGGTTGGCGTCGCACTCGCGCCCAGGCATCGTCGAGGGCATCGGAGAACGACCGACCGAACAACGGCGCCGTCGGGGGCGCCACCGACTCGACCTCGGCCGCGCGGCGACTCCCTCCGGTCACGAAATCGTCGTCGATCAGGTCGGCTTCGGTGTCGCGCCCGGTGGCCCGCAGCGCCTGGCCCCGGACCGTGCGGGCCAGCCGTTCGATCGGCCCGGCGACCGGGCGTCCCTCCAACACGGCGTTCAGTTCGGCCAGGCCTGCGGTCGGGTCTCCTTCGGCGACCCGGGCCCGGGCATCGAGGATCCTGAGCACCATGCCGCAGTCGTCGTCCACGGGGCGGTTCTCGGCCAGGGCGTGCGCGGTCGTGAAGTCGCCGTCGGCGATCCGAAGCGCCGTCCGGGCGGCGGCGACGGCCGCGCCGGGGGCGAGCGTTCCGAGCACCTGGTCGGCCCGGGCCGGATCGCCGCCGTCGCGCAGCAACTCGCCGGCCAGCAACCCCAGCGCCGTGTGACCCAGTGGCACCGCGGCGCCCACGTCGCCGTCGAGGCGGACCAGCACGTGCAGCCCCGGAAGGTACCGCCTGAGAAAGCGGAGATCGCCCGGATCGTTCGGTCCCTGGGCGATCCAGGCGAGAAACCGCAGCGACCGGTCGGGGTGGTCCCTCACCAGGCGGAGCGCGGCGATGACCGCGGCGGCCACGCGGTGCTCCCCCGGTTCCGAAGCCCGCTCCAGGATCGTCCGACCGTCGTCGTTGCGGGCCGCCTCGAGCAGCGACCGCTCACCGCGGGACGACAACGGAACCGCCTTGACCTGACGCAGCATCCACTCCGGCGAGCGCAGCTCACCGCTGACCACCACGAGCGCCCGCCACAGCGAGTCGACGGGCCAGAACGCCTCGCCGCCCGTGGGCGCGACGATGAGCGTTCGGTGTGACGCGTCGGCTCCACGATTCGCTGTCGGCATGGCACTCCCGGGTGGTTCCGTTCAGTCTGCCACCTGACCCGAGGGCAGGTGGGCACGGGCCCCCTCGGTGCGGCAAACGGCTCCCCGGCCCGGCACTAGCCTGTGGGAGATGCCCGGGGATACCGAATCCGTCACCGCCGAACGCGAACAGGTGCTGCTGCGGCACCTCGAGGCCGAACGCTCCGGCGACCCCGACCGGATCCTGGCGACCTTCAGCCATCCCCGCTACGAACTGGTCGGCAGCGGTCGGGTCTACGACGGCACCGACGAGGTCCGCACCTACCTCGTCGAACGTTCGCACGCGTTTCCCGACCTGGCCACCGAGGTGATCAGTTTCTGGCATTCGCCGTCGGTGGTGTCCGCAGAGTTGTGGCTCAGTGGTGTCTACCGCGGCCCCGACCCCGACCTGGGTGCCGCCGGCCGCCGATTCCGGGTGCGAACCGCGTGCTTCTTCCTGTTCCGTGACGGCGGGCTGGTCGGGGTGCGCGCCTACTTCGATTCGGGAGCGCTCGCCCGTCAGCTAGCCTGATCGACGCTGTCGACACCGTGTGGGAGAGCACCGTTCGCGGTGCGCCGAAGGAGCAAGACCTCGCCGAAACTCTCAGGCACCCGAACCGCACGGCCGAGGCACATCTGGAAAGCGATCGACGCTCCCTCCCCCGGGCGGGAACGCCGCTCCACCGACGGTGCAAGCGCGTCCCGGGCATCGGCCGGGTCTCGTGAAGCTCTCAGGTTCCGTGACAGACGTGAGGCCCGAATCCGGCGTTTTCCCGCACTCGATGCCCACTCATGAACGGTGAAGTGACCATGGTTGCAGACCTGCCCTCCGCCCCAGACCAGATCGACCCCGGCGGCGACTCGTTCCCACGCCGTCACATCGGCCCGGACGAGTCCCAGCGCGCCGCGATGCTGGCCACGCTCGGCGTCGAGAGCCTCGACGCGCTGATCGACGAGGTCGTCCCGGCCCGGATCCGGTCCACCACCCCGCTCGATCTGCCCGCGGGCCTCTCCGAGCAGGTCGCGGCCCGGCGACTCCGCGACATCGCGGCACAGAACGCCCCGCGGCGCTCGATGATCGGACTGGGCTACCACGACACCGTCACTCCCCCGGTCCTGCGTCGCAACATCCTCGAGAACCCCGCCTGGTACACCGCGTACACGCCGTATCAGCCCGAGATCTCCCAGGGTCGGCTCGAAGCGCTGCTGAACTACCAGACGATGGTCGCGGACCTGTGCGCGTTGGATCTCGCGAACGCGTCGCTCCTCGACGAGGCCACCGCGGTCGCCGAGGCGATGACCCTCGCGCGTCGCATGTCCAAGGTCGAAGCCTCCGCACCGTTCCTCGTCGACGTCGACACCCATCCTCAGACCCTCGCGGTGCTCGCGACGCGGGCCGAACCGCTCGGATTGCGTATCGAGACGTTCTCGGTCGCCGACGGCGTCGGCGACGTCGTGCCCTTCGGAGTCGTGATCTCCCAACCCGGCTCCAGCGGCCGTCTGGCCACCACCGAGCAGCTGCGGTCCATCGCCGCGGACGTGCACGAGCGGGGCGGCCTGGTCGTCGCGACGACCGATCTGTTCGCGTGCACTCTCGTCACCCCGCCGGGCGAATGGGGGGCCGACGTCGCGGTCGGCTCGTCGCAACGCTTCGGCGTGCCGATGGGCAACGGCGGGCCCCACGCCGCCTTCATGGCCGTGCGCACCGGCCTGGAACGCTCCCTTCCCGGGCGCATCGTCGGTACCTCGATCGACGCGGACGGCGCGCCGGCGCACCGGCTCGCCCTGCAGACCCGCGAGCAGCACATCCGACGTGAACGGGCCACGTCCAACATCTGCACGGCGCAGGTACTGCTCGCGGTGATCGCCGGCGCGTATGCGGTGTACCACGGGCCCGACGGTCTCACCCGCATCGCCCGACGGATCCACGACGCGGCGGGCACGTTGGCCGCCGCACTCGAGGCCGCGGGGGTCGAGCTGACCGCCGAGGCGTTCTTCGACACGGTCACGGCCCACGTGCCCGGCCGGGCCGGGGCCGTCGTCGCGGCCGCCGAGGAACACGGTGTCGACCTGCGCCTGGTCGACGACGACCACGTCGGCATCGCGTGTGACGAGACGACCACCGGAGACGATCTCGCGACGGTACTGGCCGCGTTCGGGGTGACGGTCGACGTCGGTGCCCCCGGACCGGGCGGTGATCGACTGGGGGCGGCCCGCGGTCGGACGTCGCCGTTCTGCACCGCCGAGGTGTTCGGCGCGCATCGCTCGGAGACGTCGATGATGCGCTACCTGCGCCGGCTCGCCGACGCGGACCTGGCGCTCGATCGCACGATGATCCCGCTGGGTTCGTGCACGATGAAACTGAACGCGGCCGCCGAGATGGAACCGATCTCATGGCCGGCGTTCGCAGAGGTCCATCCCTTCGCCCCGGCCCGTCACCGGGCCGGCTACGCCCGCATGATCGCCGATCTGGAGCGCGCGCTGTGTGAGATCACCGGGTACGCGGCCGTGTCACTGCAACCCAACGCCGGCTCACAGGGAGAGCTCGCCGGACTCCTGGCGGTGCGGGCCTGGCACCGGTCCCGCGGTGAGGTCGGACGCGACGTGTGTCTGATCCCCTCGTCCGCGCACGGCACCAATGCCGCCAGCGCCACCATGGCCGGGATGCGCGTGGTCGTCGTGGCGTGCGACGACCACGGCAACGTCGACGTCGGCGACCTGCGTGCCAAGATCGCCAAGCACGGGGGCGAGCTCGCCGCGCTGATGATCACCTACCCGTCGACCCACGGGGTGTTCGAGGAGGCCGTCGTCGACATCTGCGACCTCGTCCACGACGCGGGCGGGCAGGTCTACCTCGACGGTGCGAACCTGAACGCCATGGTCGGCCTCGCCCGACCCGGGGCGTTCGGAGCCGACGTGTCGCATCTCAACCTCCACAAGACGTTCTGCATTCCCCACGGGGGTGGCGGTCCGGGCATCGGGCCGGTGGCGGTCGCGGCGCACCTGGCGCCGTTCCTGCCCAACCACCCCGCCGACGACGCCGCCGGGCCCGCGACCGGGATCGGTCCCGTCTCGGCCGCGCCGGTCGGATCCGCGGGAATCCTGCCCATCCCGTGGATGTACCTGCAGATGATGGGCCCCGACGGCCTCACCGAGGCCTCGAAGGTCGCCGTGCTGAACGCGAACTACGTGGCCCATCGGCTGGGCGCGGCCTTCCCGGTGCTCTACGTGGGCGAGACCGGACGGGTCGCGCACGAGTGCATCCTCGACCTGCGCCCGCTCACCAAGGCGACCGGGGTCACCGTGGACGACGTCGCCAAGCGTCTGATCGACCACGGCTTCCACGCGCCGACGATGAGCTTCCCGGTGGCGGGAACCCTCATGGTGGAACCGACCGAATCCGAGGACCTGGCCGAACTCGACCGCTTCTGTGACGCGATGCTCGCCATCCGGGCCGAGATCGACCGGGTGGGTGCCGGCGACTGGCCCGCCGACGACAACCCGCTCGTCAACGCTCCCCACACCGCGGCGATGCTGCTGGGCGACTGGAACCACCCCTACTCCCCTTTCGAGGCGGCGTACCCCACCGGCCGGGCGCGGAGCGACAAGTACTTCCCGCCGGTGCGGCGCATCGACGGCGTCCACGGCGACCGCAATCTGGTGTGCTCGTGCCCCCCGATGGAGGCCTACGAACACTGAGGCGGTGTCTGGTCAGCCCGACGACGGCAGCGGCAGGAACGGTAGCGACACGACGGTCCCGTCGAGGTGGTCCCGGTTGGTCACCACCCCCACGGCGGTGCCTTCGCCGACGTCGGGCTCGACCAGTGCGAAGGCGATCCCGGTCTGCAACGAGGGCGAGAAGTTCCCGCTGGTGACCTGCCCGACGGTCCGTCCGTCGACCGACACGTCCTGACCCGCGCGGGGTGGGCGCCGACCCTCGACCCGGATGCCGACCAGGTGCCGGGCCACCCCGGCGTCGCGTTCGGCCTGGAGCGCCGTCCGCCCCCGGAAGTCACCCTTGGTCCAGCTCACGACCCAGCCGAGTCCGGCCTGCAACGGGGTGATGCCGGGACCGAGTTCGTGACCGTGCAGCGGGAGCCCGGCCTCGAGTCGCAGGGTGTCGCGTGCCCCGAGCCCGGCCGGCACGAATCCCGCGTCGACCACCGCCTCCCACAGGGCCTCGGCAGCCTCGACGGGCGCGGCGATCTCGACCCCGTCCTCTCCGGTGTAGCCGGTGCCCGCGGCGGTGCAGGCGTGGCCGCGCCAGGTGAACCCGGTGACCCGGAAACGGCCGACCCCGGCGGCCTCGGGGGCGATGGCCTCGAGGCGCCGCCGCGCGGTCGGACCCTGGAGCGCGAGCATCACGCGTTCGGAGGTCACGTCGCGCCCTGGCGACCCCAGCGCGGCGAGGACCCCTCCGGTGTTGGACGCGTTGGGCATCACGACGAACGATTCGGGTTCGGTCCACCACACGATGATGTCGTCGGTCACCGACGCATCGGAGGGGTCGAGCAGGTGGGTGTACTGGGCCCGGCCGGGCTCGATCTTCCCCAGGTCGTTGGTGAGGGTGCGTTGGAGGCGGTCGAAGGCGTCGTCGCCGTCGACGAGGACGGCACCGAGGTGACTGACGTCGAACACGACCGCGTCCGACCGGCAGGCACGGTGCTCGGCCAACGTGCCGTCGGCGTAGTGCAGTGGCATGTCCCAGCCACCGAAGGGAACCATCTTGGCCTGTGCTCGACGATGGACGGCGTCGAGTGGTGAGACGTGCACGCTCATCGGGCGAGCGGCGTGGCGGCGTCCCCGCTGCCGGGAGTCGTCGCGACCTCCGGCACGAGGTCGTGGACCGCGGCGGCGACCTCGGTCTGCACGTCGGACAGCGCCAGCAGGTTCAGGACCCCCTGGCCCTTGAAGCGGTTCACGACGTCGATGAGTTCCTCACCGTCACGCACGAGCACCGCGGACGACCCCGAGAGCACCAGATGGGCGCTCGCGACGTCGGTGTCGAGTTGGTCACGCAGATACCCGAAGGCGCTGCGCACCGCCGGCAACGAGATGCCCGCATCGAGGAGTCGCTTGATGATCTTGAGCTCGAGGAGGTCACGGTAGGAGTAACGCCGCCGCGACCCGCTGCCGGTGGCGTCGGTGAGGCTCGGCCGGACCAGGTCGGTGCGGGCCCAGTAGTCGAGTTGCCGGTAGGTGATGCCGACGATGTCGGCGCTCTGGCGTCCGCTGAATCCCTGCTGGTCCGCTCCATCGTTCTTCGGATGTGCCTCCACCGTCGCTCCCGTTCATCGATGTACCACACCCGTGAAATTACGGCCGCAGAACACGCCAACGTAGGGCCGATCGACTCATGCTGTCAATGTGCCGCCTGCACGGGCCCGGCGAGCCGGCCCGCCGGGGCCGTGTCAGGAGGCGAAGTCCTCGGGATCGACGTGCTCGATGAAGTCCTTGAACTGCTCGACGACCTCGTCGGCCGACTCGCCGGTCTCGACGTCTTCGATGATCGGGGTCTGTCCGGCTTCGTCGAGCAACTCCTCGGTCGCCACGATCGGCGACGAGGTCCGCAGGGCGAGGGCGATCCCGTCGGAGGGCCGACACGACACGGTCCGCGTCCCCGACGGGGTGGAGAGTTCCAACTCGGCGAAGAACGTGCCGTCACGGAGGCCGGTCAACACGAGCCTGGCGAGTTGGGCGCCCAACGCTTCGAGCACGTCGCGGAACAGATCATGGGTGAGCGGCCGCGGGGTCGTGACCCCTTCGAGAACGAAGGCGATCGCGGTCGCTTCGGCCCCGCCGATGAAGATGGGAAGGATCCGACCCTGGCCGGTGATCTCACGCAGGAGCACGATCGGGGTGTTCGCAGGTGGCTCCACCCGTAGCCCGATCAGCTCGAGATCGATCATGCGGGCGATTCTAGTGGCGTCGATCCGGGTGTTCCGCCGGAAGGCGCGTCTGCGGTCAGCGGCGGGTCCGCATCGGGCTGCGCATCGACTGCTGGAGCAGCGCGGCGTGCAGGGTCGCACCGGCTGCGGTCAGCCGACGGACGATCTGGGTGGCCTCCGACCGGGCCGCCGGGTTGCGCTGGCGCAACAGGGGCAGGGTGAGCTGTTCGTACAGGCCCGCCTCGCGATCGGCCGCGACCTTGAACGCTCGCAGATGACGGGGTTCCACGCCGAGGTCGAGGAAGATCTTGGCCTGACGGGCACAGACCAGTGCCTCGGCCCCGTACGACGGATCATCGAGGTCGTCGGCCGCGACGACGATCCCGAACGATTCGAGCAAGGTGAGCTGACGGTCGTCGAGGTGCGCGGCGTCGAGGAGTTCGGACCGCGTCAGGGAGACGTCGCTGACGTCGGCGCCGGGGTTCGGCTCGGGTGCTGCGCCCGTGGCGGCCGGAGGTTTCGGGGGTGCCGACATGGAAGGCTCCGATCGAGGTCGGGTGTCGGGATCGGCCGGGTCGCCGCCGTCGGCTCGACCGGACTTGGGTGATGATCTGGCCTTCTGCTGCTTGGGCTTGGCTCTGGTCTTCGACCCGGTTGCCGGTCCGCTGGAAGTCTCGACCTCCGCTCGAGCCTCCGGGGCATCCGGCGCGGCAGCGGTCTTCAGGTGAGCTTCACGGTCAGGGTGAGCTTCCGCGGCCGCTCCCGCGGCGCCGGCGTCACTGTTGCGGGGGCCGGCCTTGGCGTGGTCGGCCATCCACACGGGCGGTGGATCGGCGCTGCCGGGATCGCGGGCGAGGTCGAGCTCGACCTGTGCCGGCTGTTGCCCCGAAGCCGACGGGTCGTCGTCGGCGGGCAGCTTGCCCTCGGACCGGTCGAGGCGATCCTTGATCACCTTGAGCGGCAGGAAGTTCTCGCGCTGCTGGCGGAGGATCCACCGGAGCCGCTCGATGTCGAAGTCGTAGAACTTCCGGTAGCCCGATGCCGTTCGTTCCGGATTGATCAGGCCCTGGCTCTCGAGGAAGCGGATCTTGGTGATCGTGAGGTCGGGAAAGTCGTCGGTCAGCAGGCTCAGGACCTCACCGATCGACAGGTGCGTCCTCGTGGTCACTGGTTCTCCCCGCCGTCGAGGTAGACCAGCTTGAACTTCCCGATCTGCAGCTCGTCGCTGTTGTGGAGTTGGGCCTCCTCGATGCGTTCACGGTTGAGATAGGTGCCGTTCAACGAACCGACGTCGCGTACCAGGTAGGCGCCCGACGGTTGCCTGACCAACTCCACGTGGTTGCGCGAAACCGTGACGTCATCGAGGAAGATGTCGCTGTCGGGGTGACGGCCGGCGGTCATGAACGGTGCATCGAGCATGTAACGGGACCCTGCGTTCGGCCCACGGGTGACGACCATGACCCCGTTGACCGTGAGGTCGTCCAGTTCGACCTCGACCTCGTCGGCACCCGCGACCGACTCGAGCTGGAAGGTGACGGTCGCCGGGTCGTCGCCGGTCGGGTTCAACACGGCGCCGCACGACGAGCAGAAGTTCGAACCGAGTGGATTCTGGTGACCACAGTTGTTGCAGTACACGACTCAGGTCCGTCTGCGATCAGTCACCGGTGTGGGCGCGGTACGCCGCCGCGTCGAGCATCTGGTCGAATGCTCCGGTGTCGGCAGGCTCGAGGCGGAACAGCCATCCGCCGCCGTAGGGGTCGTCGTTCAGGATCTCGGGGTTCTCCACGAGCGCGTCGTTCACCGCGACGACCCGTCCGCCGACCGGCGCGTAGATCTCGGAAACGGCCTTGGTCGACTCGACCTCTCCGGCGACCGCACCCGCTTCGAGATCGACCCCGACCTCGGGAAGCGAGACGTACACCACGTCGCCGAGCGCGTCTCTCGCGTAGTCGGTGATGCCGACCCGGAGTTCCCCGTCGGTGAGTTCCGCCCACTCGTGATCGGTCGAATAACGCAGGTTCTCGGGCACGTCCATGGCCGTCCAACCTATCGCGGCGGACCGGGCCCGTGGGCACCGGTCCCGGGGGCCTGGGGACGCATCACCGCACGAGTTCGGTGATGCGCCTCGCGTACTCGTCGAGGAGCTGCGTGGCCGAGCGTTCGTCGTCGGCTTCGGCCCACAGATGCGTGATCGGTTCGGTCACGTCCGGGATCGCGAGAACCCACGCGTCGCCGTGCCAGACCTTCACGCCGTCGATCAGGTCGACGTCGAGGTCCTGGGTCTGTTCCACCAGGGTCCGCATGACCATGCCCTTGCGGTCCCAGGGGGTCACGATCGTCGAGTGCACCACGTGGGGTCGCGGGAGCCCGACGACCACGTCGGCCAGCGAGGTGTCCGCGCGGGCGAGCAACTCCAGGAGCTTCACCAGCGCCGCCGCGGCATCGAATGCCGGTAGGAAGCCCGGGAGCATGAAACCGCCGGAGGCATCGCCGACGAAGCCGACGTCGGCTTCGAGTGCGGCGTCCATGAGTGCGCCGATCGACGTCTGGGTCCAGCGGACCGACGCGCCACCGGGTGCTGCCGCAGCGACCACCTGGCGGGTCACCGACACCGGAACCGCGATCGAGGTTCCGCGCATCTGATCGGCGACGAGGTGGACGAAGGCGAGCAACGCCTCGGTGCCCGACAGGACCCGGCCGGTCCCGTCGATCAGGGTGAGCAGTTCGCCGTCGGGGTCGATGACGGCGCCGAGGTCCGCGCCCGAGGTGGTGACCAGATCGGCGACCCGGTGGAGCCGGGCCTCGGCGTCGGAGGTCACCATGCCATAGGTCGAACCGTACGGGTCGACCCCGAGCACGTCCGCGCCGATCTTCGACCACAGCATCGGCATCACGAACGACGTGGACCCGAACGAGTAGTCGACCACCAGCTTCGGGGTCGCCTCCTGCAGCATCGCCAGGTCGACCGTGTCCTGCAGTGCGACGCTGTAGTGGTCGAGCGCTCGTGGCGGATACGCGATGTCGCCGATGTCGCTGGCGAGGACCCGTCGGTAGTCCTCGCGGTTGACGAGTCGCTCGATCTTCCGTTGCGCCGCCTCGGAGAGGTCGAGTCCGCCGGAGTCGAAGAACCGCATCCCCACCGACTGCGCGTCGTCGCCCTCCAGACGGATCGACAACCCGCCCGCGGACCGTGGCTGGGACACCACGAAGCGGGTCACCGGAAGCGAGGCGACCTCGAGGTCCATGACGTTGACGCCGGCGGCGTTCAGACCGGCCATCGCCGCACGCTTCAACATCCGTGCCGCACGCGAGGAATCGCGCGAGGTCACCACCGTCGCGCCCTTGGGCATGGTCGTGGCGTAGGCCATCGCGACACGGCAGGCGGCCTCGGGGGTCACGTCGACGTTCGCGATGCCCGACACGCCGAAGCGCCCGAAAAGGCTCCGCGCGCCCTTGGATTCCCAGACGATCGAGGAGTTCACGATCGCGCCGGCCTCGACGGTCTTGAACGGGAAGACCTTCACCCCCGACGAGACCACCGCGTCCTCGCCGATGAAGCACTGGTCACCGACGACGGCGCCGTCGTCGAGACGGCTGCCCCGCCGCAGGTCGGTGCCCCGGCCCGCGACCGCGCCTCGCAACGACGCCCCTTCCCCGACGTAGACGTTGTCGTGCACGATCGCCCGTTCGAGGTGCGCGTCGGCGCGGACCCGCACGTTTCTCCCCAACACCGTGTAGGCGCCGAGTTCGACGCCGGCTTCGACCCGGCACGAATCGCCGATCACGACCTTGCCCGACACGAGCGCGTCGGGGTGCAACTCGGCCCCCTCCCCCAGCCACACGCCGTCGCGCAACTCGAAGCCGTCGATCCGCACGTCGACCCGACCGTCGAGCACGTCGGTGTGCACCCGGCTGTAGGCATCGAGCGTGCCGACGTCCTCCCAGTAGCCGGTGGCGACGGTGCCGTAGAGCCCTTTGCCGGCGGCGAGCACCTCGGGGAACACGTCCGAGGAGAAGTCCGACGGGCCGTCGGCTGGGATGAAGTCGAAGATCTCGGGCTCGAGCACGAAGATCCCGGTGTTGATCGTGTCGCTGAACACCTGCCCCCACGAGGGCTTCTCGAGGAAGCGTTCGATGGCGCCGTGTTCGTCGGTGATCACGATCCCGAACTCGAGCGGATTCTCGACCGCGACCAGACCGATCGTGGCCAGCGCGTCGCGTTCGTCGTGGAAGGCGATGATCGAAGTCAGGTCGATGTCGGTGAGCACGTCGCCGGAGATGACCACGAAACGCTCGTCGAGTTCGTCCATCGCATTGCGGACCGACCCGGCGGTACCCAGCGGCGTGTCCTCGGTGGCGTACACCATGCGGACCCCGAACTCGGAGCCGTCACCGAAGTAGTTCCGCACCGTGTCGGCCAGGTACGCGACCGTCACGACGATGTCGGTGATGCCGTGCGAGACCAACAGGTCGACGATGTGCTCCATCATCGGGATGTTCGCGATGGGCAACATCGGTTTGGGGACGTTCGAGGTGAGCGGGCGCAGCCGGGTTCCCTCGCCGCCGGCCATGATGACGGCTTTCATCTCACCGAGGGTACTGGCTAGCCGGTCGCCCCGGACCGGGCCGCGCGGCCCTCGGCCAGGGCACGCCGGGCGATCGGGATGTACAGGTAGGCCGCGTAGTACGACAGCGCGAGCCCGGGCACGACGGTGACCCATGCGAGCGCACCGAGCACCGGTGCGTAGCTCAGCGTGCTGTGGGATCCGAGGAACGAGGGCACCGCCATCATGTTGGCGAACGTGCCGGCCTTGCCGAACCAGGTGACGTCGATGCGTCGTGCTCCCAGCATGCCGAGGACCACCGTGGTCGCTCCCACCACGACCTCCCGGGCGAGGATCGCGACGCCGATCGCCACGGGGATGGTGCCGTCGATCAGGATGCAGGTGAGCCCGACGAAGAACAGCATCCGGTCGGCCACCGGGTCGAGGATCTTGCCCAGCTCCGACACCTGGTCGAAGTGCCGCGCGATGTAGCCGTCGACCCAGTCGGTCATCCCCAACGCGGCGAGGAGCCAGCCGGCCGCCGCGCGGTTCGCCGCGCCGAAGAGCAGGTACACGAACACGGGCAGGCACGCGAGTCGCGCCACCGAGATCGCATTCGGGATCGTCCAGGGATTCCAACGCTTGCCGAGGGCGGAAGGTGAGGCGACGTCGGTCACGGCGCACAGCCTAGGTTCATCACTGTGCGCGCCCGGCGTACCGCCGGGCCCGGTGAGAAGTTCGACGACGAAAGGTCACCATGTCCACTGTGTTCTCGAAGATCATCGACGGCGAGTTGCCCGGTCGGTTCGTATGGCGCGACGACCTGGCGGTCGCGTTCTTGACGATCAACCCGATCCAGACGGGCCACACGCTGATCGTGCCCCGGGCCGAGGTCGACAACTGGCTCGATCTCGACCCCAAGATCAACGCGCACCTGATGGGCGTCGCGCAGACCGTCGGGCTCGCCCAGCGTGCGGCGTTCGGGCGCGACCGGGTCGGCATGGTCATCGCCGGCCTGGAGGTGCCCCACGTGCACCTGCACACGATCCCGATCACGTCGGAGGCCGACCTGAACTTCGCGCTTGCCGACCCCTCCCCTGCCGAGGACGCCCTCGACGGGGCCGCGGGTGCGATCCGCGAGGCGCTGCGTGCCCAGGGGGCGGCCGGCGTCGCCGACGCCTGAGGGATCTGTCGGGAGCCGCCAGACCGCGCCTCGGCGTGTCTCACAGACATACGCAAGTCCCGCACGGACGTCGTTCTCGACGACGACGCGCCATGCGTCGCCCCAACTGTTCCGTCTGACCGTGCCCGCGGGCACAGACGCTCGAGCCCCACGGGAACGTGCCCGCGGGCACGCCCATCGTCGGGACGGGGAGGTCGGTTGTCCAACGTTGGAGCGACAACTTCGCTGGCGCCGCTCAAAAGTCGCTCCAACGTTGGACGGCGCGAACCCCGAGCGAGCTACCAGTGCCGGAGCCGGCGGGTGACTCCCATGGGAGCGGGGCATGCCCGCGGGCACGCCACCGGCGACCACATTGTCGGGGTCGGTCAGACCCGGGACCGCCCATCGCGTGAGTAATGCGACGACGCACACGTCGCCGGTCGGACGACGCCTGATGACACCGGTGATGCCGTGACCGTTGAACCTGTTGTCATGCAGTGGTCGGGCTGGCGGGATTCGAACCCACGACCTTCGGTCCCCCAGACCGACGCGCTAACCAAGCTGCGCCACAGCCCGTTCCTACGTCGGCGAGTGTACTCCGGTCGGGGTCGGACCGAGGAAGCCGTCAGAGTTTGTGGGTCACCCAGAGCACACCCTGGACGAGTCGCCAACCGAGATAGATCACCAGCGCCACGAGCAGCACCTTGAAATGCCACGGGGTCGACGTGTCGATCTCGTCGTCGCCGGCAGCGCCCGGCTCGTCCCGAGCGGCACGCCCGGCGGCCCGTCCGGCCCGCACGGCCATCGCGTCGGCGGAGCTCCCCCGCCCGCGCCGGGCACGTTCCAGTTTCCGTGGATTCGTGATCGGTGCTCCGCACGACGGGCAGGTTCCGTCGTCGTGCACGGTGTTCGGGTTCAGGTACCGGTCACAGCCGTCGCACCAGGGCACGACGTCACTCCCCCGCCGTGACGAGCCGGTCACGCGGGCCGACCCTGGCGACCGCACTGGGCACGTCGTGGCCGACGAGTTCGGCGGCGATCCGGGCAGCGTCGATCACCGCGTCGACGTCGATGCCGGTGACCACCCCGACGTCGTCGAGCACGGCCACGAACTCCTCGGTCGCCAGGTTGCCGGCGGCCCCCGGCGCGAACGGCGACCCACCGAGACCGCCGACCGAGGTGTCGAAGCGGCGTACCCCGCGCTCCAGCGCACACCAGGCGTTGAGCAGCGCGGTCCCCCGGGTCTGGTGCAGGTGCAGGCCGACGGTGGGACCGGTCTCCTCCAGCAGGTCGGCGATCCGCCGGGGCGTCGCCATCCCCGTCGTGTCGGCGTAGGTGACCGCGGTGCAGCCCCGGTCGAGCAGCGAGTCGCCGAGCGACGCCACCTCACCGGGTGCGAGGTCACCTTCGAAGGGCGAACCGAAGGCACAACTGACGACCGCGTCGACCGGGATGCTCGCCGCCTCGGCCAGCCGGGCGATCGCGGCGACCGCATCGAGCGACTCCGCGATCGACCGGTTGACGTTGTGCCGGTTGTAGGCCTCCGACGCCGAGATCGTCACCGTCAGCTCGTCGATCGCACACGCCAGGGCGTCGCGCGCCCCGCGTTCGTTCGGCACGAGCACCGTGACCGTGGCGTCGTCGGGCCGACGGATCGCGTCGAGCACCGCAGCAGGCTCGGCCATGGCCGGCACCGCCTTCGGGCTGACGAACGAGGTCACCTCGACGTGGCGGACCCCCGCGGCGAACAGGGCGTCGACCAGCCGTGCCCGCTCGACCGCCGGCACGGGCCGTTCGGGTTGCAGCCCGTCTCTCGGGCCGACGTCGCGGATCACGACCCGTTGGCCACGGAGCACGTCGGAACCCATGGCTCCATCGTGCCCGCGGGCACCACGGATCCCCACATCCACCGGGGTCGTCCCGGCGTCGCCGCTCGATCAGACCGGCGGGACCCCGTGGCGACGGTCGGAGAAGGCCCGGCGCTTGCCCCGCGCCAGCGCGAAACGGTCGATCAGCTCACGTCGCAGGTCACCCGGCTGCACGACCGCGTCGACGACGAGTTCACTGGCCAGGCGCAGCAGGTTCACGTCCTCGGCGTAGAGCTCGCGCTGCTCCGCGACGAACGCGGCCCGTTCGGTCTCGTCGTCGATCGCGGCGATCCGGTTGGCGTACACGGCGTTCACCGCGGCTTCCGGACCCATCACCGCGATCTGCGCGGTGGGCAACGCCAGCGTCGCCTCGGGCTCGAACGCCGGCCCCGACATCGCGTACAGGCCGGCGCCGTAGGCCTTGCGCACGACGACACAGATCTTGGGCACGGTCGCCTCCGACACCGCGGAGACCATCTTGGCGCCGTGACGGATGATGCCCTGGGCCTCGACCTGGGTGCCGATCATGAAGCCCGGGACGTCGGCCAGGAAGATCAGCGGGATGCCGAACGCGTCACAGCACCAGATGAAGCGGGCGGCCTTGTCGGCGGAATCCACGAACAACACGCCGCCCTTGGCCGCCGGATTGTTCGCGACGATGCCCACCGGGTGGCCGTCGAGGCGGCCGAGCCCACACACCAGTTCCGGGGCGAACAGCGGCTTGATCTCGAAGAAGCTCATCTCGTCGACCAGGGCGTCGATCACGTCGTGGGTGTCATACCCCGCGGTGTCGCTGGCCGGCACGAGGTCGTCGGTGAAGTCGCGGGCGGGCGGCGCGGAGACGTAGCAGGGAGGGTCTTCGCGCCAGCGCGACGGGAAGTAGCTGAACCACGCCCGGGCCTGATCGATGGCGTCGGCGTCGTCGTCGGCCAGGTTGTCGCCACACCCCGACACGGTCGCGTGCAGCCGGGCGCCGCCCATCTCCTCCAGCGTCGTCTTCTCGCCGATGACCATCTCGGCCATGCGGGGCGAACCCAGGTACATCGACGCGTTCCCCTCGACCATGATGACGATGTCGCAGAAGCTCGGGATGTACGCGCCGCCCGCCGCGGAGGGGCCGAACAGGCAGCAGATCTGGGGAACCCGGCCCGACAACTTCACCTGGTTGTAGAAGATGTGGCCGGCGCCGCGTCGCCCCGGGAACAGCTGCACCTGATCGGTGATCCGCGCCCCGGCCGAATCGATCAGCCAGAAGATCGGCAGGTCGTGTCCGAGCGCGTATTCGGTGGCCCGGACCATCTTCTCCACCGTTCTGGCGCCCCACGAACCGGCCTTGACCGTCGGGTCGTTCGCCACGACCACCGCAGGTCGCCCGTCGACGCGCCCCACGCCGGTGACCACGCCGTCGGCGGGCAGATCGACCGCGGCGGCGTTCGCGAGCAGCCCGTCCTCGACGAAGGAGCCGGGGTCGCACAACAGCGCGATCCGTTCGCGCACGAACAACTTGTGCTGTGCGGCCAGCTTCTCGCCGCTTCGGGCCAGGTTGCCCTCGGGCGCACGACGGAGCGCCGCGGAGAGCGGGTCGGTCACGGTGGTCTTGTCGGAGTCGGCGGTCATCGGCCCCGAGACTACGAGATGGGTCGCCGACCGCCGTCGGACGGGCGCCGCGCGTTCAGCGGCGACGGACCGCGAGGATGGCCACGTCGTCGGTGAGCCCGGTCTCCGCGAAGTCCCTCGCGGATTCGAGCAGTGCCTTGCACAACACCCCGGGATCGGCGCCCGGGTCGCGTCGCAGGATGTTCGCGACCCGCTCCTCACCGAAGAGGTTCTCGCCGTTGCGGGCCTCCGCGAGCCCGTCGGTGTACATCAACACCAGGTCGTCCTCGTCGAGGGGGATCTCGCGGCTCGAGTAGGCGCCGTCGGGATCCAACATCAACAGCGGACCGGTGGCGCGCAGCGCACGGACCTCCCGGTCGTGCCAGAGCCACGCTGCCGGGTGCCCGGCCGAGGCGTACCGCAGCGTCGACGCGGCGGTGTCGAACACGACGACGACGAGCGAGATGAACTCCTCGGCGCGTTCCATCGTGGCGATCTGCCGGTTCAGTTCCTCGAGCGCCTGCGCCGGGTCGCGGAACTGGCGGAGGAACACCCGCAGCAGGTACTTGGCCTGGAACGCCGTGATCGACGCCTCGATGCCGTGGCCGGTCACGTCGCCGATGACCGCCGCGACCCGGCTCGGTGCGACCCGGAACACGTCGTAGAAGTCTCCGGCCATCATGCCGGTGCCGGCCTGGTAGACACGGCCCAGTTCGAACCCGGTCAGATCCGGGAGCTCCTCGGGTGCCAGGCGTGCCGCCCACGCCTTCGGGGCGAGTTGCTCCTGGGTGAGCACCTCGACGGCGCGCCGTTCGATCGTGAAACGCTCCGCGGACAGGCGCAGGGCGCGCAGGAAGTCCTTGGAGAACGCCAACGACAGTCCGACCGGGATGAGCACGAGCGAGAGCGCGTAGATCGCGTTCCGGGTCTTCAGTGCCAGCCCGATCCCCGTCGCCACGAGCAGCGCCAGGTACACCGAGGTGGCGTGTACCTCCTTGCGGAACGAGGTGCGGGCCAGCACCGCCGCGTCGGACTGCGCGCCGTACTCACGCCGCGCGCGGTGCCACGCCCGGCGGTGGGCGAAGGCCGAGCGCGTCCAGAACGTCGTGGCCACCAGGCAGGCGACCGCGACCACGGACAGGACGATGACTCCCATGACCCCCCGATCGTATCCCTCACGGGTCCGAGAACGGGAGGGCACATCGTCCTGGCGGGCGTCTGTCACCCCGCCCGGGCGCGGTCGTTCAGGCGAGCCAGGCGGCCTCGGCACGACCGAGTTCGGTCGAGGGGCCGTGCGACGAGCCGGCGGCCCAGGTCACGATGTCGGCGAGGATGGCGTGCCAGTTCGCCGTGGCGTCGAGGTCGGCGAACAGGGCGTAGAGCCCCAGGTTGATGCGTTGGATCAACAGGAAGCTGGGCGGCACGTTGATGTGGCGCTGCACGTCGGCGAAAGGGCCGTCGGTGTCGAACATGCGGCTGACCAGCCCGGCGGCGAACTCGCGGGTGACCTTCGTGGGTTCGTCCCGCAGGAGGTGTTCGTAGAAGCCCGAGAAGTACTCGTACAACCGGTCGTCGCCGAGTGGCGTGTCGGCCCCGACGATACCGGCCTCCACGAGCAGCGCGCGGAAGCGGGCGGGGTCGGCCTCGTCGACCATCGTGCGGTGCATCGCCGCGAAGAGGTCGACCTCGTCGGTGGTGAACTCCTTGACGAGGCCGTAGTCCAGGAACGCGACCCGTCCGTCGTCGAGGATCAGGTAGTTCCCCGGGTGCGGGTCGCCGTTGAACGATCGCATGCAGTACAGCGAGCGCATCACGTAACGGAAGATGGCTTCGGCGACCCGGTCGCGTTCGGTCTGGGGCGCATCGGCGAGATCGGCGAATCGACGGCCCACCAACAGCTCGCTGGTCAGCACCCGGTCGTTCGACAGCTCGTCGATCACGTCGGGCACGACGATGAAGGGGTGGCCGCGGTACGCGTCGGCGAACCGCTGTTGATTGGCGGCCTCGTGCACGTAGTCGAGTTCCTCGCCGAGACGGGTCCGCAGCTCGGCGACCAGCGGGGCGACCTCGAGCGCGGGGAACAGCATCCGCAACGCCGCGAAGAGCACGTCGGTGTGTTCGAGGTCGTCGCGCATCGCTTCGGCGATCCCCGGGTACTGGATCTTCACCGCGACCGCCCGGCCGTCTCGGGTGATCGCCCGGTGCACCTGGCCGATCGACGCGGCGGCGATCGCCACCGGGTCCCACTCGCTGAACGACTCGGTCACCTCTGCCCCGAGCGCCTCGGTGACGGTCGCGGTGGCCAACTCGGGCGCCATCGGCGGTGCCGCGGCCTGCAGCGTGGTCAGCGCGTCCCGCATCTCGTCGGGAAGACCGAGGTCGAGGTAGCTCGCCATCTGGCCGAGCTTCATCATCACCCCCTTGAGGTTCCCGAGTGTCTCGGTGACCTCCTCGGCGCTGTGCAGCAGGAACGCCTCGTCGAGTCGCTCCCTGCGGGCGGCCGAGGCGAAGGTGCGTTGCGCCTGGTGGAGGCCGTAGGACACTCCGATCCGCCCCGCGGCGCGCGCCATCTCGCCGGTCCGTCCGGCACGACCGCCCTGGAGCACCGGCGCCGGCGCCTCGGTCGCGGCGCCGCGGCGACGCCGCCAACGGCGGACGGCGAGCAGCGTCGCACTCCCGATCGCCGCGCCGGTTCCGACCAGTGCTCCGGCCCGTCGTCTCATGTCCGGCGTCGCACCCGCATCTTCACCGGGGTCGATCCGAGCCCGAGTTCGTCGCGCAGGGTGTTCTCCAGGTAGCGCAGGTAGGTGCGTGGCAGCTCGCGGTTGGTGAACAACGTGAACGTCGGCGGGTCGCTGGCCACCTGGGTGGCGTACAGCACCCGTGCCCCCTGCGGGGCGGGATGGGCCGATTGGGCCGCGGCCATGATCGCGTTCACCCGCCTGGTCGGGACGCGACTGCGGTACGCGGTCACCACGTCCGCCAACGCGGGGAGCAGCTTGTGCACCCCTTTGCCCGACAGGGCGCTGATCTTCAACACGACGCTGTCGCCCAGGAACGCCAGACGGCGGCCGACCTGCGCGGTGACGTCCAGGCGCCCTTCCGCGTCGAGCAATTCCCATTTGTTGAGCACGACGACGATCGGGCAACCGGCGGCGTCGACTCGTTCGGCGAGCCGCTGGTCCTGGTGGGTGATCCCTTCGGTCGCGTCGATCACCAACAGTGCGATGTCCGCCGCGTCGACCGCGGCGAGCGCCCGGATCGTCGAGAACCGCTCGGTGCCCTGGTCGACCTTGCTGCGCCGGCGCATGCCGGCGGTGTCGACGAACCGGATCGGCCCCTCGTCGGTCTCGACCACGGTGTCGATCGCGTCACGTGTGGTGCCGGGAAGGTCGTGGACCACTGCCCGGTCCTCGCCGATGAGCCGGTTGAAAAGGGTCGACTTGCCGACGTTGGGTCGGCCGACCAGCGCCACGGCGAAGATGCGGGCGGCGTCGTCGTCGCCGGACGCCTCACGCAGCGACGCATCGGCGTCGGGCGCGGGGTCGAGGGGCGCCGCCGGCCCGAAACTCGCCTCGAGCTCGGCGACGACCCGGTCCATCAGGTCGCCGGCGTTGCGGCCGTGGAGCGCACTCACCCCGACCGGCTCACCGAAGCCGAGAGAGAGAAAATCCCAGACCATGCCCTCGTGCAGCGCGTCGTCGACCTTGTTCGCGACCACCACGACCGGACCGCCCCGTCGACGCAGCAGCTGGGCGATCCGCGCGTCGTCGTCGCCGGGGCCGAGCGTGGCGTCGACGACCAGGAGCGCCAGGTCGGCGTCGAGGATCGCCCGTTCGGACTGCGCGGAGACCTTGTCGTCGAGAGCGTCGCCGTGGGGCATCCAACCGCCGGTGTCGACCACGACGAAGGGGTAGCCGTTCCAGTCGCAGGTGACTTCCTTGCGGTCGCGGGTGACCCCGGGCCGGGCCTCGACGATCGCTTCGCGACGACCGATCATCCGGTTCAGCAACGTCGACTTGCCCACGTTCGGACGGCCGACGATGGCGACGATCGGGAGTCGGCGGTCGGGGGAAGGGTCGCGGGTGGTCATCGGTGGCGTCGGCATCGCAGCGGAGATTCGCGTGGCGGGACGACCGCCGGTTCGCGAAACGTCAACGCTAGAGGTTCTGCCACCCGGGCCAACGGTCGGGGCTACTCCCGGGCGATGAGACGGTGCAGATGGGGGTCGTCGAGGTCGGGGCGTTCGAGCGCGTGGCTCTGGATCTCGAGCTCATCGACCGTGCCGTCGAAGCCGAAGGGCACTTCGTAGGCGTCGCTCAACGGCAGCCCTTCGTCGTGGCCGAGGCGAAGGCCGGCGCCGCCGATCTGCCATCGGAACGGCAGGTCGTCGTCGAGGACGCCCTCGGCCACGACCTCGTCGTCGACGAACAGGCGCAGTGGCCCGCCCCCGGTTTCCAGGCGGCGGTACTCGAAGGCGATCTCGTGTTCGCCCGCACCGAGCCGATCGGAGCCCACGAGGTCGTGAGGGTGACCGAACAGGCGGATGTGGGCGCAGGGCCGCCCACCGAGCAGCCAGATGCCCCAGCCACTGTTCCAGTCACCGAGGGCCGCGACGATCCCCGAGTCGTTCGGTGACGCGCACGCCACGCTCGCCAGGATCGTGAAGCCGGGCCCCATCGGTGGCAGGAAGTCCTCGGCGACCGGTGATCCGCCGGGACGGTAGGTCATCGAGAACCCCGGCGGCCACGGGTTCGGCTCCAATGCGACGCTTCTGCCGGTGAAGGTGTCGTCGAGGGGCAGCACCTGGTTCCTGCCCGCCGCCGTCCACCAGGCCTGCTGCAACTCGGCGAGCTTGTCGGGGTGGTCGGCCGCGAGGTCGTGCACCTCGGCGAAGTCGTCTTCGAGGTGGTAGAGATGCCAGCGGTCGTCCGCGAAGCGGTGCGATCCGATGACCAGTTCCTGCTCGACGGTCATCTGCGCACCGACGTGGTCGGTCGTGGCCTTCCAACCGTCCAGGTACATCGCCCGGGAGCCGAGCAGTTCGAAGTACTGGCTGCGACGCGGCGCCGGGGCGGCCGCGTCGTCGAGTGTGTCGAGGATGCTCGCCCCGTCGAGTGGCCGCTGGTCGACCCCGTCGATCGTGTCGGGGCGGTCCACGCCGGTGGCCTCGAGGATCGTGGGCAGCATGTCGACGGCGTGGCAGAACTGGTCGCGGATCCCACCGGTGTGGTCGGGGCCGATGCGGCCCGGCCAGCGCACGATCAGCGGCGTCCGCACCCCACCCAACCAGGTGAAGCGCTTCCACAGCTTGAACGGGGTGTTGCCCGCCCACGCCCATCCCCACGGGTAGTGCTCATAGGAGCGGGGTCCTCCCAACTCGTCGATCAGGGTCATCGTCTCGGTGACGTCGTCGAGGCGGTCGTGGGTGAAACGCAGCTCGTTGAACGATCCGTGCGGTCCGCCTTCGGCGCTGGCCCCGTTGTCGGAGCACAACCACACCAGGGTGTCGTCGCCGAGACCCATCGAGTCGAGCCCGGCGAGCAGGCGGCCGATCTGCGCGTCGGTGTGGGCCAGGAACCCGGCGTAGACCTCCATCATCCGCGAGAACAACCGCCGCCGGTCCGTGTCGAGGTCGGCCCACGGGGTGACCCAGGGCGGTCGGTCGCTCGGTGTGGTGCCCGCGGGCACGATGCCCGAGGCCTGCTGGCGCTCGACGATCCGGGCGCGCCAGGCGTCCCAGCCGTCGTCGAAGTGGCCACGGAACCGCTCGATCCACTCGGCCGGTGCCTGGTGCGGCGCGTGCTGGGCGCCGGTCGCGAACCACAACAGGAACGGCTTGCCCGGGGTGGCCTGATGGACGTCGCGGACGAACCCCAACGCCGCGTCGCACAGGTCCTCGGTGAGGTGGTAGCCGTCGCGCCAGTCGCCCGGCGGCCCGACGAGATGGTTGTCGCTGACCAGCTCGGGCGCGTACTGGTTGGCGTCGCCTGCGAGAAAGCCGTAGTACCGCTCGAATCCGAGCCCGAGTGGCCATTGGGTGAACGGACCGGATGCGGAGACCTCCCACCGCGGGGCGAGATGCCACTTGCCCACGGCGAAGGTGGCGTACCCGGCGTCACGCAGCAACCTCGGCAGCGCCACGGCCGAGCGGGGAATGCGGGCGTCGTACCCGGGAAAGCCGATCGGGACCTCGGGCAGGAAGCCCATCCCCACGGCGTGGTGGTTCTGCCCGGTGAGCATCGCCGCCCGGGTCGGCGAGCACATCGCCGTCACGTGGTGGTTGCGGTAACACAGGCCCTTGGCCGCCAACGACGAGATCGTCGGGGTGGCGATGTCGGACCCGAAGGGTTCGAGCTGTGCGAAACCGACGTCGTCGAGCACGATGACGACCACGTTCGGAGCGCCCGGGCGGGGTTTCGCTGTCTGGCGGGGCAGGGGCGTCGAGTCGGCGATCGTTGTCGAGATCTGTTGCACGTGGTCTCCCGTCGGCGGCGGTCCGGACCTGCGATGTGACCGATCCGACATGTTCGGCCATCGGCGGGGCACACTATCCTGCGGTCCATGGACGTCGACCGGGTCTTGCTGGCCGCGCCCCGAGGGTTCTGCGCGGGGGTCGAGATGGCGATCAAGGCACTGGCCTGGATGGTCGGCGCGTTCGAGCCGCCTGTGTACTGCTACCACCAGATCGTCCACAACGCGATCGTCGTGAAACGCTTCGAGTCCAAGGGTGTGGTGTTCATCGACGACATCGCGGAGGTCCCGCCCGGTGCACCGGTGATGCTGTCGGCACACGGCTCGGCCCCCGAGGTCGTCGCCGGCGCGAACGCGCGGGGTGGCTTCGTCGTCGACGCCGTGTGCCCGCTGGTCACCAAGGTCCACCACGAGGTCCGCACCCGCGCGAAGAAGGACTTCGACATCATCTACATCGCCCACGAGGGGCACGAGGAGGCGATCGGCACCGTCGCCGAGGCGCCCGAGGGACGGATCCACCAGGTCGAGTCGATCGCCGAGATCGATGCTCTGGAAGACTTCGACGGGCCGGTCGCCCTGCTCACCCAGACCACGCTCAGCCAGCACGACTGGGCGTTGCTCGCCGCGCATGCCCACGAACGCTTCCCCGAGATGTGGATGCCGGGACGCAAGGATCTGTGTTTCGCCACGACCAACCGACAGGACGCCCTGATCGAGATGGCGCACCGCTGTGACGCGGTGATCGTGATCGGGTCGGAGAACTCGTCGAACACCCGGGCCCTCGCCCGGATCGCCGCCGACGAGGGCTGCGCGCGCGTGTTGCGGGTCAACGGCGCCGCGGAGTTGCCCGATGATCTCACCGGCACCGTCGGGGTGACCGCAGGTGCATCCGCTCCCGACGAGTTGGTCACCGAGGTGATCGACGTGCTCGCCCCCCGCGACGGTGTCGAAGAGGTGCACCTGACCGACGAGGACGAGTACTTCCCGCCGCCCAGGAGCCTGCGACCGTTGATCAACGCGGTGTCGACCCTGGCCGCGTTCGGGCTCGGTACCACCCCGGAGCAGGGGCCCCGAGCGGACGACCGGCGGATGAGCGCCAGCCGGGTCCTGGCCGGCCTCACCGAACGCTGATCGACCCGGCACCACCGACTTCGACGACCGACGACGGCACGCAATGGAACCGGTTGACTGGAACACCGCCCGACTGTTCGTCCATATCATCGCGGCGACGATCTGGGTCGGTGGCCAGCTCACCCTCGCCGGCCTCGTCCCCGGGGCGCGCCAGATCGACCCGTCCCTTCCCAAGACCCTCGCCCGCCGCTTCAACCGGCTCGCGTGGCCCGCGTTCGCGGTGCTCATCGCCACGGGGGTGTGGAACATCGCGGCGACCCGGGGATTCCACTCCGGCGACACGGCCTGGCGGACCACCCTCGTCGTCAAGGTCGTCGTGGTGGGACTCTCCGGCGTGTCGGCGTTCGCCCACCAGCGATCGAAGTCCACGGCCGGCCTCGCCGTCTGGGGCACGCTCACGTCACTGTCGGCGATCGGGGCACTGTGGCTGGGCGTGATGCTGAACACCTGAGATGATCGAGCGGCCGAGGCGCTGACGTCTCCGCCGATCGTGGCGGTAGGGTCCAGGTTCATGCACGACGCGCTCCTTGCCATCCCGTCCGACGAGCTCCGAGCGCAGGCTCGAGCGATCAGGGACGGGGCCTTCGGCACCCGGGTCACCTACTCCCCCAAGGTGTTCATCCCGCTCACCATGTTGTGTCGCGACCGGTGCGGCTACTGCACGTTCGCCCAACCGCCGGCCCGGCTCGAGCACCCCTATCTCGAACTCGACGAGGTGCTGCGGATCGCGACGCGTGGCGCCGAGGCGGGCTGCCACGAGGCGCTGTTCACGCTGGGCGAACGGCCCGAGGAGCGTTACCCGGTCGCCGCCGAATGGCTCCGGGACCACGGCTACGACTCGACGATCCACTACGTGGCGGCCGCCGCGGAGGCCGTGCGCACCGAGACCGGTCTGCTCCCCCACGCCAACGCCGGGGCGTTGCACCGCGACGAACTCGCGCTCCTCCGCCCCGTCTCGCCCAGCCAGGGCATGATGATCGAGTCGCTGAACCCCGAGCTCGCCGCGCACCGGGGCAGTCCCGACAAGACGCCCGAACGACGTCTCGCCACGCTCGAGGCCGCGGGTGAGCTGGCGATCCCCTTCACGACCGGCATCCTCGTCGGCATCGGCGAGTCGGCCCAGGACCGTGTCGACGCGCTGCGGGCGATCGCGGCCGCCCACGCCCGCCACGGCCACGTCCAGGAGGTCATCGTCCAGAACTTCCTGCCCAAACCCGGCACGGCGATGCACCGGGCCGAGGCGTGCGACGCCGACGTGTACGCCGACACGATCGCGCTGGCGCGGGTCATCCTGCCCGCGGACGTGCACCTGCAGGCGCCACCGAACCTGTCAGACGACTTCGCACATCTGTTGGACGCGGGCGTCGACGACTGGGGCGGCGTCTCGCCGGTGACCGCCGACCACGTCAACCCCGAGCGACCCTGGCCGGCACTGGACCGACTGCGTGAGGTGACCGAGGCCGCCGGCCACGCGCTCGCGCCGCGCCTCACCGTGCACCCTGAATTCGTGCTGCGACCGGAACGCTGGCTCGACGAGGCGAACCGGTTCCCGGTGCTGGACCGCTCCGACGCCGAAGGGCTCGCCCGCGACGACCCGGGCGCGGTCTTCCCCGAGCAGATCGCGGCTGCGATCGATGCGGGCAGTGGCGCGGATGTCGTGCAGGTCGGTCATCGCAACACCGCGTGGTACTCGGGCGCCGACGCCGAGCCGCCGACGCTCGTCGGGCCCGATGCTCCGCCCGTCGTCGTCGGCGTGCCCACCAGGGGTGGTCCGGTGGACGAGGTCCTCGCCTCGGTACTCGACGGCGAGCGAGTCGACGAGGACCGGATCGTCACCCTGTTCTCGGCGCGTGGCCCCGAAGTGGCGCGGGTCGCCGCGGTGGCCGACGAGCTCCGCCGTCGGACCGTCGGCGACGACGTGACCTGGGTCCACAACCGCAACATCAACTACACCAACGTGTGCACGTTCAAGTGCCGGTTCTGTGGCTTCTCGAAGGGGCCGCTGTCGCTCAACCTGCGGGGTCGGCCGTACCTGATGACCCTCGACGACATCGCCGAGCGGGCCGTCGAGGCCGCCGAGCTGGGCGCGACCGAGGTGTGTCTGCAGGGAGGCATCCACCCGAACTTCGACGGCGACTACTACGTGGACGTCGCCCGGGCGGTGCACGCCGCGGCGCCCGACATCCACATCCACGCCTTCACCGCGCTCGAGGTGACCGAGGGAGCACGGCGACTCGACGAGCCCCTCGCCCACTACCTGCGGCGCCTCGTCGACGCGGGCCTGAAGACCCTGCCCGGGACCGCCGCGGAGATCCTCGACGACGAAGTCCGGGCCGAGTTGTGCCCCGACAAGATCGACACCGACGAGTGGCTCGACGCACACCGCACCGCGCACTCGGTCGGGCTGCGCTCGAACGTGACGATCATGTACGGCTCGATCGAACAGCCCCGCCACTGGGCCCGGCATCTGCTGCGCACCCGCGACCTGCAGGACGTCACCGGCGGGTTCACCGAGTTCGTGCCGCTCCCCTTCGTCCACATGGCGTCGCCGATCTACCTGCGCCGCCGCTCACGCCGCGGACCGACCTTCCGCGAATCGGTGCTGATGCACGCGGTGGGGCGGATCGCGTATGCCGGGAGCATCGACAACGTGCAGGCGTCGTGGGTGAAGCTGGGCGCCCCCGGTGTGCGGCAACTGCTCAGCGCCGGAGCGAACGACCTGGGTGGCACCCTCATGGACGAGAACATCTCGCGTGCGGCCGGTGCCCAGCACGGTCAGATGATGGACGAGGCCGGCTTCGGCGAGTTGGTCGCCCCGCTCGGTCGTCGCCTCGTGCAGCGCACGACGCTGTACGGCCGGGTCGAGCGCGGCCGGCCCGAACCGGTCGCGGTGTGACCGACTCTTCGCCGGTCGCGAAACGTCGCCGCGACACCACGGGCAACGGCGACTGGGACCGACAGATCGACGATCTGCTCGACGAGATCGCGCCCGATGGGAACCGGGACCTGTTGCGGAGGATCTTCCTGGAAGGGGTGCGGCTCGCCTCGATCGACGCGGAACGCCTCGATCTGAAGATCGCGTCCGCGGCCCTGCGTGAGATGCGCCAGGCGTTCGCGGCGTTCGCCCCCGTGCGCGGCCGCCGCAAACTCACCGTGTTCGGTTCGGCCCGGACCCAGGAGTCCGACCCGCTGTACGTGCAGGCACGCGAGCTGATGCACCTGGCCGCGGAACGGGGGTGGATGGCCGTCACCGGGGCCGGGCCCGGCATCATGCTCGCCGCCATGGAGGGCGCCGGGCGTGAGAACTCGTTCGGCGTGCGGATCCGCCTGCCCTTCGAAGCCGATGCCAACGAGATCATCTCCGGCGACACGAAGCTCGTGTCGATGAAGTACTTCTTCACCCG
>CAZQSU010000002.1:0-65027 GCA_964595905.1 uncultured Iamiaceae bacterium
CGAGGTTCGTGCACGTGTCGTCGTCGGAGGTCTACGGCGACGCGACCTGCGCACCCATGACCGAATCGCATCCGACGCGACCCCACACGGTCTACGGGGCCGGCAAGCTCGCCGGCGAGGCCTGCGCCCTGGCGCTGGCCCGCACACACGGCTTCGACGCCGTCGTCATTCGACCCTTCAACGCGTACGGACCCCGCTCACACGCCGAAGGCGATTCGGGCGAGGTGATCCCGCGGTTCCTCGTGCAGGCCCTGCACGGCGACCCGTTGTACGTGTTCGGCTCGGGCACCCAGACCCGGGACTTCACCCACGTCTACGACACCGCCGCCACGATCGCCCGCGCCGGGGTCGTGCCGGACATCGGCGGTCGGACGTTCAACGTCGGCTCCGGGCGCGAGGTGACCGTCGACGAGTTGGCGCGGACGATCGTCGCGATGACCGGGTCGGCGAGCCCGGTGGTGCACGCCGACCCCCGTCCCGGCGACGTCGCCCGTCTGGTCGCCGATTCGACCGAAGCGGCGCGGGCACTCGGCCACCGTCCCACCATCGGGCTGGCGGACGGTCTCGCGGATCTCGCGGATCGCCTGCGGTCACGGTCCGCAACCGAACTCGCGGTGCTGTCGGGGGCCGTGACCGCACGCAACTGGCGATGAGGAGCACACGATGATCGAGGTGGCACGTCCGTGGATGGGATCGGCCGAACGACTCGCCGTCGCCGAGGTGCTCGCATCGGGCTGGGTCGCCCAGGGTCCGATGGTCGCCCGCTTCGAACGCGCCATCGCCGACACGGTCGGCTGCCGCGGCGCGGTGGCGGTGTCGTCGGCCACCGCCGGGCTCCATCTCGCGCTGGTGGCCGCCGGGGTCGGGCCCGGCGACGAGGTGGTGGTGCCGTCGTTGTCGTTCATCGCCACCGCGAACTCGGTGGTCCACGCCGGCGCGACCCCGGTGTTCGCCGACGTGGACCCGGTCACCCAGAACGTCACCGTGGCGACCGTGGCCGCCGCGCTCAGCCCCGACACCCGGGCCGTGACCGTGGTGCACCAGGGCGGCATCCCCGCCGACGTCGAACCGATCCGGAAGCTGTGCGGACCGCTGGGCATCGCGGTCATCGAGGACGCCGCGTGCGCCATCGGCTCCACGGTCGGCGGCCACGCCGTCGGCGGCGGTGACACGCCGCTCGCGGTGTTCTCGTTCCATGCCCGCAAGCTGCTGACCACCGGCGAGGGGGGCATGGTCACCACGTCGGATCCCGACCTCGAACGCCGGCTGCGCGCGCTGCGCAACCACGGGGTCGACACCGACGCGTACGAGCGTCACGCGGCCCGCTCGACGCGACGTGAGCGGTACACCGAACCGGCCTTCAACTACCGGATGACCGACATCCAGGGCGCGATCGGCGCGGTGCAGGTCACCCGGCTCGACGAGATGCTCGAGCGGCGCCGGGCCCTGGCGGCACGCTACCGACAGGGCCTGGCCGACGTCGCCGGTCTGGTGACCGCGGCAGACCCGCCGCACGGCCGGACGAACTTCCAGTCCTTCTGGATCACGCTCCCCGACGATTTCCCACAGATGCGCGACGACCTGCTCGACGGCCTCGCCGCCCAGGGCATCTCGGCACGACGCGGCTTCATGGCGGCGCACCTCGAGCCAGCCTACGCCCGGGCCGCGAGTCGGCACGTCCGGGTGCCGTTGCCGGTCACCGAACGGCTCACCGCCCAGTCGCTGATCCTCCCGTTGCACCCCGCGTTGACCGCGGCCGAGGTCGACCGGGTCGTCGAGGTGGTCCACGCGGCCGCGGTCCACCACCGGGCACCGCACCGGCAACCGGCGGCCTCACCGTGAGGCGGGCCCGAACCGGTTGGCGCCAATCCGACGAACTGGGCGTGAAGGTCCGCGCCGGGCTGGTGTGGAGTCTGTTCGACAACCTGGTGGGACGCGCCGGACAGGTCGTCATGGGAATCGTCCTCGCCCACCTGCTCGCCCCTGAGCAGTTCGGCGTGTTCTCCGCGGCGCTCGTCGCGTTCACCCTGATCGTCAACGTGAGCGAACTGGGGGTGAGCGTCGCGGTGGTGCGTGAACCCGAACGGACCGAGGCGATCGCTCCCACGGTCGCGACCATCTCCATCGTGTCGGCGTCGGTGCTGGCCGTCGCGCTGTTCTTCGCCGCACCTTCGGTCGCCTCGGCACTGCACAATCCCGGTGCGACCGGGTCGTTGCAGATCCTGTCGGGGGCGCTGGTGATCGCGGGACTGTCCGCGGTGCCCGCCGCGCTCGTCCAGCAACGCTTCCGCCAGGACATCCAGACCGCCGCGGATGTCACCAACCTGGGTGTCTCGCTCGCGGTCGCCGTCCCCATGGCCGCCGCCGGGTTCGGACCGTCGAGTCTGGCGTGGGCCTGGGTGGCGAGCAACGCGGCCTCCGCGGCCATCCTGATCGGCTTCAGTGGCCGCTCGTGGCGACCGGGATTCGACCGCACCGAAGTGCGGGGCCTGCTCCGGTTCGGCCTGCCACTCGCCGCCTCGGGGCTGCTGGTCTTCGCGGTGCTGAACGTCGACTACGTGGTCGTGAGCCGGGTGCTGGGCGCCACGGCGCTCGGCGTGTACGTGCTCGCCTTCAACCTCTCGAGCTGGCCGGTGAAGATGTTCTCGCAGAGCGTGCGGTCGGTGTCGCTGCCCGCATTCGCCCGACTCCGCCACCGACCCGAGCAGCTCGAGGAGGTGTTCACGAGATCGTTGAGTCAGCTCCTGAGCCTCGCGCTGCCCATCGGTGCACTGCTCGCGGCCCTCGCGCTGCCCGCGGTGCGGTTCGTCTACGGCGACCGTTGGAGCGGGGCGGCGCGGGCACTGGTGTGGCTCGCCGTGCTCGGCGGGCTCCGGGTCGCCTTCGAGCTCACCTACGACCTGATCGTCGCGTTGGGGCACTCGTCTGCGGTGTTCCGGGTCCAGATCCTGTGGTTGGTCGCGCTGGTCCCCGCGCTCGCCATCGGCGCGCACGTGGGCGGCATCGACGGCGTCGGCGTCGGCCATCTCGTCGTCGCGCTGGGGGTCGTCACCCCGGCGTACCTCGCGCTGCTCCGCGGTCGGGGCATCGGGTTGCGACGGGTGGCCTCCGCCGTGGTCCGTCCGCTGCTCGGCGCGACCGCCACGTTCGGCGTCGCGTGGATCGTCCACCGCCAGTTCCGCGAGCCGTTCGTGGCGCTGGCGGTTGCCGCGATCGCCGGGCTGGCCACGCACCTGGTGGTGATGTGGGGAGCCGTGGGGCGTTGGCGGCGCCAGCGCCCCGCGCCGGCCGACGCCCCGGCTGCCACCCCTGCCATGGTCGATCCGCCGCGGATCGACCCGGTCGCGAAAGTGGGGGCGTGATGGCCCTCGCCCTGGGACCACCCGGGACGGCACGGCGTGCTGTCGCGCTGGGCCGGGCCGGGCGCCAGGTGCGCGCCACCTGGCGCACGGGCGGTGCCCGGGCATTGTCGGCCAAGCTGCTCCGTTCGGCCGCGGAACGCCTCGCCCCGCCGACCGACGAACTCGGCATCGCCGCGGCCGACGTCGCAGCCCCCAAACGGCTCTGGCCGTCGCGCACGACGCCGGGGGACGGGCCGATGTCGATCGGCTGGGTCATGGGACCCCCCTCGGCCGGGTCGGGTGGTCACACGACCCTGTTCCGTCTGGTCAGAGGGCTCGAGCAGCGCGGTCACCGCAATGTGATCCACATCTACGACCAGTACTGCCCCGGCGACGTGGCGACGAGCCGACACGTCATCGAGGACCACTTCGAACCGATGGCCGCCCGGGTCACCGACGCGGGCGAACTGGCACGCCTGGCCCGGCCGTCCTACGACGTGCTGGTGGCCACGTCGTGGCCGACCGCGTACGTGGTCCGCAATGCCCCGATCGAAGCGGCACGGGCGTACGCGGTCCAGGACTTCGAACCGTGGTTCTCCCCGGCCGGTTCGGCGGCGGTCCTCGCCGAGGCGACCTACGGTTTCGGGTTCCACGGGATCTGCGCGGGCCGGTGGCTCTCGGAGAAGCTCGAGCACGACCACGCGATGGCCTGTGACCATTTCGATCTCGGCGTCGACACCGACGTCTACCGCAACCTCGAGCGTTCGCCCCGCCGGGCGGTGGTGTTCTACGCCCGCCCCGGCACGCCTCGGCGCGGTTTCGGCCTCGGGATCCTCGCGCTGTCCCGACTGGCGTCACGTCGCGCCGACATCGACATCCATCTGTTCGGTTCGGATCTGCGTGGCCTTCGCCTCCCGTTTCGCGTCACCGACCACGGGGTGCTCACCGCGCCGCAGATCAACGCGCTGTTCAACCGATGCGCCGCGGGTCTGGTGCTGTCGTTCACGAACCTGTCGCTGCTCCCGCTCGAGATGCTCGCCACCGGATGCCTGCCCGTGGTCAACGACGCGGCGCACACCCGGGCGGTGCTCGACAACCCCTCGGTCCGCTACGCCGCACCCACACCCGACGCGCTCGCCGACGCGTTGGAGGCGGCCGTGGACTCCACGACCCGCGCCGCCGATGCCCGACGGGCGGCGGCGAGTGTACGGGGCGTGGTCTGGGACGAGGCGGTCGTCCAGGTCGAACGGGCCCTGGCGACGCTCACCGGTCGGATGGCCGTTTCCCCGGTCACGGACGCGGCGCGCGATCGGCTCCTGGCCGAGGCGCGGTGATCGGCGATGACGACCGCATCGCGATCACCGGCCGCTTCGCGCGAGGCCGTGGAAGACGGCATCCGACTGGCCGCGGTGGCCACGACCGACCCGTTCGACCGACGGACCTTCAGCGGCTACAGCGCGGCGCTGTTCACCCACCTCGAGCACCGGGGCGTGACCGTGCTGCCCGTCACCTCCCGACAGGTCCGGGTCCGCGATCTGCTGGGTGGCGCCCTGTACTGGCGCGGCATCCTGCGTGGCAGGGTCCGGGGGCGTCGGGCACCACTGGTCGACCCGGACTGGTACTGGTCCGCGCCCGTGGTCGAACGCCTCTCGGCCCGGGTGGACCACCGCATCACCGACGTGGGCCGCATCACGCACGCGTTGCAGATCGGTACCCACGTGTGCATCGACCGCGACGACGTCGCCACCTTCTGTGTCACCGACTGCACCGTGGTCCAGGCGGTCGAAGCGGGCGAGTTCGCGGTCAGTCGGGCGACGCCGGCCGGGGTGCGCCGGGCGATCGACTGGCAGCAGCGGGTGTTCGCGTCGTGCGACACGATCTTCACGACGAGTGAGTGGGCGGCCGCCAGTGTCGTCGACGATTTCGGCCAGGAGCGGGACCGGGTCGTCACCATCGGCGCCGGGGCCACCAACATCGGCACGTTCGACACGCGGCGACCGGCGACGGGCCCTCCGACGGTGCTGTTCGTCGGCTACGACTGGGATCTCAAGGGTGGCCCGCTGTTGCTGGACGCGTGGCGGGCGGTCCGACACGACGTGCCCGACGCGCGCCTGGTGATCGTCGGGTGCACCCCACGCATCGCCGATTCCGGCGTCGAGGTCGTCGGTCGCCTCGATCCACGGGTGGCCGGCGACCTTGCCCGCCTGGTCGCGATCTACCGGTCGGCCACCTGCCTCGCGTTGCTGTCGGACTTCGACGCGTTCCCCAACGTGATCCTCGAAGCCGGCGCGATGGGGCTGCCCGTGATCGCCTTCGACGAGCAGAGCCGCAGCGAAGTGCTCCGAGACCACGACACCGGCCTGCTCGTCGCCTCGCGCGACGTCGTCGCGGTGACCCGGGCGCTACGTCTGCTGTTGGACGATCCTTGCCGCGCGGCCGCGATGGGGCGTCGTGCCCGTGACCGGGTCCGGTCCGAGTTCACCTGGGATGCGGTGGCGGGCCGCGTCCTCACGACGATGGGGGTCGGCCCATGAGCGCGACGGTCGCCGTCGGCCAACGCTGCGTCGACGCGGCGTGGCGGCTCCGTCACCGTCTCGGTCCCCGCGGCCGGACGGTCGTGCGCCGTGCGGTGGACCCGATCCTGGGCCGGTGCGTCGGCTCGGTGCAC
Source organism: uncultured Iamiaceae bacterium (assembly GCA_964595905.1). Lineage (GTDB taxonomy): Bacteria > Actinomycetota > Acidimicrobiia > Acidimicrobiales > Iamiaceae > JAFDWI01. The sequence continues at coordinate 6,010 of CAZQSU010000002.1, forward strand.
GGCGTGACGACCGACGCACCGTTGGTGGCGCTGACCATCGACGACGGCCCGGATCCGAGATGGACCGAACCGATCCTCGAGGTGCTGGCGCGTGCCGAGGTCGGCGCGACGTTCTTCATGCTCGTCGAACGGGCCGAGTCGTATCCGGAACTGGTGCGCCACGTGGTCGACGCCGGCCACGAGATCGGTCTGCACGGGGTCGACCACACGGCGCTCCCTCTGGCCCGTCGACCGGTCGAGGAGATCGTGGGCGAAGGCAGAAGCCGGCTCGAAGCGGTGAGCGGTCGGACGCTCAGGTGGTACCGCCCACCGTTCGGCGCCCAGACGCTCGGCACCTACCGGGCCACCCGACGTACCGGGCTCGACGTGGTCGTCTGGGGCCCCGAGGGGGCCGACTGGGAGGCATCCCCGCCCTGCGAGATCGCCGGGCGCCTGGCCGGGCAATCCGGCGCGGGCGACATCGTGCTCCTGCACGACGGTCTGTGCCCCGAACCGCCGCCCGGTGATCCGGTGGCGTCACTCGACCGGGCGGCGGTGCTGGACGCGACGATCGCGGCGCTGGCGCGCGCCGGCCTCGGGTGCGCTTCGGTGGGTGCGTTGGTCGAGGAGGGACGGGTCCGGCGCTCGGTCTGGTTCCGGCCTCCGCCCCGGTGAGGTCGGCCGCCCCGACGACGCGTTCAGCCCGGAAGGGACCCGTGACCGGACGGGATGACCTGCCCCGCGTCGTCGATCCGAAAGGTGCGTCCGCACCGGCACCGCAGACGCTCGTCGAGGCGTTGCCCACAGACGCAGATCCAGCCGATCCGTTCTGCCGGGGATCCGACCACGACCGCGTGGTCGGGGACGTCGCGGGTGACGACCGCACCGGCCCCGACCAACGCGTGACGGCCGATGGTCACCCCGCACACGATGGTGGCGTTCGCGCCCAAGATCGCGCCGCGCTGCACCAGGGTGCCGAGGTACCCGTCGGGATCGGTCCGAAACGGACGGGCCCGCGGGACCCGGTCGTTGGTGAACGCGACGTTGGGGCCGACGAACACGTCGTCGGCGAGGGTCACCCGGTCCCAGACGCTGACGCCGTTCTTCACGGTGACTCCGTCGCCGAGCGTGGCGCCGTCATCGACGTAGGTGTGGTCACACAGGTTGCAGTTCGCGCCGACGGTGGCGCCCGGCATCACGTGTGCGAAAGCCCAGATGCGGGTGCCCGGTCCCACGTTCACGCCCTCGCACAGCGCGGTCGGGTGGACCACCGGGCCGTGGGCGCCGGCTTCAGCCACGGGCGAGCTCCCGGACGAGGGTTTCGACGATCCGCTCCTGGTCGGATGCGGACAGATGGGGATGGAGCGGCAATGACACCAGGCGCGAGGTGGCCGCCTCGGCGTTCGGGCAGTCGCCGGTGGCGTAGCCCAGGTGCGCCAGGTTGGGGTGCAGGTGGAGCGGGTACCGGTAGTGCACGCCACAGCCGATGCCCGCGGCGTGCAGCCGTTCGACCACGACGTCGCGCGCGGTGGCCGGAACCAGGACCGCATACAGATGCCAGGCGTGATCGTTGCCCGGCATGACCGTCGGGGTCTCGACGTCGTCCACCGCCGCGAGCAGGTCGTCGTAGCGCTGAGCCGCCCGTCGGCGCGCCGCGTTCCAGGCGCCGAGTCGTTGCAGCTTGACCGACAGCACCACCGCCTGGATGCTGTCGAGACGCGCGTTGCCGCCGGTGAGCCCGCACCCGGTGCGCCCTTCCGCGACCGACCCGAAGACGCTGCGGTGGTCACGGGCGGCGGTGACCGCGTCAGCGATGACGGCGTGGTCGGTCAACACCGCCCCGGCGTCGCCGCAGGCGCCGAGGTTCTTGCCCGGGTAGAAGCTCGTGGCCGCCGCGACGGTGCCTGAACCGGGGGTCCGGCCGTGCTGCGACGCGCCGTGTGCCTGGGCGGCGTCCTCGACGATCACGACGCCGTGACGCTGCGCGAGCGCGATGAGCGGCCCCATCGGCGCCATCTGGCCGAACAGGTGCACCGGTACGATCGCCCGGGTACGTGCACCGATCCGCTCGGCGATCCGTTCGGGGTCGAGGAGGTGGTGGGTGGGGTCGGTGTCGACCACGACCGGCGTGGCGCCGAGCTGCATGACGGCCTCGGCCGTCGCGACGAAGGTCTGTGCGGGAACGATCACCTCGTCGCCGGCGCGCACCCCCGCGGCACCGAGTGCCAGGCGCAGCGCGTCGGTGCCGCTGGCGACCCCGACGCACCGGCGGCGATGCGCGTGGGTCGCATAGGCGAGTTCGAACGCCTCGACCTGCGGTCCGTCGACGAACGTGGCCATGGCGAACAGCGCCTCGAGGTCGTGTCTGAGACGATCGGCCACCTCACGATGTTGGGCAGACACGTCCACCAGCGGGATGCGGGTCGTCGTCTGGATCACTCCGACTCCTTCGACACGGGATGCACGGCGGACGGGCAACGGCACGCCCGTGGAAGATGAGCCGGTCGGAGGAGCCCTGATACCTCCGACCCAGGTCAGGACCGTACTTCATGACAGAAAGCCCGCAGATTGTTACATCTTCATGACGGTCCTGTTACGCTACGGCGAGCACCACCAACGGGGATGCAACGGAATCGGCCGACGCGAGGGGCGAAGGGTCATTCGAATCCGCCCGTCCTCCGAGCCCAAAAGGATCACTCATGTCCCCACCCCTCGCACGGACCTCCACGCCTCGGCGCGCCCGGCGCGCCCGCACCGCCGTCCTGCCGGGACTCCTGGCCGTCGCCTTGACGGTCGCGTCCTGTTCGACCGGATCAGGTCGAGCCGATCCACCGGCAAGAAGAACCGCGGCCGTCCATGACGCCGCTCATGACGCCGCTCCCCACCATCGGCGCCACGACAAGCCCTCCGGCCACCCGTCGCCGGCGACCCCGCACACGGCCTCGAACACCGAAGCCGCTCGAGCCACACGACCGGCCGCACGGGGCGGCAAGGCACGCGCCGTCACCGCCCGTCGCCGAGCGGCCCGGCCGGCGACCCGTCCGGCGAAGGCCCCCCATCGCCCCGCCGGCACGCTGGCGTCGACCCACGACGACCGGATGCCCGCGGTCGAGCATGCGGCGACGGCACCGCCGGCTCCGGTCCACTCGACACGCGGCACGAGCCCGTCGGCGGCAGTTCCGCCGACTCGGCCGGCCCTGACCCCTCGCAGCGGGTCGGCCGAGCCGGCACCGGCGACGCCGAACCCCTCGTCACCGCCGACCACCACCACGACGCCCCCACCCGTGGCACCGACCACCACGACGCCTGCGCCCGCGACACCCACCGTCACGACGCCCGCGCCCGCGACACCCCCACCGCCGGCGCCCGTCGTGACGCCGACTGGTTCCGGTGGCCCCGGCCCGTCGAACACCGGCTGGCAACCCACCGGTGTCTCCCTGTCGTCTTATGACGGACCGATGACGATCACCACACCGGGCGCCGTCATCGACGCGAAGGACATCCGCGGCCAACTCACGATCGAGGCCGACGACGTCACCATCCGACGCTCCCGCATCACGTCGTCCGACGCCTACGGCGTGTTCGTGGCCACCGGAGTCCGCGGGACCACGATCGTCGACACCGAACTCGACGGTCAGGGCAACCCGGGCAACGACTCGGCCGTGTCCAGCCACGACTTCTCGGTCGTCCGTTGCGACGTCCACGGCTGGGTCGACGGCTTCAAGGCCGACGCGCACGTCACCATCCAGGACTCGTGGTTGCACGACTTCGCCACCGGCAACGGCAATCACAACGACGGCGTCCAGATCTCCGGATCCGGCGACGTCACGATCGTCGGAAACCGGATCGTGGCCCGCTCCGCGGGCGAGTCGGCCGGCATGAACGCCGCCGTGTACACGAACACCGACTACGGCATCCGCCCTGACCACGTGGTGGTCCGTGGCAACTGGATCGACGCCGGTGGCTACTTCGTCCGCATCGACGCCACCGACTTCGAACTCGTCGGCAACCGGTTCGGCCGCTGGTACGGCTACGGCGTGGTCCACGTGACCCCGGCGTCGACCTGGACCAGTTCCGGCAACGTCTGGGACGACACCGGCGAACCGGTGTCGCTGCCGTAGCGCAGCACGTCATGCACATCGTCATTCAAGTTCACCTCCACCTGTGCCGTAACACCATCGACACATCGAACAGTTCGCCCGAGGTCGACGCGAGGGGCTATCGGTCCTCCCGGGCATGACGACACCGACGACCGACAAGGACCAGGAGATGTCTGGACGGCGCGCTGCACGCCGAGTCCCTCGCCGCCCCCGCGCACCCACGCCCGGCGTGGCCCGACCACCATCGGCGCCATGACCGGTCCACCGACCCGGCCGACGAGCCGGCCGGCGAGCCCGAACGGATAGTCCCCACGGCCCGTGCACCGGGAGTTCCCGGCACACGACGCGTGGCGGCATCGGGCTGAGCCCGACCAGCGCTTCGCCCGGCCGCACCGAATCTGCGGACCGACCGAACCGGTCCACAGGAGCGCGCGCCCCGATCCGCGGCAACCCGCCGCGCCGAACCGAGGCGTCCGCAATCCCCGTCTGACGCACCTCGACGCGAGGGGCGACCGGTCGAGACCGCGTCCGACGACCTCAACACCCACCAATGAAAAAGGAATCACCTCAGATGCCCAGACCCCGCATCTTCCCGGCGCCTGCCCGCGCCCTTCACCGCCGCCTCGCCGTGCCCCTCATGGCGCTCGTGGCGATCGTGGCCTTCGCGGCCTGCAATCCCGATCCGGTCACCGGTTCGACGAAACCCGATTCGTCGAACACCGGCTGGCAGCACACCGGGGTGAAGCTCACGTCGTACACCGGTCCGATGACCATCACCCGGTCCGGCACCGTCATCGACGCCAAGGACATCCGCGGCCAGCTCACCATCGAAGCCGACGACGTCACCATCCAGCGCTCCCGCATCAGCTCAGGAGGCTTCTACGGAGTGTACGTGGCCCGAGGCGCGACCGGACTCTCGATCGTCGACACCGAACTCGACGGTCGCGGTAACCCGAACAACGACTCGGCCGTGTCCAGCCACGACTACAGCATCGTCCGCTGCGACATCCACGGTTGGGTCGACGGATTCAAGGCCGACCAGAACGTGAACATCGTGAACAGCTGGCTGCACGACTTCGCGACCGGCAACGGCAACCACAACGACGGCATCCAGATCTCCGGACGGGGGAACATCCTCGTGTCGGGGAACCGTTTCGACGCCCGGACGAAGGGCGAGTCGTCCAGCATGAACGCGTCGGTGTACACCAACACCGACTACGGCATCCGGCCCGACAACGTCGTGGTCCGCGGCAACTGGATCAATGCCGGCGGCTACTTCGTGCGGATCGACGCCACCCGGTTCAGGCTCGAGAACAACCGGTTCGGGCGTTGGTACGGCTACGGCCTGTACCGCTCGACGCCCCAGTCGACCTGGACGAACACCGGCAACGTCTGGGACGACACCGGCCAGCCGATCAGGTAACCCGGGCACCGCTCCGGGTCACCGGCCGCCCGCCGGTCCGGCGAATCCGCACGACGGATCGTCGGGCCAGCGGACGCCGTGTATCAGACCCCGTCGAAGCTGATCTTCTGTGGTGTGCACCTCACCACGACCCATCCGTCGACCGCGGCGCGGCGTCGCCGGCGACGGCCGCTCTCCTGCGGTGCGTTGTGCCTCGCCGCCACGTTGTGCATCGCCGCCTGCACCCGTCAACACACCGCCGGGAGCGATCGGCGATCCGGCGACGGGCCGCTCCGCGGCTCCGGCGGACCCCTGGGGTGGAACGCCACCGACACCGGTGTGCCCGCGGGCACGAAGCTGACCCGATCCGGACCGATCGACGTCCACGGCGACGGTACCGTCATCGCCGGCCGTGACGTCCACGGCACCATCCACGTCCACGCCGACGACGTCACGATCCGCGACACCCGGGTCACCAGCAGCGACTACTGGCCGATCTGGCTCGATCCGGGCCGACGCAACCTGCGGGTGATCGACACCGAAGTGGTCGGGTCGGGCTCGTGCCAGGCCGGAATCGGCACCCACGACTACCACGCGATCGGCATGAACGTGCACGGCTGCGGTGACGGCGCGAAAGCCGGCCCGAACACGACGATCGAGGACTCGTGGTTCCACGACTTCCACATGACGCCCGGGAGCCACAACGACGGCATCCAGGTCTCCGACGGCAGCCACATCGTGATCCGCGACAACCGGATCGACGGGCCCACCGGCCAGACCTCGGCCATCGAGATCGGTCCCGACTACGGATCACCGATCAGCCACGTCGTCGTCGCCGACAACTGGCTCGACGGCGGCGCGTACACCCTGTACCTCGACGCCGAGGACGCCGTGGTGCGCGGCAACGTCTTCGGACACTCCTCGACCTACGGCCCGGCCGCCGTCAGGACCACGCCGAAGGTGTGGGCCGACAACGTCTGGGCCGACACCGGCGAACCGGTCCGCCCGTGAACACGGCGAGGAGACACGAGCTGGAGGTGCCATGGATCTGGTGAGCACGGCGCGCATCGTGCGACGTCGGTGGTACGCGATGCTGGTCGGCCTGGTGTGCACGCTCGTCGCCGCGGCGTTCGTGGCCACGATGGCGCCGACGTACGAGGCCACCTCGGTACTGGTGCTCCTCGCCCCGAACACCCCGTCGGCGGCGGCGACCACCCCCGGGGCCGCTCCCGAGCCCGTGAACCCGTACCAGGCCTTCGACAGCAGCATCACGATCACCGCGGACCTGATGAGCACCCAGGTCATGCAACCCAAGGTCGTCGACGCGCTCGTACGGCGGGGCGCGAGCTCCGACTACACCGTCGCCACCGATCCCGACACCGGTGGCCCGACCGTCACGATCACGGCGAAAGCTCCCACCGGCCACCAGGCACTGGTGACGACGCGGCTCGTCTCGGCGGAGTTCCGCCGGCAGCTCACCGAGCGGCAGGCCGAAGCCGGCGCGCCCGCCAGTTCGCTGATCACGGCGTCGACGGTCGTGACCCCCACCAGCGCCGACCGCCTCGTGTCGGGGCGCGTCCGGGCGCTGGTCGCCGTGCTCGGCGTGGGTCTGGTCGTGTCGATCTGCCTGGCGCTCGTCGCCGAGGCCGTCGCACTCGCTCTGGAGCGCCGCCGCGCTCGGCAGGCGACCCTGGCAGCCCCGGTCGACGATGCCGCGGCCTCGAACGGAGAACCCGGTGTGCCCGAGCGGGTCCCCGCCCGGGCATCCGAAGCGGGTTCGTGGCGCTGAGACCGTGGCCACCCGACTGGTTCGGCCACCGTCGACCCGCCCCGAACGTTCCGCGCCGACCGGGTGGCGCGGACGGCTCGCTGCATTCGACGCGGTCAGCCTGCTGACGGTCTATCTGGTCCTGTTGATCGCCGTCCCGTCGCGCCTGGTCTTCGGGGTGATCGGATCGACCGGCACCCCCGCGGCGGTCGTCGGCATCGCCGCGCTGGGATGGTGGGGTGCCGGGCGGCTCGTCCCCTCCATCGGCGGCGCCACCGGTCTGCAGCCGGTTCGCACCACCCTGTTGGCGTTCTGCGTGGTCGTCGCCCTCAGCGAGGTCGCCGGCGCGGCGCGCGCGATGGACGGGGTCGAGAGCCGCGCGGCCGACGCGGCGCTGTTCGGGCTCGCCGCCGCGTGTGGCGTGGCGTGGCTCGCCGCCGACGGTATCGACCGCCTCGAGCGTCTGGTGGTGCTGCTCGACCGGATCGTGATCGCCGGTGCCGCCCTCGCGGCGTTGGGCATCATGCAGTTCTTCACCGACTTCGACATCACGAAGTACCTGTGGTTCCCCGGCACGCACGTCAACGGCGACCTGCAGCTCATCCAGGTCAGGGACGGCTTCAACCGGGTCGCCGGCACCGCGGTCCACCCCATCGAGTTCGGCGTGGTGCTCGCCACGATCTTCCCCGTCGCGGTGCATCAGGCGATGCACCGCGGGGCGGATTCGCGGCTGCGACGGGTACTGCCGTTGCTGCTCATCGCCGCGGCGCTGCCGATGTCGCTGTCACGATCGGCGATTCTCGGGGTCGCCGCTGCCGGATTGGTCCTGGCGCTCGGCTGGAGCTGGTCCCAGCGGGCCAATGCCGCGATCGTCTCGATCGGGTTCCTCGGGGCGATGCGCGCGGTCGTCCCCGGACTGCTCGGGACCCTGCGCAACCTGTTCACGAACCTGCAGTCCGACAGCAGCTACGTGGCTCGTACCGACCACGCGCAGCGGGCGTGGATCTACATCGGGGCGGCGCCGTGGATCGGGCGCGGCTTCGGCACCTTCCTGCCCGACCGCTACGTGCTGCTCGACAACCAGTATCTGGGGGTGCTGGCCGAGACGGGCATCATCGGACTCGTCGCGCTCATCAGCGTGTTCTGCGCCGCGTTCGTCGCCGCCCACCACGCCAGTCGGACCACCCTCGATCCCGAACTGCAGAGCCTGGGACGGGCGCTCGCGGCCGCGGCGGTGGTCCCGCTGGTCACCTACGTCACCTACGACGCGTTCAGCCTGCGCATGGGCGTCGGGATCACCTTCCTGCTGCTGGGATGCGCCGGTGCATTCTGGCGACTCACCCGTCATCGGCCACTCGGGGTGGTGCCGTGACCGCCGCCGACCGACCGGGCGTGATCATCGCCGCCCACGACGAGGCGCGCCACATCGCGGCGTGTCTTGCGTCGATCGCGGCCGAAGGCGACTTCGACGTCGTCGTCGTGTGCAACGGCTGCCACGACGAGACCGCGTCGATCGCACGATCGTTCGAGCCACCGGTACGGGTCGTCGAGCTGCCCGAGGCCGACAAGGCCGCCGCGCTCAACGCCGGTGACCGGGCCGTCGAGGGATTCCCACGCGTCTACGTCGACGCGGACGTCACCTTCACGCCCGGGGCGCTCGGTGCCCTCGTCTCGGCGATCGGCGACGGTGCGCCGGCGGCGGCACCGCACGCAACGGTCGACACGAGCCTCGCCGGGCGGACGGTGCGTTCCTACTACGCCATCTGGCGACGGCTCGGGGTCGTCGACACCGGGCTGTGCGGGTCGGGCGTGTACGCCCTGTCGGCTCGAGGTCGCGCCCGCTTCGGCGACTTCCCCGACCTGATCGCCGACGATCTGTTCGTCGACCAACGTTTCGGCCTCCACGAGCGTGCCGTGGTCCGACCCGGGGTCACCTACGCCGCGCCCGCGACGCTTCGTGCCCTTCTCGCCCGCAAGACGCGCGTGTTCGTCGGCAATCTCCAACTGGCGCGTCGCGGCCCGGCATGCCACCCCGACCGGCAGCCCGGCGACCGCTGGTACCGGGTCGTCGCACACGAGCCGCGGCTGGTCGCCCACGCGCCCGCGTACCTCGCGGTGTCGATCGTGGCGAAGCTCCGCGCCCGTCTCGCGATGGCCCGTGCCGAGCCGCGGTGGGTACCGAGATGAACCGCCGCACGCACCCCGACGTGTCGATCCTGATCGTGTCCTACGACACGGTGCATCTGACCGACCGGTGCCTGGACGCGATCCCCGCCGCCGCCGAGGATGCTGCCGTTCAGGTGATCGTGGTCGACAACGCCTCGGCCGACGGGTCCGTGGCGTGTCTGCGTGCCCACCATTCCGACGTCACCGTCGTCGCCAACCCGACCAACGTCGGCTTCGCCCGTGCGGTCAACCAGGCGGCGCGTCTCGCCACGGCGCCGCTGCTGTTGCTGTTGAACCCCGACACCGTGCCCCGACCCGGGAGCATCGACGCCATCGTCGACTTCGCCCGCGACCATCCCGGACACGGGATCTACGGCGGCCGCACCCTCGACCTCGACGGCCGTCTCGACCCCCGGTCGTGCTGGGGGCAGCAGAGCCTGTGGAGCCTGCTGTGTTTCGCCACGATGGCCGACGCGGCGCGGCGCGGTTCGCGCCTGTTCGACCCGGAATCGCTGGGTGGGTGGGCTCGCGACACCGTCCGCGAGGTCGGCATGGTCACCGGGTGCTTCCTGCTCGTCGAACGGGCCGCCTGGCAGCGCCTCGACGGCTTCGACGAACGGTTCTTCATGTACGGCGAGGACGCGGACCTGTCGCTGCGCGCCCGTCGCGCCGGCTACCACCCGGTCGTGACCCCTGCCGCCGAGGTGATGCACGTCGGGGCCGGGTCGCCGATCGGATCCGACCACAAGACCCTGTTGCTGCTCACCGCACGAGCCACGATCCTGCGCCATCGCTGGAGCCCGTTGCGGGCCCGGGTCGGCATCGGGCTGCTCCTGACCGGGGTGGCGCTCCGGTCGGTCGCCGTCCGGCTGGGCACCCTCGGGCGCCCGGGACGACGTCGACCCTGGCCGGAGGCGTGGCGGCAACGTCACGTCTGGGCAGCGGGCTATCCATCCGCACCTTCGGAGGTGACCACATGACGATCGGATCGACCCTCACATCGGCGCGCCGCACGGCGCTGACCGCGCTCCCCGACCCGCTGCGGCGAGCCGAGCTGGCCCCGCACGCCGGGCGCCTCGCGGCCGAGTTCGCCGCAGGGAGCCCCTTCCCGCACATCGTGGTCGACGACTTCGTCGACGCGACGGTCGCCGCCGCGATCGCGGAGGAGTTCCCGCTGCCCGACGGCGCCGCCTGGCAACGGTTCGCGACCACCCGGGAGGTCAAGTCGGCGCTGCGTGACCCCGAGCAGATGGGGCCGATGACACGGGCGGTGATCGACGAACTGAACGGGCAGGTGTTCGTCGAGTTCCTCGAACGCATCACCGGCATCACCGGGATCGTCCCCGATCCGCATCTGCTCGGAGGCGGACTGCACCAGATCGGCCGGGGCGGCCGCCTCGGGATCCACGCCGACTTCAACCGGCACGAACACCTGCAGCTCGACCGTCGACTGAATCTGCTGCTGTACCTGAACCGCGACTGGTCCGACGACTACGGGGGTCACCTCGAGTTGTGGGACCGTGACATGACCGCCTGCCGCCGTCGCATCGCGCCGGTCGCCGGCCGCATGGTGCTGTTCGCGACAACCGACGACGCCCTGCACGGGCACCCCGACCCGCTCGCGTGTCCCCCCGATCGGGCCCGGCGGTCGATCGCGCTGTACTACTACTCCAACGGGCGCCCCTCCTCGGAGGTCGCGTCGGCGCACACCACGCTGTTCCACACCCGACCCGACACGAGCCGGGTCCAGCGGCTGGCCTCATGGGCCGCCGACGAGCTCGTGCCGCCGCTGCTGACCGACGCCGTGCGGCGTCGGGGTCACCGGCCGGCGAGCGACCGGTAGACGCCGAGGTACGCCTCCCGCTGGTGCGCCCACGCGAGGTCGGTCTCGACCCGCCGACGGCCCGTCGCCCCCATCTCCCGCCGTCGTGGCGCGTCGCTCAACAACAGGTCGAGTTCCTTCGCGAAGGCGCCGACGCGGTTCGGTGGCGCGTAGACCGCGGCGCCACCGGCGGTCACCCGGGTCTCGACCAGATCGAACGCCACCACCGGGATCCCGAAGGCCATGTACTCCATGGTCTTGTTCATGGTGCTCAGATCGTTCAACGGGTTCAACGGGTCGGGGCACAGCCCGACGTCCGCGGTCGACAGGTACGCGAAGACGATGTCGTCGGGCACCCGGCCGGTGAAGGTCACCCACTCGTCGAGGTCGGAGTCGCTCGCCAGTGCGCGGACCTCGTCGTAGCTGTCGCCGGCACCGATGAACACGAACTGGCAGTCGGTCCGGCCCAGGTCGTGCACGATGATGTCCACGGCCTCGATCGCGAGGTCCACGCCGTCCTGGGGTCCCATCACCCCCAGATAGCAACACAGCAGCGCGTGGCCCTCGCGCAGCCCGGGTCGCGGCGGGCACCGGCGGAGGCGGTCGAGATCCGGCCCGGAGCGCACCACGGTCACCTCCGCGGGCTCACGCCCTCCCCGGGTGAGCGCCACCCGACGGTACGACTCGTTGGTGGCGATGACGGCGTTCGCGGTCCGGAAGGTCATCCGTTCCAGCCACAACAGCCCGCGCAGCGCCAAGCCGTCGGCATCGGCGTCCGCGTCCGCGTCGGCGAAGCGCGACCGGAACAGCTCGGGGCACAGGTCGTGGTGGTCGAACACGAAGGCGCGGCCGGCAAGGCGTGCCGCGGCCCCGATGACGAAATAGGTGTCGGGAGGGTTGCACGCCTGCACCACGTCGATCCCGTGCCGGAGCGCGATCCACGCCGTGAGCGCCGCGGTCCGGGCCCAGCAGTAGGCGAACTCCACGAGGAAGTCGAGGGTCGTCGAGGTGGCCGGCGCGGGCCGGTAGCGGTGGATGCGCACACCCTTGCGCACCTCGAAGCGCGGTTCGCCGCGGTCGTTGGGACACACGACGTCGACCGTGTGGCCGTCGGCGGCGAGCGCGAGGCACTCGAGCCAGACGCGGCGGTCGAAGGGCACCGACAGGTTCTGGACGATGACGAGTACGCGCAGCTCGCCGAGATCGCGACGCCGCCGGGTCCGACGACGAGGTGGCGTCGGGCGCGTGGAACCGCTGCGGCGGCCACGCTTTCTCACCAGGCCACTCCCTCGTACCCCTCCTGGCGTTCCAGGGCCTCGGGAAGCGTTCCACACAGGTCGATCAGCACCGGGGGCCGCGCGGCGTCGAGTGCGGCCACGACGCGCTCGTCCGCCCGGGCGACCAACGCGCAGTCCGCGCCCTGCAGTGCAGCGGTCGGATCGTCGGTGAGCAACCGCTGCAGATGCGGCAGGCGCGCCTCCATGAAGTCGCCGTTGCCGCCGAACATCCGGCGCGGGTTCACGTTGGCGTCGTAGATCTGCACGCCGATGCCCTTACCGAGCATCGCCTCGACCAACTGCACGTACGGGCTCTCCCGGAGATCGTCGGTTCCGGCCTTGAAACTCAGGCCGAGCATCGCCACCCGTCGCGCCCCGACGTCGATGACCCGGTCGAGCACGTTGTCGCGCCGACGATCGTTGCTGACGGCGATGTGGCTCAACATCGGCAGGTCGAGATCGTGGCGGCGCGCCACCTCCGACAGGGCCCGGAGGTCCTTGGTGAGGCACGAACCGCCGTAGGCGAATCCGGGACGCAGATAGGCCGGCGAGATGTTCAACTTCCGGTCCTCGCAGAACAGCGCCATGACGTCGCGGCTGTCGGCCCCGGTCGCCCGACACAGCTCGCCGATCTCGTTGCCGAAGGTCACCTTGAGTGCATGGAACGCGTTGCAGCACAACTTCAGCGCTTCGGCCGTCTCCGGCCGGACGACGTGCAAGGGTGCGGCCACGAACGAGAACAGTGCCCGGGTGACCTCCGCGGTGTGGTCGTCGTCGGCGCCGACCACCACCAGGGGCGGTTCGTGGAAGTCGCGGACGGCGGTCGTCTCACGCAGGAACTCCGGACAGGTTCCGAGGTGCAGATCGATGCCGAAGGTCCGTCCGCTGACCCCGGCGAGCAACGGCGCCACGTGATGACGCAGGGTCCCGGGTGGGACGGTACTCCGCACGAGGATCGTCGGGTCGAACGTGGGATCGTCCCAGAGGGCGTCCACAGAATGCACCGCCGCGTCGACCGCGCTCAGGTCCACACGCCCGCCGCGGTCACTCGGGGTGCCGACGCAGATGAGGATCACGTCGGCCGTCGACGCGGCCCGGTCGTCGTCGGTCACCCACAGCGTGCGTCGCACCAGCGCCCGTCGGATCAGCTCGTCGCAGCCCGGTTCGACGACCGGTGAGCGACCGGCGCGGATTGCGTCGATCTTGTGATGGTCCGGGTCGATGCCGGTCACGTCGTGGCCGTGGTCGGCCAAACAGGCCGCGGTGACCGTGCCCACGTAGCCGAGTCCGAGGATCGCCACCCTCATGACGCTCGCCTCCCGAGCGCGATGGTGGGCCCGCGGCGCTCGCGTTCTCCGGCAGCGCCGTGATCCCGCCTCGACTTCGGTGCCGGCGTCGTCCTGCCCATGCCACACAAGAGCCGGCACCGGCGCTGTTGATACCACTCGGCGCGGCGGCCGCTCAGATCACACGGTGATCCATTCGGTCTCGAGCAGCCAGGGGGCGTCGGCGTCGGTCATGATCAGGCAGAGGCGGACCGGTCCGTGCTGGAGCCCGTCGGCGTGGATCCGTTGGCCGTCGACGACCCCGTTCGTGGTCGACTCCGGCGTCTCGATCAGCAACGCCGCGGGGACGGCCCGCTCCACCGCCCCGTCCAGGTCGATCAGATCGGACCCGTTGGAACCCGGTGACCATGCCACGGTCACCGAACACCGGTCCGATTCGAAGATCGCCGTCGCCGCCGAAGCGTCCGAGGCCAGTGACGGTGACGGTGACGGTGACGGTGACGGTTCCTCGTCGGTCAACCGGGCGAGTTCGGTACCGCTCCGACGGAGTCGAAACGCCCGGGCGAGATCGTCGAGCAGACCTTCCGGCAGCGGATCGACCCGGCCGAACATCTCACGGAGCACCTGCGGATCGAGTGACTCCCACCTCTCGGTCTCACGTCCCATGACCCGTCCCGCCGAACGATGCGTTCATCACGGTGCACGCTACCGCGCGCGCCTTCGCTGACGGAGCGACGCCGCGGTACCGCTCACTCAACCGGCCTCGTCGAGATCCTGTTCGGTGACGCCTCGTTCGGCGAGCCGGGCGCGCAGGTCGTCGAGGATGCGGGCCCGGGTGGGTCCGATGCTCCCCACGGGCATGCCGGTGATCGCCGAGAGTTGCTTGTACGAGATCGGCGGATCCGACATGAGCAACGACAGCAGGGTCCTGGCTCGCTCCGGGAGTTCCGCATAGACCTGCCAGAGGGTCCGGTCACGGTCGCTGAAGAGAAAGTCGCGGTCGAGCCGGTCGTAGCTCGGCGGCAGCACCGCATCGATTTCGTCGCGCGGCGACGAACGCTGCAGGCGCTGTGAGACCCGGATCGCTTCGCGTCGCGCGGTCGTCGCGAGCCACGCCCCGACCCGGGTGGGATCGTCGATGGTACCGAGATGCTGGGTGAGCCGGAGCCACGCCGTCTGGCAGACGTCGCACGCGTCCGCGTGCGACAGCCCCACACTGCGCGCGACCGAGAAGATCATGCGGCCAAAACGTGCCACCAGGGCGTCCCAGGCCTCCTGGTCACCGCGGTCGGCCGCCCGTACGAGTGCGACGAGGTCGTCCTCGTCGGCAGGTCGCACCGCGCCTCGTCTCCTTGGTGTCTCCACACGTCCACTGCCGATCTCTTGACCCATCGCACGTACCAACCCGATGTCCTTCGGCGTCCCCTCGAGGACCCCGGCCGTCTCCACTGTCATGCGGTGTCAGCGACCGCACCGGCTCGTGACACGCATCAGCTACACGACGGGGACCGGGTCGTAAACGCTCTATGCAAGGCGTTTCCACCACCGTAAAGGAGCGCCCCTGTTTCGTCAAGCAATTCTCTCGAGAATCACCGGGTCTCCCGAATGACCGCCCTTTCCGTGCTGGCAAAGTCACGTATCGAATCTGGCATGCGTTCGAGTCCATCACGTTTGCATCTGAATGCGAGCGAGGTCACGGAGAGTGACGTCATCAGCACGCCTGGAACGGCATGACCGTCGGTCGTCAGTCGAGGGCGACGGACTCGACGGCCGCGAAGTCGCGTCCATGGATCCGACCCGACAGGATGTCGTGGGCGACATCGGAGAGCGGCCGACGCTGCGAACGGGCGTGGTCACGCATCGCGGTGAACGCCGCGTCGACATCGATGTCGAGGCGTTCGGCCAGCGTGCCCTTGGCCTGCTCGATGGCGACCCGTGAGGTGAGCGCCCGCTGGAGCTGTTCGGCGAGGTCGTGTTCTTCCCGGACCCGCTGTGCCGACAGGATCCCGATACTCGCGATCTCCGCCAGGCACTCCGCGAGGGCCAGATCGCGCGTCGGGAGTGCCCGCGGCTGGTGGTCGAACACGCTCAGCACCCCGATTCGATCGCTGCGGACCCACATGGGAACGGCCGAAACCGCCAGGAAACCGCTCTGAACGGCGTGGCGACCGAAGCGGCTCCACCGCTCGGCCGGGCCCTCGGAGCACGCCGCCAGGTCGGAAGCCACGACCGTCGCGCCGGTGCGGTACGCGTCGATGGACGGGCCCTCGGCGAACTGCACCTCGAAGGACTCGAGCGCATGCACGTCGTCGCTGGTGGAGGCGAGGATCCCCAGCTCGCCCGCTTTCGCCACGAGCATCACCCCGGCGGCATCGGAACCGAGCAGGCGACGGGTCTCCTGGCACAGGGCCGAAGCGAACTCGACGACGTCGTAGTCGTCGACGAGCGTGTCCGCGAGCCGGACGAACGTCGCCGCGACGTCGCACAACAGCTCATCGGCAGCCATGACGCACTCCATGCGAGATCATGAGCATCGGAGCACACCGGCCATTGCACGGACTCGGGCCTCTCGAAGCGGCCTGCAAGGATCGATCTATGGTGGGATCGTCGGCTCTCATCATGCCAATACCTCCTGCTGGATCGCCCCGCGATCTGGCCTGCGCCGATCATCGGGCTCTCCGGACACCGTTTCGGCGTTGCCTCGGAGGAGCCATTCTGACATGTATCGCCGCCATGTGCGAGCGCGTGACGAGTCGTCCCTCGCTCTGCGATCGGTTGCCGTGACCGGGTCCGTCGCCGGCGAGACCGCCCCGACGCCGGACGCCCGCTCCGATCAGGCGACCGGAACGGTGAGGTCGCGGGCGGCGACGGTCTCGGCGACGTCGTGCACGCGCACCACCGAGGCGCCGTGGCGCCAGGCCCACACGGCGGTCGCGATCGACGCCTCGAGGCGCTCGGTGACCGGCGCGGCAAGGGTGCGCGACGCGTCGGCGCCGGGGGCGGCGTCCAGGGCCGACGAGCCGTCGGCCTGCGCGGTCAGACGTCCGAACGACGACTTGCGGCTCGTGCCGACCACCACCGGATGGCCGGTCGCGACGAACACGTCGAGGTGACGCAACAGGCTCAGGTTGTGGTCGGTGGTCTTCCCGAAGCCGATCCCCGGGTCGATCCACACCTCGGACACGCCGCGCGCCACTCCCGCTTCGGCCCGTTCGATCAGGAAGTCGTGGACCTCGGCCACCACGTCGTCGTACCGGGGTCGCTCCTGCATGGTCCTGGGGGTCCCCTGCATGTGCATGCACACCCACACGCAGTCGTGGCGCGCGGCGATCTCCGCGAGCACCAACGAGCCGGAGACGTCGTTGACGATCGTCGCCCCGGCCACGGCCGCGGCCTCGGCGACCTCGGGAGTCATCGTGTCGACCGAGACCCGCACCTGCGGGGCCAACGCCTCCACCACGGGCACCACCCGGGCCGTCTCGGTGGCGGCGCCGACCGGTTCGGCGCCGGGCCGCGTCGACTCGCCACCGACATCGATGATGTCGGCCCCGGCGGCGACGAGTTCCCGCGCATGCACGATCGCCGATTCGGGGTCGGGCCAGCACCCGCCGTCGGAGAACGAATCGGGGGTCACGTTGACGACCCCCATGACCAGCGGCTGCACCGCGGGTGAGTGTAGTGCCGCGTCAGGCAACATGTGCCCACTGGCAGGACGGCCCTTGTCGCGCCCGACGCTCAGACGAAGGCGCACACGCCATGCATCAGATCGGCGATCCGATCAGCCGGAGGGTCGGTCGACCGTCATCGTCACCACCACGCCTCCGGTCCGCCGGGCCGGGTCGGTCTCGGGCGGCGTCCCACTCGACCGGGCGATGACACGGGTGCCCGGGCCCCTCGGTCGACGATCGGTGCCGTCGATCGAAATCGTGACGTCGGTCGTGCGGTCGCCGCAGCGCGGGATCGCACTCCGCTTCAACGACAGGATCTGCGTTCGACACACCGGCACCCCCGCGTCGTCGAGCGCGACGGCCAGAGCCGACAGGTACGGGAACATCGCGTTCTCCCGCGCGAGCCTGACGGTGCCGCGGCCCTTCACGGCCTCGATGACCGTCCGGTCGAACATGCGGCTCGTGCGACGCTGGAAATCCGTCCCCATCGTGGGGGCGGGATTCGGCGTGTGCGTGAAGGTCAGCGCGGCGAGCACGACGGCGAGCCCGACGGCGACGGGGCGGAACCCGTGGAGCGACGCCGGCGGCAACGCCCTGATCAGCGCGAACGCGATCGCGAACGTGACGAACAGGGTGCTCGGCCACAGGGGAAGGACATAGAGACCGAGTGGCGTTCCGGCGAAGTTGTACCAGGTCGCGAAGAACACGACGACCGCGAGGGCGACGCCGCAGAACGCCGCCCGGTCCCGCCGTCTGAACGAGACGTACCCGGCGGCCACCACCAGGAGACCGAGCGCGATCGTCACCGCGAAGATCGTCGACTCCGACGGCGGCTCGGTCACCCGCGAGACGCTGCCACGCAGCCAGAAGTGCGGCGGGCTGTACAACTGCACCGTGTAGGGATAGGCCCAGGCCAGTTTCGCAAGCGGATCGAGACGAGAGGCCGTAGCCGCCCGGTACAGGTTCGTGAGGTTCCCGTCGGACGACGTGACCTGCTGGACGATCGACGGCACCCACATGACGACGCCGACGGCCACGGCGAGGAGCCACGCTCGGATCGATCGACGCTTCCGTTCCGGCCAGGCCGCCTCGTCGGCCTTTCGGTCACGCAGGACGACGACCACCCAGGAACCCAGTGCGGCGATGCCGATGGAGGGGACGATCCGGGTCAGTTGCAGGTGGTCGAGCACCAGGAAGCTGGCCGAGAGTGCGAGCCAGGGCAGCGCCCGTTCGTCGCCGGTCGCAACGACCCAGGCGATGAACACGAACGCCGCGAACGCGATCACCACCGCGACGATCGGCACCGGAGTGAACGTGCTGGCAAGGCCCAGCGACCAACTGAACGCGGCCAGGACCAACAGCACGCCGACCCCGGCACCGACACCGAAGCGACGCTTGGCCAACCATCCGGCCAGCACGTACCACAGGGCATTCAGCACGGCCATCGACAACAGCGGGCCCCACCGGGTGCCCAGCACGCGGATCGGAACCGACATCCACCACAGCTGCCACGGTCCCGGGAAGAAGGTCGGGGTGTCGATCCAGGTGCTCGACATGTAGGCGTACATCCCGATCAGCGACGGATCCGAGCTCAGGGCGTACTTCGCACGCAGCACAGTCGACGCTCCGTCGTTGGTGGGGATCCACCCTCTCGATCCGGCCACGACCGCTCCGATCAGCATCGGCAGGACCGTCAGCGCCGCGACCGCCCAGAAGATCCAGCGGTCGCGACCGGCCGGATCACGGTCGACGAGTTCGGGGGACGGTTGGACGGCGGACGCGTCGTGCACGTGTGCGAATTCCCGGTTCGGGCCTCGGCCCGTGAGGCCACCTGGCGAGCGGGGCGAGCAGCGGGCCCCGTAACCCTAGTGCCGCGTCGAGGAACGTTCGTGCCGTCGGCGTGCCGTGCCGCGCCGCGTCCACCGCGGCGTCCCGCCCGGATCAGTCAGCGACGGTCGGGATGCTCAATTCGATCCGGGAGAAGTCGACGTCGCCACCCATCTGGGGCACCGCGTACGCGACCGTCGAGGCCACGAGTTGCAGGGTGAGCTTCGCGTCCTTCCCCGCCGCGAACGCGAGGTCCTCCATCGCGACGTCGGCCCGGTGCAGGAGGCCGTCGCAGGTGATCTCGATGGGGGTGATCTGGTTCCCGACCACCCGTCCGGTCGCGTCGTCGACGAGCTGGGCGAAGATCCGCGTCGGCTTGGTCGCCGGCGCATCGAGGTTGCACGTGTAACCCAGGTCGAGCTGTGGCGCACCCAGCAGGAGCCGGCGACCGGCCCCGGCGAGGGGTACCGGCATCTCGAGTGCCTCGGACGCCTTCGCGGGCGTGATCTTGGCCGCCACCGAGCCGATCAGGTCGCCCTTGGCCACCTCGGTCACCGGGCCCGAGCCGCCTTCGGGCTGCAACCGGAGCGTGCCCCGGTCGGCGAACGCGAACACGGGCGTGCCGGCGTCGGCCGCGGGGAACCCGTCGAAGGTGTGGACCTTGCCGGTCTGATCGGTCGTCTGGAACGCCGGGACCGGATCGGCACGGGTGTCGCCGTCCAAATAGCGGGCGAGCCATCCCAGCACCGCGTCACGCACGTAGCCGTCGGGGTCCGGCGGATCGTTGCACGCCCCGTGACCGCCGCAGTACCACGTCATCGCCAACGGAATCCCGTTCGCCGAGAGCGCCACGTAGTTGCGTACCCCCTCCGACAGGGGGAACAGGTTGTCGACCGTGCCCTGGACGATCAACGTAGGCACGTGGATCTTCGACAGCACGTCGTCGGGGCCGCGATCGAGGAACCACTTCCGGTCGTCCTGGTCGAGCACGCCGGTCGACGACGCGTCGGCGCTCGCGCTGGTGACGTGCGGGTCGAGGTTCGCGTCGCTCGCGATCGAGACGAGCAGGTCGCCCCAACCGGCCTTGAACGTCTCGGCCGGATACAGGCTCGTCGCCAGGGAGTTCCAGGCGATCGTCGGCGTGATCACGTCGACCCGGCAATCCGTGGCGGCGGTGACGAACTGGATCCCACCGCCGTAGGACATGCCCACCATGCCCACGCGGGGATTGCCCGGGGCATCGAGTTCGACGCCCTGCCGGCCGGCGATCCAGTCGATCAGTGCCGAGACGTCCTTCGCCTCGTAGGAGGCACTGTCGACGGTCACCGTGCCGGTCGACTCACCGAAGCCCCGCGGGTCCCAGGTGGCGACGTTGTAGCCGGCCGCGTGCAGCGACCCGATGGTGACCACACTCTGGGGGCCGACCTTGGCGTCCGGGTCGGCGTCGGTGTCGCCACCCATGCCCCAACCGGGTCCCATCAGCACCGTCGGGACCCGCCGGTCGCCCGATCCGGCACGGGGAAACCAGTGGATGCGGATCGTGGTCCCGTCGAACGACGTGAGGTCGAAGTCGCTCTTCGACCCCTTCACCGGTTTCGCTTCCGGCGGGGCATCGACCTTCCGATCGCATTTCGGTGCCGTCCAGTCGACGCCCGGGTTCGACCCGGCCGACCCTGGGGCGGTCGTCGACGGCGCGGTCGTCGTCGACGCGGCCTTCGAACCGCCGGAGGAGCACCCCGAGACGACGAGCACCACCGCCGCGAGCACGACCGGGCCGACCCGTCGGACCCAGCCGTGACCACCCCGGAGGGGATCCGCACCGAGACGGTCGCCGTGTGCGGTGCGTGTCATGACGGATGCACGAAGCGCATCGCCTCGTGCCGGGTCGATTCGTTCGTGCGGAACAGCCCACGCACCGCAGAGGTCACCGTCGTGGCCCCCGGCTTGCGGACGCCGCGCATCGACATGCACAGGTGTTCGGCTTCGATCACGACCATCACCCCTCTCGGTTGCAGTGTCGCCTCGAGCGCGTCGGCGATCTGGCTCGTGAGCCGCTCCTGGACCTGCGGGCGTCGGGCGTACCCCTCGACCAGCCGGGCCAGTTTCGACAGGCCCGTCACCCGCCCGTCGCCGTTGGGGATGTAGGCGACATGGGCCTTGCCGATCCAGGGCAGCAGATGGTGCTCGCAGCACGAGTACATCGGAATGTCGCGCACCATCACCATCTCGTCGTGGCCGGCCTCGAAGGTGACCTCCAGGTGACGGGCCGGGTCCTCGCGCAGCCCCGAGAAGATCTCGGCGTACATGCGGGCGACCCGGGCCGGGGTGTCACGCAGGCCGTCACGCGACGGGTCCTCGCCGACGGCGAGGAGGATCTCGGTGACTGCGTCACGGATACGCGCCTCGTCGACGGGAGGCGGCGCGGCGGTGTCGGGCGCGGGCCGGACGGCGTCGACGTCGCTCACGGGTCCTCCGCGACGGTGCGCACGTCGGGCAGGTTGCGGTACCGCTCACCGTGATCGAGTCCGTAGCCGATCACGAAGTCCGAGGGGATCCTGAACCCCTCGTAGCGCAGGCCCGGGTCGACCCGCTGCAGGCCTTCACGCACCAACAGGGCGCACACCTCGAGGCTCGCGGGCTGGCGCGCCTTGAGGTTCTTGCGCAGATACCGCAGGGTCAGCCCGGTGTCGACGATGTCCTCGACGAGGATCACATGGCGGTCAGACAGGTCGGCGTCGAGATCCTTCACGATCCGCACCACCCCACTCGTACGGGTCGCGCTGCCGTACGACGACACGGCCATGAAGTCGATCTCGGTGTCGACCCCGATGGAGCGGACCAGATCGGCGAGGAACACGAACGCGCCCTTGAGGACCCCCACGAGCACCAGCGGACGATCGTCGAGGACGTCCGCGTAGTCGACGGTGATCTGCCGTCCGAGCTCGGCGACGCGGGTGGCGAGTTGCTCCGCGGTCACCACCGTGACACCGAGGGACCCGTCCGTCGGCGCCGTCCGGCGCGCCGGGTTCGTCTCGGCCGACGAGTTCGTTGCACCGGGGTCGAGGACGCTCATGCCGGCTTCATGTTGCCACGTCCGGACCCTTCGGTCGGCGTCGACGTCGCCACGTCGGTGTCGTCGCGGCGTTCGAGTCGCAGTGTCTGGCGGGTCCGTGCGACCCGGGACCCACCGGCCAGCTCGGTCGCCACGGCCAGGCCGTGCACTACCTCGAGGACCCGGTCGATCTCGGCCGCATCCGGGGCGTACCCGCCGTGCACCGGGGCGAGCCACGTTCGTAGGCGGCGCTTGGCGAGCGGTTCGGGTGCCGCGGCGAGCGCGTGGGCATCGGTCGGATCCAGCCGAGCGGCCGCTTCGTCGAGGAGGCGATCGTCCGCGGCGATCAGATCGGCCGTGCGGGTGAGCAGCACGGCGGTGTCGCGACCCGAGACGTCGTCGAGCAGTGGAATGACCTCGTGTCGTACGCGGTTCCGGGCGAATCGGCCATCGGTGTTGGACGCATCCTCGACGATGTCGATGCCCTCGGCCACACACAGCGCCTCGGTCTCGGATCGGCGGAGGCGCAACAGCGGCCGGCGGGGATCCGGCGGGGTCATCGCCGAGAAGCCGGCGGCTCCCGTACCCCGAAGCAGGTGCAACAGGATCGTCTCGGCCCGGTCGTCGAGCGTGTGACCGACGAGCGCGTGGGCCCCCAACACCCCGTACCGGGCGGCGCGGGCACGCGCCTCGAGGTTGGGGCCGTCGTCGAGATCGATCTTCACGCTGCGGAAGGCCGCCCCGAAGCGCGTCGCGAGTGCGGCCACCCGATCGGCCTCGCACGAAGACCGGGCGCGCAGGCCATGGTCGACGTGCACCGCGGTCACCGCACAGCCGGACGCGACGGCCAGCACCAGCAGCGCCGACGAATCGGCTCCGCCCGACACCCCGAGCTCCACGGCCGTGCCCGGTGGGGGGAAGTCACAGCGGGCCAGCAGGGTTTCGACCGGGCCTACGCTCACCCCGCGTGACGGTCGCGTCATCGTGTCGAACGCGTCATCGGGTGCGTTCCCCTCAGACCGTGACGGCGGCCATCCGGTCCAGGCCCATCCGCTGCAGCCACACCTCGGGCGCCCGGATCTCGGCGAGCGTCGGCAGGTTCCCCGGGGCTTCGAACGCGCGGTCGAGTGCCGATCGACCGCCGACCTCCTCGACCGCTTCGATGAACTCCTCGCCCGCCTGGTACTGCTTCATCTTCGCTTCGAGACCGATGAGCTTCTGGATCAGCTTCATCATCGGGTTCACGTCGTTGCGACGGGCGTGCAGGATCCGGTGGAAGCGTTCGCTGCTCGGGATCTCGGCCGCGCCGGCCCGGTTCATGGTGACGTCGCCGTGCCCCTCGAGCAGGCTCATCATCCCGCTCAGGTGATCGAGTGCCTCGCGTTGTTCGGGCGAGGCGAACAACACGGCGATCCCGCCGTCGTCGAGCGGATTGCGCCCCTTGCGGAACTCCTCCACCGCCAGGTTCAGGCCCCGCAGCACCCGCGACGGGTCGGGGTCGAGCGCCGAGAAGGTCGTCGACACCAGACCGAGGAAGTGCTCGCGCAGCCACGGCACACCGGTGAACTGCGCCCGGTGGGTCAGCTCGTGCAACGCCAGCCAGAGTCGGAACTCGTCCGGCGGGAACCCGAACCGTCGTTCCAGACCGAGCACGTTCGGACCGACGAAGTAGACGATGTCCTGGTCCTCGGGGTTCTCGTCCTCGATGACCAGCAGGTCGTACTGGCCCAGCACCCGCCGCGACATCCAGCCGAGGAACATGCCCAGCTCGGCGCCGGCCGCCCGACGGGCGAACGGCGCGGCCGGCCCCGCGGCCATGCGTTCGCCGAGTCGATCCGACAACGGACGGAGCAGGCGCCGGAACGACGCGACGTTCGCCCGCACCCAACCCGCACGGTCGGTGACCCGGGCCCGCGCCGGACCGGCTGCGCTCACCAGGCCGGTCTCGGCCGCGACCGCGGCCTCGGCCTGGGCCGCGAACCGTGTGAAGTCCGGCTGCAGCGACGCGTAGTGGTACGACTGCGAGAACGGCTCCCTGCCGACCGAACGGACGGCGACCGACTCCGCGGTCGACCAGTCGATCACCTCGACCACGGCGACCGTCCTACTCGCAGCCTCGCACCGGAGACGTCAACGGCGTCGTGACGCACCCGGCAGTGGGAACCTACCGGGTGGGTACTGCGGCCGGACGACCTTGACGAGATACCCGACCCCGAGAGCGACGACCAACAAGACCGCGCCGAGGGCCAGAAACGGTGCGATCCAGAAGGTCCAGACCACTGCTCCGAGTGCAACCATGCCCGGAGCCTACCGCGCCGAACCGATGCCGGTGCCAACCGGCCGGCCGAGGTCCCCTTCACCCGGACTGGTCACCTCCGACATCGTGCTCACAGTCGTGCAGGGCCCGCGCGACCCGCTCCCGCAGGGCCTCGGGCGCCTCACACTGGCAGGTGCGTGCCACCAACTGGCGCAACTCGACCTCGAAGTCGAAGGCCTCCAGACACGGCCCACACTCCTCGATGTGGACCCGGATGTCCGCGCGTCGCTCCTCGGTGATCTCGCCGTCGAGGTAGCCGTAGAGATCGCGCAGTGCCGAGCCGCAGTCGAGATGCAGCGACGCCTCCTCACCACCGACGCGGTCGGTCGGGCCGGCCACCGTGCCCGATGATGCGGTGTCGTCGGGCGTGCCACCACCGCGGCGGTCGCCGTCCGGCGCGTCGGTGGCCTCGTTCGTATCGGTGCGTTCGCTCATGATGATGCTGGTTCCTTGGGGGCGAAGCGTTCTCCGGCCAGTCCCCGATCGACGGCAAAGTCGTACAACGCCTTCTGCAGCGCTTTTCTTCCCCGGTGCAGACGGCTCATCACCGTACCGATCGGAATGTCGAGGATCTCGGCGATCTCTGCATAGGAGAACCCCTCGACGTCGGCGAGCAGCACCGCGATCCGGAAGTTCTCCGACAGCGACTCCAGCGCCTCGGTGATCTCGGCGTCGCCGAGACGGCTCATCAGGTCGTCCTCGGCACTCGTGCCGAGCCCGTCGCCGGGCGCGTCGTGCACCCGGTGGTACAGGTAGAGGTCCTCGACGTCGTCGAGGTCGGTCTCGATGGGTCGTCGCTGCTTGGCCCGGTAACTGTTGATGAACGTGTTGGTCAGGATGCGGTACATCCAGGCCTTGAGGTTGGTGCCCTCGGTGAACCCACCGAAGCCGCGGTAGGCCCGCAGGTACGCCTCCTGGACCAGATCCTCGGCGTCGGCCGGATTCCTGGTCATGCGCAACGCCGCCGAGTACAGCGACGACATCAACGGCATCGCGAGATCGGCGAAGTCTGCCTGGTCGGCCATGACCTTGGACCCTACCGGCCGGTTCCGAGCCGAGGAAGGCTCCAGAACAACGACGTCAGCGCGAGTTCGGTGTTGGGATTCAGGGCCAGCGCGGCGCTCACGTCGCCGATGCGGTCGGCGGCGTCCAGGAGGGCGTGGGCGTCGTCGGCGGCATCGACGGCGGCGGCGTCGAGATACGCCCGGGCCAGCACGGTGCAGCCCAGCCGGAGTTCGCCGAGTCGGCTCTGCCGCTCGATCCGCTTGTGGCGCGCGACGAGGGCACGGCGCCGGCCGGTCGCCGACGTGATGCCGTAGGCCTCGACTTCGGCATCGAAGGCCTCGAGGTCGGCGGCGTGGCGCGCGGTCACCGGAGCGAGCGCGTCGTCGACCATCGCGGACAACTCCGCGACCAGCCGGGTCGCGACCGCTCCGCTGCCGTCCAGACTCGTCGGTACCGCCCGCCACGCGTCGATCCGCAGCGCCAGACGATCGTCGGTCGCCAGGATCCGTGCCCGGTCCACGTTGCCGCCGGCGGACGTGACGGCGAGTTCGGCCCGTTCCGGGTCGACGCCCTCCGCCTCGAGCAGGGCCCGCAACGCGGCCGGTTCGACCGCCGAGAAGTCGACGCGGACGCACCGCGACGCGATCGCAGCCTGGTTCGGCGGTACCGTACGGGCCACCAACACGATCGTCGTCCGCTCGGGCGGTTCCTCGATCGTCTTCAACAACGCGCCGATGGCCGTGTCGTTCGCGGTGTCGAAACCGATCGCGGCCACGACCTTGCGATCGGCCTCGACCGGTGAGGCGTAGGCCTCGCGGATGACGATCGACGCTTCGGTGTCGCCGTCGGGTCCCCGCCCGCCGCGGAAGACCGGGCCGTCGGGTTCGACGACGACCAGGTCGGGGTGGCGTTCCGCGGCAGCGAGTCGGCGGTGCCGGTCGGCCGCGGCCTCGTCGTGCGCGTGCGCGGCGAACAGCTCACCGGCGAAGCTCCGGAGCGCGGCGCGCTTGCCCGAACCCTCGGGGCCGACGAACAGGTAGGCGTGTACCGGCTGCTCCACGGCGGCCCTCAGCCGCTGCACCGCGGCGGCCTGCCCGGGGACCGCGTCCCATGCTGACCCCTTCGGCGTGTCGACGGCGGAGGCGGACACCGATGCCATCGGCCCAGTCTGCCAGCAACGGTCGAACCTGCAGAGCCCGGGAGGAGAATCGAACTCCTGACCTATTCATTACGAGTGAATTGCTCTACCGACTGAGCTACCCGGGCGGGGAGGACGCCGAATCTAGCAGCAGACCGCTCGGGTCCACCGCTCGGATCGCCGTTCGGGCGCGCCCCCGGGCCGTGGCACCGGCTCCCGGTGGACTCAGTGTCCCTGGAGCTCGAGGATCTCGCCGTCGAGCTTCTCGGCCAGGTCGGCCGCGAGGTCGTAGTCGACCGGCAGGGCACGGTGGGTGTGCGGGTCGACACCATCGACGGTCGTGATCGACACGGTCGTGGAGCCCCGCTGGAACGTGCGCACGTGACCCTCCATCTCGACGCCCCTGGGCACGAGCGCGTTCACCGCCTCGATGTCCATCGACATCACCATGCCCAGGTCGCCGTAGTGGGCGTCGGGGCTCGCACGCAGCGTCACGGTGATCGTCCCGCCGGTTGCGTCGTCGTGCAGCTCGATCGGATCACACGCGTTCGTCGCCGAGATGATCTTGTCGAGCTGGCTCTCGGTCGGGATGAAGTCGGCGCCCTCGGTGAGGTCGACCTCGACCCGTCGGGAGTTGGCGTCCGCGAAGGCGCGCTCCGCGAAGACGGGAGACGCCCGGAAGGCGACCGTGAACAGCTGCGAGAAGGTCGACGACACCTCGTACAGCTCCGGGCAGGCCTTCCTGGTCGCCGCATCCCACTCCTGGTCGGATTGCGCCGCGGACGCGGAGTCCAACGCGACCACCGCATAGCCCGGGCCGATCTCGGCCGGGGTCGGCAGCAGGTCGACCAGATCGGCCCGGGACAGGGCCTTGCTGGTGGTCGGTGGGGCCGTGGTCACAGCCGACCCGTAGTTGCCGACGGTGGTGCCCGTTTGCCCGGTGCCCCCGTCGGTGGTTCCCGAAGCACCGGACGTCGTGCCGACGTTGGTGGTACACGACGTCACCACGACCAGCAGCGCACACACGACGCCGAGCGATCGGACTCCCCGGATCATGGCCGGAGCCTACCGTCGTTGACGCCGGGGCCGGGGCAGGCCCCGGGATCAGCGCTCGACAAGGTCGCCGAGGTCGTTCTCGATCCGACCGACCAGGCGGTCGACGACGCCGGTGTCGGGACCGACCGATTCGACGGTCGTCGGTGGTGAAGGCGCGATCGGCGTCGGGGGCTCCGTCGTCGTCGGACCGTTCGACCAGCGCCGGACGACGAGCGGCCGACGGGTCTGCTCCGAGGTGCGATCGTCGGAACGTCGCGCAACACCATCCGGGCCGGTCGAACCCTCGATTCAGTCGAGTCGGTCCCGGACCGCGGCCGCTACCGCATCGGCGATCGCGTCGACGGGCGCATCACCGTCGAGCACGATCCACCCCTGTGGATCGGCGGCCGCGAGGGTCCGGAACCCGTCCGCGACACGGGCGTGGAAGGCATCGCCCGCCGCCTCCAGCCGATCGCGTGCGCCACCCAGGCGCGCGGCCCGCGTCGCGTCGTCGACCTCCAGCAACACGGTCAGATCCGGCGTCGTCCCCGCCGTCGCCCACCCGGAGATCCGCTCGACCTCGGTCGGGTCCAACCCTCGTCCGTGGGCCTGGTAGGCGATCGACGAACCCGAGAACCGATCGCAGACCACGTCGCGCCCAGACGCGAGCGCAGGTGCGATGACACGGGCGACGTGTTCGGCGCGCGCCGCGGCCATCAACAACAGTTCGGTGCGCGCGTCGAGGTCACCGGTCGCCGGATCGAGCAGCAGCGCTCGGAGCCGTTCACCCAGATCGGTGCCGCCCGGTTCACGGGTCAGCAGCGCGTCGAGCCGCGACGCGAGGAGCGCGGCCTGCGTCGACTTGCCACATGCCTCGCCGCCCTCGAAGACGATGAAACGTCCCCGCCCATCGGGCTGACGACGGACGACCGGTGACACGGTCGACGAATCTACCCGTCGGCCGCCACCGCCCGGCGGAGCCGGATCACTCCGGCGACGCCTTCGGCGCGGCCTTCTTCTTCGCGGTCGCCTTCTTGGCCGGCGCCTTCTTCTTCGCTGCGGCCTTCTTGCCCGGCGCCTTCTTCTTGGCCGGCGCCTTCTTCTTGGCCGTCTTCTTGGAACGCCCCTTCTTCTTCGGGGCGTTCTCGCGCCGGATCGCGAGCAGCTCCGCAGCCCGCTCGATCGTGATCTCCTCGGGCCGATCGCCCTTGCGCAGCGACGCGTTGGTCTCACCGTCGGTCACGTACGGCCCGAACCGACCGTCCTTGACCACCACCGGCTTGCCGCTCACCGGATCGTCACCGAGCTCGCGCAACGGGGCCGCCGGTTGGGCCTGGCCCCGACGGCGCTTGGGCTGGGCGAAGATCGCCAGCGCCTGCTCCAGGGTGACGGTGAACAGCTGTTCCTCGGACTCCAGACTGCGGCTGTCGGAGCCCTTCTTGAGATAGGGCCCGTAGCGACCGTTCTGTGCGGTGATCGGCGTCGCCTCTTCATCGGCCGGATCGACACCCACCACCCGGGGCAGGGTGAACAACCGCAACGCGTCGTCGAGGGTGACCGTGGCGAGGTCCATGTCGGCGAACAACGACGCGGTCCTGGGTTTCGCTCCCTTGGTGCCCTTCTCGGGCATCTCGCCGAGCTGCACGTACGGCCCGAACCGACCCGCCTTCGCATACACGACGAGCCCCGTCTCGGGGTCGGTGCCGAGCTCCCGGTCGCCGCTCGGCGCCGCGAGCAGCTCGAGCGCCCGATCGATGGTCATCTCGTCGGGGGGCAGGTCGTCGGGCACCGACGCGGTGTCGTCGCCGCGTTTCACATACGGGCCGAACTTGCCCGGTTTGACCACGACCGGCACGCCGTCGTCGTCGACCCCGACCGGGATCGTGTTGACCGCCGCGGCGTCGATGCCTTCGGGCGCGCTGGCCACCAGTTGCGACAGTCCCGGGCCGTCGTCGCCGAACCAGAACGCGTGCAGCCACTGTTCACGTTCCTTACGCCCGGCGGCGATCTCGTCGAGGTCGTCCTCGAGCCGGGCGGTGAACGCGTAGTCGGCCAGATCGCCGAAGTGCTGCTCGAGCACGTTGATCACCGCGAACGCCGTCCAGGTCGGCACGAGCGCGGAACCCTTCTTCCACACGTACCCGCGGTCCTGGATCGTCTGCATGATCGAGGCATAGGTCGACGGGCGGCCGATCCCCAGCTCCTCGAGCCGTTTGACCAGTGACGCCTCGGTGTAGCGGGCGGGCGGCGACGTCGAGTGCGACTTGGCCTCGAGTTCGGGTGGTGGCAGCACGTTGCCCTCGGCCAGCGGCGGCAGCAGGGTCTCGCGGTCGTCGAGCGCGGCGTCGGGGTCGTCGGACCCCTCCACATAGGCCCGCATGTACCCGGGGAACGTGATCGTGCGGCCTGATGCGGCGAACACCGCGTCGCGTCCGGTGTCGGCGGTGCGCGCCCCGATGCGCGCCGACACCGTGAGCCCCTTCGCGTCGGCCATCTGCGAGGCGACCGGGCGCTTCCAGATCAGCTCGTACAGGGCGAGGTCCTGACCCGACAGCTCGCCGGCAACCTCGCGGGGGGTGCGGAAGCGGTCGCCCGCGGGCCGGATCGCCTCGTGGGCCTCCTGCGCGTTCTTGACCTTGCGGGCGTAGATCCGGGGTTGCGCGGGCACGTAGTCATCGCCGTAGAGCTCGCGGGCCTGGGACCGGGCCGCGTCGAGCGCGGTCTGCGACAGGTTCGTCGAGTCGGTCCGCATGTAGGTGATGAAGCCCCGCTCGTACAACCCTTGCGCGATCCGCATGACCTGCGCGGCCGACAGACGCAACTTGCGGCCGCCTTCCTGTTGCAGCGTGGAGGTCATGAACGGCGCCTTGGGGCGCGAGGTGAACGGCTTCTCGGTCACCGAGCGGACCGTCCAGGCGGTGCCCGGCGTGTCGAGCTGGTCGACGAGCTCGGCCGCGGCGGTGCCGTCGAGCACCGTCACCTCGGACGAGGTGACCTGGCCGCGGGCGTCGAAGTCCTTGCCTGTCGCGACACGCCGGTCGTCGAGGGTCACCAGCGAGGCGGTGAAGCGCGGGTCGGTCGCGAACGCCGCGTCGAGGTCCCAGTAGTCGGCGGCGACGAACGCCATGCGTTCCCGCTCACGCTCCACCACCAGACGCACCGCCGGGCTCTGCACCCGCCCCGCTGAGAGGCCCGTGGCGACCTTGCGCCACATGACCTCCGAGACGGGGTAGCCGAAGAGGCGGTCGACGATCCGGCGGGCCTCCTGGGCGTTCACCAGGCCGTAGTCGATGTCACGCCAGTTCTCGACGGCGGCCTCGATGGCCTGCGGCGTGATCTCGTGGAACACCATCCGCTTGACCGGCACCGTGGGTTTCAGGATCTCGAGCAGGTGCCACGAGATCGCCTCGCCTTCGCGGTCTTCATCGGTGGCGAGATACAGCTCACTCGCGTCCTTCAGCGCCGCCTTGAGCTCGCGGATCACGTCCTTCTTGCGGGCATAGACCTCGTAGGTGGGTTTGAAGCCGTCGTCGACGTCGACGTTGAGCCCCTTCGCCCCGAGGTCGCGGACGTGACCGACCGACGAGAGCACCTCGTAGTCGTCGCCGAGAAAACCCGCGATGGTGCGGGCCTTGGCGGGGGATTCGACGATCACGAGCGGCTTGGACATGTCGGGATAGGTAAAGCAATCAGAGAGGCCGTTGTCAACTGGTGCCGGGCGGACCGGTCTCGTCGGTCCCGTCCGCGACCACCCGCGACATCGTGCCACCGGGCCGGCCGACGCCCCCGTGCGAGCGCTCACCCACCCACCCCACCTGCGGAACTTCGGGGCACGAAAGACGGAGGGGCGACGTGGTGCCCCGAAGTTGGCTCGGTGTCGCCGAATCCGACGGTGGAGACACGCGGCGTTCCGCAAGCCACTACCGTCGGCGGCATGGACTTCGCCCCTTCTGCCACGAGCGCCGAGTTGGCCGAGAAGCTGACCGCCTTCATGGACTCCCACGTCCGCCCCGCCGAGGCCGTCTACGCCGAGCAGATGGCCGCCTCGGGCGACCCGCACCACCACCCGCAGATCATCGAGGACCTCAAGGTCGAAGCCCGCTCCCGCGGGTTGTGGAACCTCTTCCTGCCCCATTCGACCGAGTGGAACGAGGGGTTGTCGAACCTCGACTACGCGCCCCTGGCCGAGATCATGGGCGGGACGTCGCTCGGCTCGGAAGCCTGCAACTGTTCGGCACCCGACACCGGCAACATGGAGATCCTCACGATGTTCGGCACCCCCGAACAGCAGGAGCGGTGGCTCCAGCCGTTGCTCGCCGGTGAGATCCGCTCCGCGTTCGCGATGACCGAACCGGCCGTGGCCTCGTCGGACGCGACGAACATCGAGTGTGCGATCCGGCGGGACGGCGACGACTACGTGATCGACGGCCGCAAGTGGTTCATCTCGGGGGCGGCGAGCGACCGCTGCAAGATCCTGATCGTCATGGGCAAGACCGACCCGGGTGCGCCCCGGCACCTGCAGCAGTCGATGGTGCTCGTGCCCATGGACACGCCCGGCGTCGAGGTGATCCGCAACCTCCCGGTGTTCGGCTATGAAGACCGCGAAGGCCATTGTGAGATCACCTTCACCGACGTGCGGGTGCCGGTCACCAACGTGCTCGGCGAAGAAGGCGGCGGGTTCGCGATCGCCCAGGCCCGGCTCGGGCCGGGACGGATCCACCACTGCATGCGCTGCATCGGCGCCGCCGAACGGGCGCTGGCGCTGATGTGTGAACGGGTGAGCAACCGCGTGGCGTTCGGCAAGCCCCTGGCCGACCAGGGGGTGATCCGCGAGTGGATCGCGATGAGCCGTGTCGAGATCGAACAGGCGCGTCTGTTGACGCTCAAGGCCGCGTGGTTGATGGACACCGTGGGCAACAAGGGCGCGGCGACCGAGATCGCCGCGATCAAGGTCGTCGCCCCGAACGTGGCCCTGCGAGTGGTCGACCGGGCCATCCAGGCGTTCGGCGGTGCGGGCGTGTCCGACGACTTCCCACTCGCCCGCATGTACGCGGGCCTGCGCACGCTGCGGCTCGCGGATGGCCCCGACGAGGTCCACAAGCGCTCGATCGCCCGCCGCGAACTCGCCCCCTACGCCCCCGCCTGACCGCAGGGCCCGACCGCCCCGCCCAACACTCCCACCCCACCGCCCCTCGGACGAACTCCGGGGCCGATGGAGCGCACGGGCCTTCAAGATCGCGCTGCATCCAGCAAGCGCTCACGCTCCATCCCGACGCCGTCTCGATCCGTCACCAGACTCCCAGCGGCTTTTCTGAACCACCGTTCACCTCGCGTCGCAACGTGCCGATCGGATACCCGATGCCGACCGCGCCCCTCACCCACGAGCGGGCGCGACCGTGAGCGGGTCGGCCGCCGACCCGGAACCCGACGCCCTTCCCGAAGGGGTCCGCCCGGCGTCGCTGGCCGACGCGATCATCCCGCTGGTCGCCCTCGTCGTGCTCATCGCGGCGAGCCTGGCGCTGTACGGCCTCGACGCGCTGGACGGCCCCGTGCAGGTCGCGCTGATCCTGAGCTGCATGGTCGCCGCACTCATCGGCATGAAGAACGGCTGGAGGTGGGCCGACATCGAGCGCGCCACGCAGCAGGCGCTGGGGTCGATCGCCTCGGCGGTGTTCATCCTGCTCGCCGTCGGCGCCCTCATCGGCACCTGGAACCTGTCGGGCACGATCCCCACGCTCGTCTACTACGGGATCCAGGTGCTGTCATCGAGCTGGTACTACCTGGCGACCGCCATCATCTGCGGCGTGATCGCCCTGTCGATCGGCAGCTCGTGGACCACCGCCGGCACTATCGGCGTCGGCCTCGTCGGCGTCGCCACCATGCTGGGCGTGTCACCGGCCATCACCGCCGGCGCGGTCATCTCGGGCGCGTACCTGGGCGACAAGACGTCACCCCTGTCGGAGACCACGATCCTCACCGCCCAGATGGTCGGTGCCGACATCTACGACCACATCCGCGCCCAGGTGTGGACCTCGATCCCCGCCTTCGTCATCGCGTGTGTGGGCTTCGCGATCCTGGGGTTCGCCGGCCCGGCCGCGAACCCGTCGGTCGCCACCTCGGTCGAACTCGCCGAGCTGAATCAGATCTACCACATCACCCCGCTCAACCTGCTGCCCCTCGTGCTGCTCGGCTATCTGTCGATCCGCAAGGTCCCGGCCACGCTCGCTCTGACCGCCTCGGCGCTGTTCGCGGGGCTGACCGGCGCGATCCTGCAGCCCGGCGTGATGAAGACCTTCGTGACCGGCATCGGCGACGGGCACTGGCTCGGACCCGTGCTCGGATCGATCAAGGGCGTCTGGCAGGCGATGGCCACCGGGTTCTCGATGCACTCGGGCATCGGCGACATCGACCGGCTGCTGTCGCGCGGCGGCATGGACTCGATGTTGCCGACGTTGTGGATCATCATCGGGGCGGTGGCCTTCGGCATGCTGCTCGAGGAACTCGGGCTGATCAGTCGCCTCGTCGACCCGCTGGTGGTCAAGGCGAAGAGCACCGGCGGGCTGTACCTCGCGGTGTTCGGCTCGGGCATCGGGCTGAACCTCTTCGCCGGCGATCAGTACATCGCGCTCGTGCTGCCCTCACGGGTCTACCGCGCCGAATTCGCCAAACGTGGTCTGGCCAACACGAACCTGTCGCGTCTCGCCGCAGACTCCGGCACGGTCACCTCACCGCTGGTACCGTGGAATTCGTGCGGTGCATTCATGGGGGCGGTCCTGGGCGTCTCGACGCTCTCGTACCTGCCGTATGCCTTCTTCAACATCGCGAGTCCGCTGCTGAGCGTCGTCTACGGGTTCACCGGTTTCAAGATCGAACGGACTGACCCCGTGA
The DNA here is from genome assembly GCA_964595905.1 of uncultured Iamiaceae bacterium. Lineage (GTDB taxonomy): Bacteria > Actinomycetota > Acidimicrobiia > Acidimicrobiales > Iamiaceae > JAFDWI01. The sequence continues at coordinate 40,740 of CAZQSU010000002.1, forward strand.
CCTCGACGGACTTCGCGCCATGAGCGAGCCGACCATCGCAGGCGGCTCCGGCGCGGGAACCGACGCCACGGGCAACGACACCGCGGGACGGGTCTCGGTCGCGACCCTGACCATGATGGTGGTCGGCGGCATGGTCGGCGCCGGGGTCTTCTCGCTGCCCCGCCGGTTCGCCACCGAGACCGGCATCTGGGGCGCACTGATCGCCTGGGGGATCGCCGGCGGCGGCATGTTGATGCTCGCCTTCGTCTTCCAGGCGTTGGCGGTGCGCAAACCCGAGCTCGATTCGGGCGTCTACGCGTACGCGAAAGCTGGGTTCGGCGAGTACCTCGGGTTCTTCTCGGCGTTCGGCTACTGGACGAGCGCGTGCGTGGGCAACACCACCTACTGGATCCTCATCATGTCGACGCTGGGCGCGCTCATCCCCGCGTTCGGCGACGGCAACACGCTCGCCGCCGTGCTGGTCTCCTCGGTCGGCGTGTGGCTGTTCGCCGCGTTGATCATGCGCGGCACCAAAGAAGCAGCGAACCTGAATCGGATCGTGACCATCGCCAAGGTCATCCCGATCCTCGTGTTCGTCCTGTTGTGCATCTTCACGCTCAAACTCGACGTGTTGCGCGACAACCTGTCCGGCGACGGGCTCGGGTCGCTGTTCGGGCAGGTGCGCGGCACCATGCTGGTGACGGTGTTCGTCTTTCTCGGCGTCGAAGGGGCGAGCGTGTATTCGCGCTACGCCCGCAAACGCGCTGACGTCGGGCGGGCCACCGTGCTGGGGTTCCTGAGCGTCCTCGCGGTCTTCGCCTCGGTGACGATCGTGTCGTACGGGATCCTGCCCCGCGAACAGATCGCCGAGCTGCGTCAGCCCTCGATGGCCGGGGTGCTCGAGGCCGCGGTCGGCGGCTGGGGCGCCGTGCTGGTGAGCGTCGGGCTGATCGTGTCGGTGCTGGGCGCGTACCTCGCCTGGTCGCTGATGGCCGCCGAGGTGCTCTTCGTCGCCGCGAAGGACGACGACATGCCCCGCTTCCTCCGCAAGGTGAACGCGCACGATGCGCCCACGAACGCGCTCATCGTGTCGTCGATCCTGGTGCAGATCATGCTGTTCGTGACGATGGCATCGGAGAACGCCTTCGACTTCACGCTCAACATGACCAGCGCGCTCACGCTGATTCCCTTCGTGCTCGCCGCCGGGTACGCGCTCCGCCTCGCGATCACCGGCGAAGGGTACGAAACGGGCGCATCGCGGCGCGCCGCCGAATTGATCTTCGCCGCGATCGCGACGATCTACACACTGTTCCTGTTGTTCGCCGCCGGCCCGCGCTACATGCTGGTGTCGTTCGTCATCTACGCGCCGGGCACGGTGCTGTTCGCGATGGCGCGGCGGGAACAGCACCGCAAGGTGTTCGCGGCCTCCGAATGGGCGATCTTCGCGGTCTCTGCGGTGCTGGCCGTCGTCGGCGTGATCGCCATCGCCGCAGGATGGATCACGATCTGATGACTCGAACCGCTCCACGCCCGAGGAGACGCCGTCGCGGCGTGTTCGCCCTGACGTGCTTGCTCGTGTTGACGTGCCTGAGTGCATCGTGCACCTGGAATCCAGATGTCGACAGTCGCAGTGCCACCCAGGGTCTGCCGAACACCAAGGTCGACCTGGTGGCCGATGCCTGGCGGCTCGATGCGGCGTCGAGCACGCCGAAGCTGGAGAGCGTGGCGGGAGCGGATGCGACCGAGCCGACGCTCGACTTCCACGCGGACGGCACGGTCTCGGGGCGGGGGCCGTGCAACACGTTCCGCGGCGACTTCGAGGTCGACGATGGCTCGGTGACGATCTCGAAGATCCAGATGACGATGATGGCCTGCGAGCAAGCGGTGATGGACGACGAAACGGCCTTCCACGAGGCATTGTCGAAGGCGCGCGACGTGGAGTTCTCGGCCGACCACGACACGCTCACCCTCACCGGACCCGACGGGACGCGGCTCGTCTTCGCGTCGTACGATCCCTACGAATGACCCGAACGGAGCCTCGTCCCGACCCGTCGTGGCGGCCGATCCGATCCACCTGAACGACCGGACCCGTCCGACCGTCCGCACCTCCCAGGAGCAGCCATGACCACCGCATCCGATTACGGCGTCCATTCCGAGGTGGGCAAGTTGCGCAAGGTCCTGGTGTGCCTGCCGGGTCTGGCCCACGAGCGACTCACCCCGACCAACAGCGACGACTTGTTGTTCGACGACGTGCTCTGGGTGCAACAAGCCCGGCGTGACCACTTCGATTTCGCCGACAAGATGCGCGACCGGGGCGTCGAGGTCGTCGAGTTGCACGACGAGCTGGCGGCGACGATGGCCATTCCCGAAGCCCGCTCGTGGCTGCTCGACCGCAAGATCGTCGCGAACGAGGTCGGGGTCGGACTGGTCGACGACACCCGGTCGTTCCTCGACGGTCTCGGCGACGCCGAGCTCGCCCGATTTCTCATCGGTGGCCTGTCGACCCGGGATCTGCCCGACGACTTCCGCTCGGGCTACCTGGCGCTCGCCCGCGAATCCCACGGCATGCACGAATACCTCATGCCGCCCCTTCCCAACACGCTCTACACGCGGGACACGACGTGCTGGGTCTACGGCGGGGTGAGCTTCAACCCGCTGTTCTGGCCGGCCCGTCAGGACGAGACGTTGCTGATGAAGGCGATCTATCAGTTCCACCCCGACTATGTGGGGTCGAAGGTGTGGTGGGGTGACCCCGAGCGCTCGTGGGCGCAGGCCACCGTCGAGGGTGGCGACGTGGAAGTGCCCGGCAACGGCGTGGTGCTGATCGGGATGAGCGAGCGCACGTCGCGCCAGGGCATCACCCAGTTGGCCAAGGCACTGTTCACCGGCGGCGGCGCCGAGAAGGTCATCGTCGCCGGCATGCCCAAGCTGCGCGCCGCGATGCACCTCGACACGGTGTTCACGTTCGCCGACCGCGACGTGGCGACGGCGTATCCGGAAATCGTGGAGGGGATCCATCCCTTCACGCTCGTTCCCGGTGACGGACCAGGCGGCATCGACGTGATCGAAGAGACCCGTCCCTTCGTCGAGGTCGTGGCCGATGCGCTCGACATCGACGAACTGCGGATCGTCGAGACCGGCGGGTCGATCTACGACTCGGAGCGCCAGCAGTGGGACTCCGGCAACAACCTGGTCGCGGTCTCTCCGGGCGTGGTGGTGGCCTACGACCGCAACACCCACACCAACTCGCTACTGCGCAAGGCGGGGGTCGAGGTGATCGAGATCGTGGGCGCCGAGCTGGGCCGCGGCCGGGGCGGCGGTCACTGCATGACCTGCCCCCTCATCCGCGACCCCCTCCCCACCTGAACCACACGAACTCCGGGGGAGTTCGTGTGATGGTGGAGCTATGCGGGCGAACTCGGATTCGAGGTCGCAGGCGCACCGCCCGCACCGTCGCATCCCCGACCGACGCCGCGGCGACGTCCCACCACCATGAACGCCACCACACCGAGGATCGCGGCGGTGACCGAACCGGCGAGAATTCCCTGTTTGGCGGCATCGGCCAACGCGAGAGCCTCTGGCCCGGTGAAGGCCAGGTCGGTGATGAACAGCGACATCGTGAAGCCGATCCCGGCGAGCAGCGCCGCACCCACCACGTGCGGCCACGTCAGTCCGGCCGGAAGCTGCGCCGCGCGTGACCGAACCGCCAGCCACGCCGCAGCGGTGACGCCCACACCCTTGCCGACGACCAGACCGACCGCGACCCCGAGTACGACCCGCCCGGCGTCGGGTGCGTCGGACGCGGTCAGCACCACCCCGGCGTTCGCGAGCGCGAACACCGGAATGACCACGAAGCTGCTCCACGGATGCAGTCGATCGAGCAGCAGCCCGACGGGAGACCACACGTCGGCGGGGCGTCGCACCTGCATCGGCGTGCAGAATGCGATCGCGACCCCGGCGATCGTCGCGTGCACCCCCGACTGCCAGGTCGCGAACCAGACCGGCACTCCCAGGAGCACATAGCACCAGATCCGCTGGAGCCCGACGATCCGCAGGCCGATCATCGCCACGATGCCCGCGACCGCAGCGGCCAACCAGCCCCACTGGATGCCCCCGGCATAGAACACGGCGATGACCACGATCGAACCGAGATCGTCGACGATGGCCAGGGTCAACAGGAACACGCGTATCGGCCGCGGCACGCGAGGGCCGAGGATCGCCATGAGCCCGACGACGAACGCGATGTCGGTCGCCATGGGGATCCCCCATCCGTGCCCGGCGGCGGTGTCGTGGGTCAGCGCGACATACGACACGGCGGGCACGATCATCCCGCCGAGCGCCGCCACGACCGGCAGTCGGGCGAAGCGTCGATCGGCGAGGCTCCCCTGGACCCATTCGAGTTTGATCTCGAGACCGACGACGAAGAAGAACACCGCCATCAGCCCGTCGTTCACGAACTCGTGCAGGGTCATGCCGCCGAGCCGGCCGGCCCAGTCCAGGTTCGGGCTCGCCGACCACACGTCGAGATAGGTCGCTTCGCCACCGATGTTGACCCACCCGAGTGCCGCCACGGTGGCAGCCAGCAGCAGGATCCCCGACGCGGCCTCGATCGCGAGGAACCGCTGGAGCGGCGCGATCAGATACCGCTGCAGGCGCGGCGGGGCGAGGGGTGCGTCCGGGCCGGTCACGTGCCGGAGCGACGTTCGCCGCGGTCGGCGACGAACACGGTCGCGCGGGTCCCGCCCGAATCGCTTTCATAGTCGACCTTGTCGGCCAGGTACTGGATCAGCGGAATGCCGAGGCCGCGTTCGTGGATCAGCCGGTCGGGATCTTCGACCGGCGGGTGCAGCTCGTCGGTGGCGTCGAGTCCGGGACCCGAGTCGGAGACGACGAGGGTGACGCCCGAGGCATCGGCACGACAGGTCACCTCGACCGGCGCGGAACCCTCCGGTCTGACCGGACCCGAGGCCACCCGGAGGGTGTCGTGTTCGACGGGTCGGATCCGGGACGGGTCCTCCGCGCGCATCCGGGCGCTGCGCCAGTTCGCCTCCATCGCATTCGCGAACAGCTCGGTCGCCACCAACTTGAGGTCGGCCACCCGCGAGTCGGCCAGGCTCGGAACGGCGCCGGCGGTCGCCGCGACCACGACACGAACGAGAGCAAGGTACCGGGGATCCGATGGCAACGTGAGTTCGACGACCGCAGCGGGAGCGTCAGAAGCCATCGTCCACTCAGCGCTCCGCGGGTGACGGGATGGATTCGTCGATCGTGAAGATCGTGTCGAGTTCGGTGATGGCGAACAGGTTCCGTACCGGCCCCGGCGGGACGATCAGCGTGAGCTCGCCGTCGACGCTGCTCAGGCGTCGTCGAGCGCCGACGAGAACCCCGAGACCGGTGGAGTCGACGAAGTCGACACGGGAGAAATCGACCACGAGGCTCCGGCAGCCTCCGTTGATCACCTCGACGAGACGGGAACGCAGCTGGGGCGAAGTGGCCATGTCGATCTCACCGTCGACCTCGACGATCGTCGACTCTCCGAACGGGCCGTCGATGCGGCCACCATGTCCGCCGCCGTTTCGGGTGCCATTTCGGCTGCTGATAATGAGGGAAAGTTCCATCGAGACTGCTCCGCGGGGCGCCGGTGAACCCGGAGCGGAGCCTACTCTGCGAGGGGTCCACCGCGATCAGACCCCAGCCGTTTCCCCGTCGACCAGGACCGACCCTCCGTGCCTCCACCATCGGCATCCGACCGATTCGCTCCCACCCTGCTGGAACTCGAGACCCGGCTCGGGGCGTTCACCGACGCGGGCGACGATCCAGCCGACCCGAAGCGTCAACCGCTGATCCACCGCGCGATCGAACCGGAACGACCCCCGCGCTTTGCCGACCACGAGCCTGCGATCGACCCGGTGGTCCGTCGTCGACTCGGCGTCGAACGACTCTGGAGCCACCAGGTCGACGCACTCGACGCCGTCCTCGCCGGGCGCTCCACGATCCTCACGACCGGCACCGCGTCGGGCAAGTCGTTGGTCTCGCAGGCCGCGATCGGCAACGCCTGCGCCGGCACGCGCCCGGCGAGCGCGCTGTTCCTGCATCCGACCAAGGCGCTCGGCCACGATCAGCTCCGCGCACTCGACGCGCTCGGACTCCCGGGCGTGGTCGCCGCGGCCTACGACGGTGACTCGTCCGACACCGAACGCACCTGGGTTCGCCGCCACGCCAACGTCGTGTTCACCAACCCCGACATGCTGCACGTCGGCATCCTCCCCCGCCACGGGCAGTGGTCGACGTTCCTGCGTCGACTCCGTTACGTCGTGGTCGACGAGGCCCATGCGCTGCGCGGCATCTTCGGCGGCCACGTCGCGCACGTGCTCCGACGGCTCCGACGCCAGTGTGCCCAGCTCGGTTCCGATCCGGTGTTCGTCCTCGCATCGGCCACCGTCGACGACCCGGTCGGCCTGGCGACGACCCTGACCGGCATCGACGGGATCGTGCTCGTCGACGCCGACGGATCGCCTCGCGGCGAGCGCCTGATCGCCCAGGTGAACCCCCCGTTGCTCGACGCGGAGACCGGTGCACGGGTCTCCGCGCATCGGGTCACCGCCACGGTCGCGGCCGGGCTGATCTCCCAGGGCAACCGGACGATCGTGTTCTGCCGTTCCCGACACAGTACCGAGACCATCACCGCGGCCGTCCAGCGCATCGTCGGCAGCGACCTCGCCGGCCGCGTGCAGTCGTACCGGGCCGGCTACCTCAGCAGCGAACGGCGTGAGATCGAGGCCGACCTGGCCGCCGGTCGGCTGCTGGGTGTGGTCGCCACCAACGCCCTGGAGCTCGGCGTCGACATCGGCGGACTCGACGCCTGCGTCGTCCACACCTTTCCGGGCACGGTGTCGTCGTTCCGACAGCAGATCGGCCGTGCGGGCCGGTCCCGGGAGCCGTCGCTCGCCGTCCTGGTCGCCGGGACCGACCAGCTCGACCAGTACCTGATGTCCCATCCCGACGAATTGCTCACCCGCGCGCCCGAGCCCGTGGTGGTGAACCCGTCGAACGCGAACGTGCTGGACCCCCAGATCGAGTGTGCCGCGGCCGAGTCACCGCTCACCGCTGCCGACGGCGACTACTGGGACACCGATCTCGATGATGCTGTCCGTCGCGGCGTGCTCGGCGACCGCCTACGGGTCCAACTGGTCGCCACCGGCGACGGGACCACCGAACGCCGCGTGGTCTTCGCCGGCCACGGGCACCCGGCGCCGCAGGTCTCGCTGCGGTCCGGGTCGGGACGCGAGATCAGGATCGTGGACGCCGCCGGCACCCTGATCGGCACCGTCGACGCCGCCAGGGCGACGAGCTCACTGTATCCGGGTGCGAGCTACCTGCACCGCACCGAACCGTACCGGGTGGTCGAACTCGACTTCGACACCGGCGACGCGCTCGTCGAGCCCGACGACGGCACGACCACGACGCGCGCCGATTCGGCGACCCATCTCGAGGTGCTCGGGTCCGACGACGAGCGACGCTTCGGCGATGTCGAGGTCACCCTCGGCGCCGTCGCGGTGCGTCGGGAGATCACCGGATACACCCGGCTCGACATCGCCACCCAGACCGTGGTCGATCGCGTGAGCTTGACGCTGCCACCCGAATCGCTGGTCACGCGCGCGGTGCGCTACGTCTTCGGTGCCGACGTGATCGCCGCAACCGAGCTCGGACCCGAGCAGCTCCCCGGGGCCCTGCACGCACTCGAACATGCCATGATCGCGATGCTCCCGTTGTTCGCGATCTGTGACCGGTGGGACGTCGGTGGCATCTCGACGCCGTGGCATCCCGACACCGGAGCAGCCACGATCGCCGTCTACGACGGCTATGCGGGAGGCGCCGGGATCGCCGAGTTGGGCTTCGCCACCGTGAAGCGACATCTGGCGACGACACTCGACATGCTCGAAACGTGCCCGTGCCGACACGGTTGCCCGTCGTGTGTGCAGTCGCCGAAATGCGGCAACGGCAACGAGCCCCTCGACAAGTCGGGCGCCGTCACCCTGGGCCGGGTCGCCACCGCCGGCATCCGCGGGACGGACGGCTGATCCCCCGCTCCGGTGGTCACCCCACCCGGTCGTCACCTGGCAGGTCGTCACCTGGCCGGTCGTCATCCAGCGTGATCGTCACCCAGCACGATCGGATTCGACCGCCATCGTGGACGACGCCTCCAGACGCACTTCGGTCCAGCCGGGACCCGGGAGCAGACGCACCACCCGGGTGACGTGCACGGTCACCAGCCGGGGCGACCCGGCGACGACCTCGGTGGCCACCGACCAGGGTGAGCCGTCCGCGGTGGCACCGATCGCCTGCCGGGCGGCGACCGGCCGAGGATCCACCGACGCCGCTCGGGCGCCGGCCCGCGCCGCGTCGACCGTGGCGACCTGCAGGGAGGCGACCCGGGCCACCTCGACCATGCCGACGAGCAACAGCGCCAGCACCGGCACGACGAGCGCGAACTCGATCGTCGCCTGACCCCGCTCCGCGTCGCCGCGCCCGGTCACGGCACCTCGGCGGCGACGCCCGAACGGGCTCACGTGACCTTGCCGATCACCTGATCGAACACCTTGTCGAAGAGTTCGCCGATCTTGCCCGACTGCGCGGCCCACGCCACGAGCAACAGCGCCAGGGTCGCGGCCGCCAGCAGGACGAGCGCGTACTCCGCCGTCGTCTGACCGCGGTCGTCGGGAGGGAAACGGAGGTACAGGTACACCCGGAAGGTGACCGTTCGTATGAAGGTGACCGTTCGCATGAAATGGTCTCGCTTTCGTTCGTCGAGGATCGTTCGAGGGGCACCGGGCCCCGAGCGTCATCGGCCGAGGTGGCCGAGCGAGCCGACGACCAGGGGGACGACGGCGATGAGCACGAAGCCTGGGAGCGAGCAGCACACCAGTGGAAGGAGGAGCCGGAGCGACAGACGGCGCACATCGGTCTCGACCAGACGGCGCCGTTCGTCACGGAGACGATCCGACAACCTCGTCAACGCCGGCTCGATCGGGTCGCCGTCGGTGTGCGCCGCACGCAGGATCGTGGTCAATGGCACCACGACGGCTCCCAGCTCATCGGCGGTCTCACCGAGGAGGTCGTCGAGCAGGACGCCGGCGCGATGGGCGCGAACGACCCGGTCGAGCGCGTCGCCGAGCCGTCCGTCGACGAAAGGTCGGATCGCGTCGATGGCCTGTGGCACGGTCCTGCCGCTGTGGACCGCGATGGCGCACAGCTCGGTCGCGAGCATCGTCTCGTCGACGAGTTCGCGCTCGGCGCGCTGCTGCTGCCGCGCCGTGAGCAGTCGGGGAAGGTGCCAACCAGCCACCGCGACCACGACCGCCATCGGCAGCGGTGCCACCAGGGCACCAAGCGCAGCGGCCACGACGGCGCCACCCCGGGCGCGCAGCACGGCTCGGTCGGCACCGGCTGACGATTCCCACCCGAGACCGTCCAGCATCCTGCTCACCGCACGCGCGATGCCGACCATCGGGTCGCCGTGCCGTCTCAGGTGGGGACGCTCCACCGTCGAACCGTGCCGTCGGACGTCGGTGCGCTCCGCCGTCGCTCGGTGACCGGCGAGCGCGTCGAGACGTCGGCGGGCGCGACGTCGGACGGTCATCCGGCGACTCCCAGCGCGGCGCGGACCAGTCGGCCGATCCACAGGGCACCGAGCGTCTCCATCCCCACGCCCGCCACGACGGGCACGATCACCGAGGGCTCGCCGAGCGCGCCGCCGGCCGTCGACGGCACCAGCACCAGTGAGACGACGCCGAAGACCACGGGCACCGCGATCAGCAGCGAGGCCGAAGCCCGTGCGTGACCGGCACCGGCGGCGATCTCGCCCCGGGCGCGATCGTGCTCGCGAAGCAGCGCGGCTCCCGCCTCGAGCCCCCGAGCCCCGCCGCCCGCCGATCCCTGGACCATGCCGATCACGGCTGCGAGCACCTTCGCCGTCGCCTCCCGCGGCGCGGCACGGCCGGGGCGCGCCGAAGGCGCCACATCGCCGCCGATGAACAGGCGCCCGGCGTGCGTCCCGACGGGCGCCTGCACCATCGCCATCACGAGTCGGCCACCCGGCCCGGACGTCGACCTCGCGGCGTACGCCAGCGCGTCGGGCACGGCCGACCCGGCGCGGACCCGACGAGCTGCGAGCTCGAGCACGGTCGCGACCTCCGCGTCGATGTGCCGTTGTGCTGCCCGGCTGCGGCGACGGACCAGCAGCTGCGGCACGCCGACCGCGACGGCCACCGCGCCCAGGGCGCCGACGGGACCAGCGACGACCCACGAGAGCGTCCCGATCACCAGCACGCCGAACGCCCGATGTTCCACGAGACCGCGTCGCGCTCCGACACCGATCCAGCCGGACGCGGTCGCCTCCGGGGCGACGCCCGTCGTGGCGGTCATCGTGCCGGCCCCGGGTGGGCGCGGAGCTCGTGGATCTGTGTGATCCTCCGGGGACCTCCGTCGCCGCGGCTCACGTGCACCACGAGGTCGACCGCCGAGCCGAGCAGCGCCCGGGCGACGTCGATCCCCACGCCACGTCCCGCCGATGCGGCCAGCACCGCGAGGCGCTCGAGCGCGTCGCGGGTCGAGTTCGCGTGCACGGTCGTGAGCGACCCACGGTGCCCGGTGTGCATCGCCTGGATCATGTCGTGGGCTTCGCCGCCCCGACATTCACCCACGATGATGCGGTCCGGGCGGAGCCGGAGCGCGGTCCGGACCAGGTCGGCGGTGGTGATCCGACCGCTTCCCTCGGTGGAGGGAGCCCTGGTCTGCAACCGCACGATGTGTCCGCCGGGAAGACTCAGCTCGGCAGCGTCCTCGATCGTGACGATCCGTTCGGTCGGATCGATGTGTGCCGCGAGCGCGTTCAGCAGCGACGTCTTCCCCGCACCGGTCGGGCCCGACACCACGATGTTGGCCTTCTCGACGACCGCTCTGACGAGGCGGGCACCCACCCGTTCGTCGCCGAAGTCCGACACGGAACGGCCTCGCACGGTGAACCGTCGGATCGACAGGCACGGACCGTCGACCGCGATCGGCGGCAGGACGACGCTCAGACGTGATCCCTCGGCCAGTCGCGCGTCGACGATGGGGCTCGACAGGTCCACTCGACGGCCGGAGGCGACGAGGAGTTGTTCGATGGCCGCTTCGATGTCGGCTCGGCGCAGCCACACGTCGGTCACCTCGAGGACCCCACCGCGTTCGCGCCAGACCCTCCCCGGCCCGTTCACCAGCACATCGGTCACCTCCGGATCGGCCAACAGGTCGAGGAGTCGGTCCGCGACCCGACGGACCGGCAGCGCCGTGGCGGTCCCACCGGCCTCGACGACCACATCCGTCATGGTTCAGCCCTCCACGATGTCGAGCATCGCCCGTTCCACCGCACGGGGCATGCGGCTGCACAACAGACCGGCGTCGACGACCCGGGCGACCTGCGGCTCGCACCGCACGCGGGCGACGACCGGCGCGCCGGCCACCGCCGCGACGTCGTCGGCGCCGAGTGAGCGCCCCGGCTCCTCGATCAGCACGACGCCGTCGATCCGTCGGGCGCAACGGGTCACGTGGCGCAGCGCCAGATAGCACGACCGGACCACCAGGAGCGACCGGTCCGCGTCCGCGACCAGACGTTCCGCCACCGGCGAAGCCTCCGACGCGGGGAGTGTGCCGGCATCGACGACGACGAAGCGCCCGTCGGCTGCGAGCCGTCGGGCGAGCAGGACCGCGGCCGGCTCGGGGATCTCCGACGTGGTGGAGGCACCGCGGGCCAGCACCGACACCGCATCGTCGACCCGGGTCTCGAACTCGGCCAGATCTCCTGCCGTCCTCGACACGTCCGGCCCGTCCATCGGGAGCGACGTCCAACTCGCCCCGCCGGGCGCCGCCACGGTGTGCACCGCGTCGAGCCACTCGACCGCCCCCCGACCGGCGGCATCGTCCAGCCCCAGCGCCGCCGGGACGTCACCCGCGAGATCCACCAGCAACGACCGCCGGCCACCGGCCCGCGCCGCGACCAACGCGAGGCCCGCGGCGACGACCGTGGTCCCCGAACCACCCTTCACCGACCAGCAACTGACGATCATCACCCACTCCTCTCGGTCTCGACCTCGACCCGACGTCATCGAGTCGAGATCGAGAGTCGATGTCGGCTCCACACGGGCGAGGCGCGGTGTCCGCGACCCGTCGGGGCCACGGCGCTGCGAGGGGAAGTCGTCGGGTCGGCAACCCTCGTCGGGTCGCGACCACCAGTCACATACCCGGTTCGTCGGGACTTCAAACCTCGCGGGCCACGATGGCGCACGATCGCGCCGCCGCGGTGCGAATGGTCCCACCCGCCCCGGCACCATCGGTCTCTCCACCTCGGGTCCGGCCCCCCGGCCACTACCGTGGAGCGTCGTGCAGGCCGCCTTCTTCGACCTCGACAAGACCGTGATCGCACGTGCCTCGATGGTCGCCTTCGGGCCGTCGTTCCGGCGAGCGGGCCTGCTGTCGAGGTGGCTGGTCGCGCGCGCGTTGTACGCCCAACTCGTCTACCTGTACCTGGGAGCCGACGCGGAACGCATGGCCCGGATGCGGACCGCCGTGCTGCGCGTCATCGTCGGTTGGGAGCAGGCGCACGTCACCCAGATCGTCGAGGACACGCTCGAGTCGGTGATCGAGCCCATCGTCTACTCCGAGGCGCTCGAACTGCTCGAGTCGCACCAGCGGGACGGCCACAAGGTGTTCATCGTCTCGGCGTCGCCCGAGGAGATCGTCGCACCCCTCGCGCGTTTCATCGGCGCCGACGAGGCGATCGCCACCCGCGCCCGTCTCGACGACGACGGCCGCTACACCGGCGAGGTCGAGTTCTACGCGTACGGCGCCGGCAAGGTCGACGCGATGCAGCGGGTCGCCCGGCGCGACGGGATCGATCTCGAGGAGTCGTGGGCGTATTCGGATTCGGTCACCGACGAACCGATGCTCCGGGCGGTCGGCCATCCGGTCGCGGTGAATCCCGACCGGGATCTCGCGCGGATCGCCAAGGAGAACGGCTGGGAGATCCGCCGCTTCGACCGTCCGGTTCCCTTGGACGCGGATGCACGACGAACGACGCCGACCAAAGTCGGCGTCGCGGTCGGTACTGCTCTGGCGATCGGCGGAGCTGCGGCCGGGGCGGTGGTGCTCGGCCGGAGGAGAGCCCCCCGCCCAGGAGTTACGCGGTCCGGAGTTTCTTTGCGGCGGCTGCGCCGAGGGCGATGAGGACGACGAGGATGAGAAGCTTCTTCATGGCCCGTCACTATAGAGCCCGATGGGTGAGATGCGAATCGTGAACCCGGCGACGCGGCCGACCGCCCGATCGGCGCGTCGGGTGACCGCCACGACCGGTGGGGTCTGCCGTCGACGACCCGGCCGGACGCACCGTCGGCACCGACCCGCGAGCGCGACTCAACACTTCGGTGGCCGATGCGCGTCGACCTCGTACACCGCGAGATGCGCCGGCGGGGTGGGTCCCAGGGGAACGCGGACCGCGAGCCGCGTCGCCACGGACGCTTCGGTCCAGGCGAGCTGGCGAGCTGCGGCCGGATCGGCGCCGGCCGGCGGGACCCACAGGATCACGTAGTCGGCGTCCATCGCCTGCAACCGTCGCCACCAGTCGGCACACGAGGTCGGTGGGACGACGCGGCGCCCGTCGAAATCCGCGATCGGCTCGACCCGGTTCGAGCGGTCGACCCCCTCGAAACCGTAGGTGAACAACAGTGCCTGGTGGCCCCTGGCCGTCTCCGCGGGGCCACGAGCGATCCAGTCGGCGAAGTTGTAGGGAGCCACACCGATCCTTCGGTCGTGCACGCCCGCGGCCCAGGCGAACACCCGGTCCACCGACACTGCCGAAGCCCCGACGTAGTCGGTACGCGACAGTCGTGAGCGGTTCGCCAGGTACGACGGCAGCGCCCACACGGTGACGACCATGACCGTGACGACCAGCAGACCGACCGCGGGGACGAGCCAGCCCATCGTTCGTGAGGTGAGCGGCGTCCGTGGACGCGATCGGAGCAGGACCGCGCCTGCGATGACGATGATCATCGCCACGATCAGCCCGGTCCGGCCGACGATCCCCTCGGAGTAGATGGGCATCGGCAACGACCGCCAGTCGTAGACCGACAGGCCGGCCACGACGGTCATGCCCGCCGCCGTCGCTCCGGCGGCCCGCCTCGACCCGGCCGAACACGCGATGACCAGGAGTGAGATCACGATGCCGGCCAGCAGGTACCGCATGTTCGGCCCGAGTGTCTGGTACACGCCGTCACGCAGGTACTGCGGGGTCAGCGTGCCACCCAAGAACGCCAGGAATCCGACGACCGCGAACACACCGAGCCCAGACCGTCGGGCGGCGACCCCGACGACGAGAGCCACGATGGGAGCCAGCAGGAAGACGATCCAGGCCCGTCCCAGCCAGAAGGCGAGGACCGATCCGACGGCGTTCGACCGGAGCCCGTCCACCAGGGTCGGCAGCATCGGGCCGAGGTCGCCCGCGACCTCGACGTGTCCCAACTGGACCGGCCCGATATGCACGGACAACTCCGGGATCGGACTCCCGAAGCGCCACCAGTTGCGCATGTACCAGTACGCCCCGGCGGTAGCGGCGCCGACGAGCACAGGAACCGACGCGCGAGCCCGGCGCGGCATCGAACCCCGCGCCACGATGACGACCGCCGCAACGGCCATGAGCCCGGCGGGAAGCAACATCGTGAATTTCGTCGATGCGACGAGCCCCACCGACAGCCCGACGACGAACAGGCGCGTGTTGCGCTCTCGACCATCACTGGTCGGCACGGTCAGGGCCATCGCCGCGACGAGGAACGCAATGGCCATCATCTCGCCCTGGGCGGTGGCGGACGTCAGCCAGAGGGCGATCGGCATCGCCATCACGCACCCGAGGGCCAGCATCGCGAGATTCGGGACGCCGTGGCGCCCCCCGAGGACCCGTGCCGCGAGCAGCGCGATCGCCGCCCACCCGAGGTTCGCGAACGGACCGAGGATGTCGGATCCGGCGACCAACATGCCGAGGGCATGGAACACTTCCGAGCCCATCGGGTACGTGGAAGGCGCGATGTCGGCGCTGTACAGGCGCAGGGGCAGGAAGCTCCCCGAGCGTGCGAAGTCGGATGCGGCGGGAAGGTGGTACCAGACCGAGTCCCACTCATCGATGCCATGGCCCAGTGCCGCCGCGAGGGTCACGACCCAGCCGGCTCCCACGATCGCGAGGACCACGAAGGCGATCGTGCGGACCCACCGCGGTTCGACGGCACCATCCGCACCGGAGTGCACGTCGGTCGCCGGACCGTCACGGACCGGGTCGCCGGAAAGCCGTGAAGTCGCCCGCCCATCGGTCGACCGTTGGGCCGACAACCTGATCAGGATCGACGCGATCAACAGCGAACCAATCATCAGCCAAGGCGTGAACCAGCCAATGGTGCCGTTCACGTTCGCGACGATCGTCACCAGGGCGACGACGAGAACGACATCGATGAGGAGCGCCTCCGCGCCGATGCACTTCGGAAAGATCCGACGACGTGCGTCCCTCACGGCCGCCAGAACGATGCTTCCGACCAGACCGGCGACGAGCAGACCGAAGACCAGGCGCGTTCGGTTCACGGATGATTCATCGCTTCGCGGAGCCTCCGACGAGGCGCACTGGTCAACGCCTGCATGGCGGCGATGCTGCCACGTTCACCGAATACAAGAGCAGCCGTGCGGCCGGCGGGCGGCTGACGGCTCCCCGGGCGACCAGCCTCGCGGCCGGCGATCGTTCGGTCCAGGCGCGATACCGTGACTGCGCGGACCCGTCGCCCGGGTCCCAGATCACCACGTGCGTCGCGCGATCGCGACGCAGTTGTGCCCACCATTGCGCACAGGAATCCGGTCGGGTCACCCGGGTGCCGTCGAAGCGGGCGGCCGGAGCGACCCGGTTCGACAGGTCCCGGCCGTAAAGACCGTACGTGAAGAGCAGAACCTGGTTCCCGCGAGCGACGAGTCGAGCATCGGTCGTGATCAAATCGGCGAATGCGTACGGCTGGACGGCAATTCGAAGGCCGGTGTGCTTCTGGGTCCATGAGAAGACGGGGTCCAGGGCGACCGGAGGGTCCGAGCCGAGGCCGTCGGTGTTCTGATAGCGGGAGGCCAGGTAACGCGGCTGAACCACCGTGATGGCAACGAGGACTCCGACCACGACGACCGTGCAGACGCTCGGCAAAAGCATCGTGTACCGATTTAGCACACGAAGTCCGGCCAGCAACCCGACCGCGAGCATCCCTGCCCCGACGATCCAGATCCACGGAGTGTGGACTGCTCCGACGGGCGACGCGTCAGACACCGGCACCTGCCGCACGGCCACGATCGTGACCGCGAGCAGACCCGTGAGGGCGATCGCAGTGACCGGGGCGCCTCTTCTGGTCGTCGCGGCAGCAACGGCGCCGACGATGAGCGAGAGGGCGACCCCGGCCAGGAGATAGCGCGTGTTCGACGTCATGAGCAGGTATTCGCCGTGACTGAGAAATCCGGGTGTCAGCGTGCCGAACACGAACGCGCAGGCCGCAACGATGCCGAGGGTCGTGAGGCGCCGTCGGCGGCTCCTGATGGCGAGGGGAACGACCACTACCGGAGCGATGAAGTAGAGCATCCAGAGAGGACCCAGCATCCAGGTGTACACCGTGAAGAGCCTCCCCGACCACAGACCGTCCAGCAGTGTCGGCAGCATGGGGCCGATGTTTCCGGCAACCTGCACGTGACCCAGTTCGAATTTCCCGATGCCGAGCGATGCCACCGGGATCGGGCTTCCGAAGAGCAGGACGTTCCGGAAGTACCAGAACCCGCCGGTGGCGACGGCCGCTCCTCCGAGCGGTACGAGGGCACGTCGCAGCATCCTCCGATCGTGCCGCCAGTAGACGATCAGAGCTCCGACGAGCAGGGCCACGGCCGGTCCGAGCATCGTCGACTTGACCCCGATCGCCAGCCCGGCCGCAGCGCCCACGATCACCACACGTCCCCGGATGGAGCCGTCGTCGGGATCAGGTAGCGCACACGCGAGCGCTGCGGTCAACATGGCCAATCCCATCATCTCGTTCATCGCCGTGGCCGCCATGAGTCCCGTCACCACCGGCGTCGCGAGCACCAGGAGGCCGGCGAGCGTCGCAAGATGCGGGCAGCCCTGTCGCCGCCCGAACACGTGGGCAGCGAGAAGGAACACGATCGCCCAGACGATGTTCACCAGCGGTGAGAGGACATCCGACCCTGTCACCAGGATCGCCATGGCGTGCACGACCTCGGATCCGAACGGATAGGTCGCCACCGCGATGTCCGCGCCATAGAAACGCGTCTCGAGAAAGCTCCCGGACTGGACGAAGTCGGCCGCGGCCGGAAGGTGATACCAGAGCGAGTCCCATTCGATCATGCCGTAGCGGTAGGCAGGAGGAAGCGCGCGGGACCAGCCGACGGCAACCGCTGCCATGCCGGCCGCGACGACCCAACGCAACCAGCCGGGCTCGACGGACGGCCGGCCGAGCCGAGCGACGCCCGCAGGCGCGGCGACATCCTGATCGACCGTCGCGACCGGTGACGAGCTTCTGTTCAGCCCCACCGAGACCATGGCCGTGAGCAACAGCGCTCCTGCCAACGGCCAGGGTGCGAACCACCCGATCGTCCCCAGCAGCTCTGCGACGATCATCACCCATGCGGTGACGAGGACGATGTCGGCGACGACCGCCTCGGGCCCCGCCCAACGTGGCACGAGTCGACGGCGGAGTCGCCGGACTTGAACGATCACGACCGCGCCGACCAGCGCGGCGACCAGAAGTCCGGCGAGCAGTCGGATGCGGTTCACCAGCTATCCCCTCGACCCTCGCGGCTCAACTCAGCGGAGTGCACCGGACCCTCTCATGGTGTCAGCGACCGATTCAGACGTTGAGCCCGACGACGAGCTTGGCCTCGTTCGGCGGCGCGAAGGTCCGCAGGTGGCGACTCACCCCGCCGACCAGCGCCTGCTGGTAGGCGAGCTTGCGGATCAGGTACGAGTGCTGTTCCTTGGGGTCCAGGTACAGGTTGAACAGCTTGCCGTAGGGGAACTTGTGGAACACACCGCTGAACCCGCCCGTTCCCTGCACGTCGCCCTGGGAGACCACGTCATCGCCGACCGCGTTCAGCATGAACTTGTACTCGCCGCACCGCAGCGCGGAGAACGACTGGCCGAGCCAGTAGTAGTGGTACTTGCGATTGGAGCGCCCCTCGGGCGCGAGCAGGAACGAGGTCTGGTCGATGCCGTCGATGAAGCGGTCGGTGGGCACCGCGTCCTCAGCTCCGGCCAGGCCGAGCACCGTGGGGAGGATGTCGTTGAAGTCGAAGAGGCCGTCGTCGATGCGGCCCTCGTCGATCATGCCGGGCCAGGCGACGACGAAGGGTACGCGCACGCCGCCTTCCCACGTGGAGCCTTTCGCACACCGGAACGGCGTGTAGGCCGCGTCGGGCCAGGTCTCCATCTCGGGCCCGTTGTCGGAGGTGACGATG
The DNA here is from genome assembly GCA_964595905.1 of uncultured Iamiaceae bacterium. Classification (GTDB taxonomy): domain Bacteria; phylum Actinomycetota; class Acidimicrobiia; order Acidimicrobiales; family Iamiaceae; genus JAFDWI01. Next base: position 59,277 of record CAZQSU010000002.1, read on the forward strand.
ATGATCGTGTCGTCGAGCTGACCGGTCTCCTCCAGCGCCGCGACGAGCCGACCGACGATGTCGTCGAGCTCGATGATCGTGTCCTTGTAGGGATGCTTGGCGGGTGACGACCCGAGATAGTCCTCGTGGGGATAGTTGTCGAAGTGCGCCCCGCGGGTGTTGTGGTACAGGAACCAGGGCTTGTCGTCGTCCGCCATACGGCGCAGGAAGTCCTCGGAGTACTCGCACCACCGCTGGTCGAGCTCGGACAGCACCGGGATCGTGACCTCGGCGACCGGTTCGGTGTCGCCGCCCCTGGTGGCGTGGACGAACGACTTGTCGAATGGTTGGTTCTCGATCCAGTCGGTGCGGGCCCGCGAGTAGACGATCTCGGGGAAGAAGTACGGGTCGCGCCATTCGGTGTACATGTCCGACACCGACAGGAAGCCGTAGAAGTCGTCGAAGCCGACGTGTTGGGGTTGGGAGTCACGGTTCTCACCCAGGTGCCATTTGCCCACGCACTGGGTCACATACCCCTGCTCGGACAGCAACTGAGCGAGGGTGATCTCGCCTTGAAGCCCGCCGGGTTCGCCGTACATGGGCGGTCGCTGCAGCCCGTGACGCATCGGCAACCGGCCGGTCAGCAGCGTCGCGCGCGACGGGGTGCAGGAGGGTTCGGAGTAGGCCGAGGTGAGCAGCATCCCGCGTCGGGCGAGGGCGTCGATGTTGGGGGTCGCAGCGCCGACCGCCACCCCGCCGCCGTAGCAGCCGAAGTCGCCCCACCCGACGTCGTCCATCAGGATCACGAGCACGTTCGGTGCCTTGGCACCGTGACGGTTGGTGAAACCGGCCAGCTTCGCCGTGGCCCCGGTGACGTCGTCGTCGTGGACGAACATGGGCTCACGGCGGTCGCCGACGCTGACGGTCTCCGAAGCGATCGGATCGAACTCGGTCATGTGATGGTCCCCTTGGATGGAATGCGCAGATCCTAGGACTCCGACCCAACCGCGAGGCTGCGCAGTCCGCCCCGCGAAGCAGCACCACGATCGACACCCGGATGGCGAAGCCCGAGCGAGCAGGGCCGCAGGCCCGCCCGAGCCCGAAAGCAATACAGCAATCAGTGCAGGAAGTGGCGCTCTCCGGTGAAGACCATCGCGAGGCCCAGCTCGTCGGCTTTGGCGATGTTCTCGTCGTCGCGCATGGCCCCACCGGGCTGGATCACCACCGCGGCGCCGGCCTGGGCGGCGGCTTCGATGCCGTCCGCGAACGGGTAGAACGCGTCCGAGGCACAGGCGCCGCCGACGGCCCGGCCGTCGGCCTTGGTCGCGGCCAACAGGCCCGACTCGACCCGGTTCTGCTGCCCGGCGCCGATGCCCCATGCGGTGCGGTCCTTCACCAGGACGATCGCGTTCGACTTCACCCAGCCGACCAGTCGCCAGGCCAACTCGGCGTCGGCCCATTCGGCTTCGGTCGGCACCCGTTCGGTCACCACGCGCCAGTCGTCGCGCCCCGCGATGAAAGAGTGCGCGTCCTGCAACAGATAGCCACCGCCGATCTGGCGCAGCTCGTAGGGTTCGGCCGTCGGCACGGGGGCGGTGAGGATGCGGGTGTTCTTGCGGCGGCCGATCAGCGCGTCGATCACCCCGTCGTCGTAGCCCGGGGCGATGACCACATCGGCCTGCGCGGCAGCCACCATGTTCTCGACCGTGGCGGTGTCGACCGGGCGGTTGAACGCGACGATCCCACCGAACGCGGAGCGGCTGTCGCACTCGTAGGCGCGCTGGTAGACCTCCGCGAGGTCGCCACCGACCGCCACCCCGCACGGGTTTGCGTGCTTCACCACGACCACGGCCGGGTCACCGCCGAGGTCGTGCACGCAACGCCAGGCGGCGTCGGCATCGAACAGGTTGAGGTAGCTCAGTGCCAGCCCGGAGTGCTGGGTGATGTCGTCCATCCAGTTGGTCGTGCCCATCCGCCGGTAGCGGGCGCCGCGCTGGTGCGGGTTCTCGCCGTAGCGGTTGGTGTCGACCTTCTCGAGCGCCAGATGGTACGTGGCGGGCAGCTCGTCGCCGTCGTCGGAGGAGTCGAAGTACTCCACGATCGCCGCGTCGTAGGCGGCGGTGGTGGCGAACGCCTTGCGGGCGAGGGAGCGTCGCAACTCGTCGGAGATCCCGCCGCCACGCACCGCTTCGAGCACGCCGGCGTAGTCGTCGGGGTCGACGACCACCGCGACGTGCGCGTGGTTCTTGGCCGCGGCGCGGATCATCGCCGGACCGCCGATGTCGACCAGGTCCATCGCCCCGGCCGATCCGCCGTGGGTGAAGGCGGCCGGGTCCGAGCCGAACGGGTACAGGTTCGCCACGACCAGATCGATCATGCCGATGTCGTGGGTGGCCATGTCGGCTTGGTGACCCTCGTCGGTCGGGTCGGCGAGGATGCCGCCGTGGATCTTGGGATGCAGGGTCATGACCCGGTGTCCGAGGATCGCCGGATAGCCCGTGTAGGTCTCGGTGTCGGTGACCTCGAGCCCGGCGTCGCGCAATGCGGCGGCGGTGCCGCCGCTGGAGAGCAGGTCCCAGCCGGCCTCGGCCAATCCGGTGGCCAACTCGGCCACGCCGGTCTTGTCGTACACGGACAGGAATGCTCGCACGGGGTGCCTCTCAGGGGTTCTCGTCGTCCAATGGGATGCGGCCGTCGACGACGGCCAGGATCGTCGCCGGGTAGAGCTCCCGCTCGACGGTCTTGATGCGTTCGTGCAGGCTGGCCTCGTCGTCGTCGTCGGCCACGTCGACCGTGCCCTGGGCGAGGATCCGGCCGGTGTCGACCTCCACGCCTGCGACATGCACGGTACATCCGGTGACCTTCACGCCGTGGGCGAGCGCGTCGCGCACGGCGTGCCAGCCCGGGAATGCCGGGAGCAGTGCCGGATGGGTGTTGAGGATCCTGCCGCCGTAGCGGGCGTGCATCGTGGCCGAGAAGATCGTGCCCCAGCCGGCCATGGCGACCAGGTCGATGTCGTGGGCGTCGAGCACGTCGGCGACCCGATCGCTGTAGGCGTCCCGGTCGAAGGTCTTCGTGAAGTCGGTGCGTTCGACGAGCTCGGTGGGTATCCCGGCGGCCTCGGCCCGTGCCAGCGCACCGCAGACCCGGTCGGCGACCACGAGTGCCACGGGCACGCCGTGGGTGACCATGGCCTCGAGGATCGACCCGGTTCCCGAGACCAGCACCGCCACTCGCACGTGGGGCGACGCTAGCAAACGCCGTCCCCGCGTCCCGGTGGCGAAGCCGCGGGGCCGCACCACGTCCACTACCCTCGGGGGCACCGCACATCCGTCGCGAAGAGGAGTCCCCCATGAACGACGTGAGTCCCGGCAAGCTCACCGTGCTGATCGGTGCCGCCGTCACCTTCATCTTCAGTTTCCTGCCCTGGTATTCGGTCAGCGGTTTCGGGAGCAAGTTCACCCGTAGTGCCTGGGGATCCGGGCTCTTCCCGATGGCGACCTGGGCCCCGCTGTTCGCACTGGTCGTGGGCTTCGTCGTCGCCGCGCAGGCATTCAAGTTCCTCGAACTGCCCGAGAAGGTGTGGGAGTTCGCCCTCGACCAGATCGTGCTGATCCTGTCGGTCTTCTCGTTGCTCGTCGCGCTCAGCTACCTGATCGTCGACAAGGGCGGGGCGAGCATCGGGTTCGGCCTGATCCTGTGCCTGCTGGGGTCCATTGCCATGGTCGCCGGGTTCTTCATGGACAAGGCCGGCGTCGGGGTCAACCCCAACGCAACCGAGGGAAATGCCGGAATCGCCGCTCCCGGGTTCCCGCCACCCGGAGCGCAGCCCGGTGCCCCGCAGCCCGGCCAGTACCCGCCGACTCAGCAGCCTGGAGCACCGGCACCGCCGACCCAGGCACCGCCGACCCAGGCACCGCCGGCGCAGGCGCCACCGGCGCAGCAGCCACCCGTGCAGACGCCGCAGCCACCTGCGCAGCAGCCGCCGCAGGCCGATCCCGGATCGTTCTGATCATTCTCCCTCACGGGTCGCCGCGAGTGCAGCCATGATCTGGTCGAGTTCGGCCGGATACCGCTCCATGAAGTAGCCGAACACCGGTTGGATCTGTGCGAACAAATCGGTGTCGGGAGCCAACGCGGCCGCGAAACCGTTCAGGTACAGCAGGTTCTTGAAGAAAAGGACCAGTTCGCTCGGCAGACGGAACCCGCGCGAGGTCAGCACGCGCACCACCGCACCGAGGGCCTGCCCGAGTTGGTCGACGCTCATCGTGTCGGTCCGGGCCAGCAGCGCCGGGTCGACGGCGTCGAGGGCGGCGTTCACCTCGTCCGCGAGCGCGTCGACGTCGACGCGCTCGGGCACCGCGCCGAATCGTCGCAGGCCCCGGATCTGCTGGCGGGTGTCGTTGGCGGCGAATCCGAACAGGTACTCGACCGCTGCGGCGCGCTGGGTCGAGTCGAGACGACCGGCGATGCCGAAGTCGATCAGCCCGAAGTCGCCGTCGGGTGAGATGAGCACGTTGCCCGCATGCAGGTCGCCGTGGAACACGCCGTACGCGATCGTGTGCTCGAGGACGCTGGTGATCGCCAGGCGCAACAACCGCTCACCGTCGATCACGTCCGGGTACGACTCGAGCGCCCGGTCGTAGGGCACGCCGACGACCCGGGTCATGCACAGGACGTTCTCGGTGACCAGGTGCGGCACCGGCTGGGGAAACGTCGCGTAGTCGTGTCCGGCGGCCTCGGAGGCGAGGGCGAGTTCGATCTGGTTGACCGCCTCGAACCGGAAGTCGATCTCTTCGAGCACCATGCGGGCGAACAGCTCGACGAATCCGGGCAGGTTCGCCGCGCGGATCGTCCTCGAGGCCCGCTCCGCGGCGTTCGCAGCCAGGGCCATGGCCCGCAGATCGGTGGCGAACTGCTCGCGCAGGCCCGGGCGGCGGAACTTGACGACCACGTCGGTGCCGTCGGGCAGCCGGGCGGCGTGGACCTGCCCGATCGATGCCGCGCCGAGCGGTTCGGGGTCGAAGTCGTCGAGCACGGCGTCGATCGGCACGCCGAAGGTGTCGAAGAAGATCTGTTCGACCATGCCGTCGGGCATGGCGGGAACGGTGTCGCGACACCAGTCGAACGCTTCGACCCATTCCGCCGGGAGCAGACCTTGTGCGGTCGCGATGAACTGGCCCAACTTGACGAAGGTCGGGCCGCCGGCCTTGACGACCTCCTGGACGTGACGCAGCGCGACGGTCGGGTCGAGGGTGCGCTCGGCGGCGAGGTGTCGCACGTCGGCGGCCAGCCCGGGGGCCGCGGCGCGGGCCGCCCGGGCGCCGGTACGGCCGACCGCCCGGAGCGACGCCGGGCTCAGGCTCGGTCTCGCGAGGTCCGCGGCTTCCAGGGCCATCTCGGCCCGGGCTCCGGGCGCCCAGTTCAACCAAAGCCGAGCGAACTCGACAAGGCCGGGGCGTTCGCGGATCCGCTTCGAGGACTCGAGCAGTTCGATGCGATCAGGGAGCGGCGGCAGGTCGGCCATGCCCCGGGACGCTACCTCGTCGTGTTCGTCCCGAACGGCACGCCCCCTCTGCGAACTCTGGGAGGAAACCCACGTTCATCGCCGGAAACCTCCCACAGTTCGACACGACATCGCCCACACCCCCAAGCCACACCCGCCCCCACCGCGAACTCTGGGAGGAAACCCACGTTCATCGCCGGAAACCTCCCAGAGTTCGACACGACATCGCCCACACCCCCAAGCCACACCCGCCCCCACCGCGAACT
>CAZQSU010000002.1:65127-70579 GCA_964595905.1 uncultured Iamiaceae bacterium
CTGGGAGGAAACCCACGTTCATCGCCGGAAACCTCCCAGAGTTCGGTCGAGGGGGACGTCGGGGACGTCGGGGACGTCGGGGACGTCGGGGACGTCGGGGGCGGGGGCGGCATCGGCGGACAGTGCGTCCTGAGGCGCGGCGGCTTCGCCGGTCTGGACCCGCCAGAGGGCGGCATAGAGGCCACCGAGTGCGACCAGCTCTTCGTGTGTGCCCGCCTCGACCACCTCGCCGGCGTCGAGCACGTGGATCCGGTGGGCGTGTCGGACCGTCGAGAGCCGGTGGGCGATCACGATCGTGGTGCGGCCCACGGCGACCTTGGCGAGTGAGCGCTGGATCGCCGCCTCGGTCTCGTTGTCGACCGCCGAGGTGGCCTCGTCGAGGATGAGGATCGCCGGGTCGCGCAGGATCGCCCGCGCGATCGTGAGGCGTTGACGCTGGCCACCCGAGAGCTTCTGGCCGCGCTCCCCCACGACGGTGTCGAAGCCGTCTCCCAGCGCGTCGATGAACTCGACCGCCTCGGCCAACTCGGCGGCCCGTCGGATCTCGGCATCGGTGGCGTCGGTGCGCCCGTAGGTGAGGTTCTCGCGGATCGTGCCCTGGAACAGGAACACGTCCTGGGCGACGAACCCGGTCGCGCCCCGCAACGAGGTGAAGCTGAGCGTGTCGATCGGGGTGCCATCCAGGCTGATCGTGCCGCTCGTGGGTTCGTACAGGCGCAGCAGCAACTTGACGATCGTGGACTTGCCCGAGCCGGTCGCCCCGACGATCGCGTGGGTCTGGCCCTCGGGGATGTCGAGGGTGATGCCGTGGAGCACCTCGGGCCCATGCGGGTCGTACGCGAACCGCACCTCGTCGAAGCGCACCACGCCCCGCACCGGCTCCGCCAACTCGACCGTGCCCGGTGTGATCGACGCCTCGGTGGCGAGCAGGCCGAAGATCCGTCGGCACGAGGCCATCGCCCGCTGGTACAGGTCGAACACCTCGCCCAGATCGACCAGCGGCCACAGCAGACGCTGGGTCATGTAAACCAGCGTCGAGAACAGCCCGACGGCGAGGGTGCCCTGAATGGCGGCCCGACCACCGAAGACGAGGGTCAGGGTGAATCCGGCGAGCACCGCGGTGCGGATCAGGGGGCGGAACGCCGTGGAGGTCACGATCGCTTCACGGTTGGCGTCACGGTATGCGGCGCTGTCGGCGTCGACCCGGGCGACCTCGCGCCGCTCGGCGTTGAACGCCTTGATCGTGGCGATGCCGCCGAGACCGTTGGTGAGGGCGTCGCCGATGACCCCGGCCGCGGCCCGCACCTTCGCGTAGCGGGGCCGCAGCCGCCGCTGGTAGGCCAGCGACCCGGAGACGATCAGCGGGATCGGCACGAACGCGAGCAGCGCCAGCAGCGGGGAGATGACCGTGAAGGTGATGCCCAGGATCACCACGTTGGTGGCGGTGATGATGATCTTGTGCGGCCCCATGTCCAGGAACCGTTCGAGCTGGTTGACGTCGTCGTTGAGCACCGCCATGAGCCCACCGGAGGTCTGGTCCTCGAAGTAGGCCATCTCGAGGTCCTGGACGTGCCGGTAGCAGTCCATGCGCGCCGCGTGCTCGAGATCCTGGGCGAGGTTCCGCCACAGCAGCACGGCCAGATACTCGGTGAGCGACTCGAACAGCCAGATCACCAGGGTGGCGGCCACGACGATCATGAGTTGGTCGACGCGCCCCTCCACGCCGGTGAGGCGCCCCACGAACGACTCGTGGCCCTGGTTGACGACGATGTCGATGGCGGCGCCGATCAGCAACTCGGGGGCGACGTCGAAGATCTTGTTGGTGATCGACAGCGCGCCGGCGCCGATGACCCGTCCGCGTCGGCCGCGGGCGTAACCCCACAGCTCACGCAGCGGCGGCTGGTCCGACAGGTGGATGACCGTCGTCGTGTTCGCCATGCCGGAACGATACGGGCGAGGCTCCGGTCACGCGCCAACCGGTTTCGACACGATCCCGCAGATCGATTGGCGCTCCAGGCTCCCCGCCCGTTACAATTGGCGCAGAATCGCTCTAATGAGAGGAGGGTCCATGTCCCGTTCGTCGGTGAGCCCGTGTGAGATCCCCGACCTGGATTGGCGCGCGGTATGACCGATTCCCGTGATCGGGCCGTCGGCGCCCTCGTCGGACTCGCCGTCGGCGACGCCGTGGGCACCACGCTCGAGTTCGCCCGACCCGGGTCGTTCACCCCCATCGACGACCTGGTCGGCGGCGGCCCCTTCGGTCTGCAACCCGGCCAGTGGACCGACGACACGTCGATGGCCATGTGCCTGGCCGAGTCGATTCTCGACACCGACACCCACGACGCGGCCGATCAGCTCCGCCGCTACGTGGCGTGGTACCACACCGGGTACTGGTCTTCCACCGGCCGGTGCTTCGACATCGGCACCACGACGAGCCGGGCGCTGGGGCGTTTCGTGCGTACCGGCGCCGTGACCGACGAGGTGGTCGACCCCGACTCGGCGGCGAACGGGTCGCTCATGCGGCTGGCGCCGGTGCCGATCCGTTGGTTCGCCGACCGGGGCCTCGCCGCCGAGTACGGCGCCGCGTCGAGCCGCACGACCCACCCCGCCGACCGACCGGTCGACGCGTGCCGGCTGGCCGCGGCCATGATCGCCGCGTTGATCGGCGGCACCCCGTGGGACGAGGTGACCGCACCGGACCTCTGGGACGGCGACCCGCTCGACCCCCGGATCGCACACGTCGCGCGCGGCTCGTGGCGCGACGCCGAAGGGCCGCAGATCCGGGGCACCGGGTATGTCGTCGACGCCCTGGAGGCCGCGTTGTGGGCCGTGGACGGGGCGGCGAGTTTCCGCGACGCGGTCCTGCGGGCCGCCAACCTCGGCGACGACGCCGACACCACCGCCGCGATCGCCGGGCAGTTCGCCGGTGCCCGCTGGGGCGCGACGGGCATCCCCGCCTCCTGGCGGAACCGGATCGTCGCCGGTACGCGGATCGCGGCGATCGCCGGCCGGCTCCACGATCGGGCCACCGACGCGTCGACGCCCGAGCGGTGGGAGTTCGACGACGAGGTGCACGGCTACTGGGTCGAACCCGGGCGGATCCTCGCCGGGGAGTATCCGGGCGACCTCGACCCCGACCGGGCCCTGACCAGGATCGACCTGCTCGTCGACGCCGGCATCCGCACGTTCGTGGACCTGACCGACGACCCGCATCTGCGTCCCTACGACGACGTACTCACCACGATCGGCGAACGACGGGATCTGCGCCTGCACCGCATCCCGCGCCCCATCCCCGGCATGGGGACCGTCGGCGCGGACGACTACGCCCGCACCGACGCGATGATCCGGGAAGCCACCGGCGAAGGCGGTGTGTACGTCCACTGCTGGGGCGGGATCGGCCGCACGGCCACCGTCGTCGGCTGCCTGCTCGTCGAACAGGGATGGTCCGCGCCGGCCGCACTGGAGCGGATCGCCACGCTCCGTGCGCCGACCCGCAAGGCCCGCTACCCGGCGCCCCAGACCGAAGCGCAACGCCAGGCGATCACCGACTACGCCCAGCGGGTCGGCCCATGAGGCCGAGCTGAGCAACGCCAAGGTCACCGCGGTCCGCTGAGACGAGCCACCCCGGAGCGGGCCATCCGGGTCAGCCCCCGTGCAGGAGTGCACCCATCGCTCCGGAGATCTCCGCCGCGGTCGCCAGGCCGCCGGGCAGCACCCCCATGCCGAAGAAGCCGTGGACCATGTCGTCGTAGCAGCGGTGGATCGTGCGGACGCCCGCCTCGTTCAGTTTGGCAGCGTACGCGTCGCCTTCGTCACGCAGCGGGTCGAACCCGGCGGTGACGACCACCGCCGGTGGGAGCCCGATGAAGTCGTCGGCGAGCAGCGGTGACGCACGCACGTCGTCGAACGCCGTGGGGTCGGGCAGGTAGTGACCCCGGAACCACTCCATGTCGGCCCTGGTGAGGAAGAACCCGTCGGCGAACAGGTCGTGGGAGCGACTCGTCATGTGGGCATCGGTGGCCGGGTACACCAGGCCCTGCGCGGCAGGAATCGGCAGGTCACCCGGTTCGCGGGTGACCTGCTGGGCCACGACCGCGGCGAGGTTGCCGCCGGCGCTGTCGCCCATCACCCCGATCCGCTCGGGCACCACGCCGAGGGAGCGGGCGTGGGCGACCGCCCAGGCGTACCCACCGATCGCATCGTCGACCGCGGCCGGGAACGGATCCTCCGGCGCCAGGCGGTAGTCCACGGCCACCACGACCGCACGGGCCTCGGCAGCCAGCAATCGGCATGTGCCGTCGTGGGTGTCGAGGTCTCCGGTGACCCAACCGCCGCCGTGGTAGTAGACGATGCCGGGCAACTCTTCGGTGATGCCGAAGGGTCGGTAGATCCGCACGGACCGCTCGGCACCACCGCCCAGATCGGCGATCCGGTTCGTGACGCGCACGTCGGTGCGCCGAGGCATGCCGATACCGGCGAGACGGCTCAGTTCGGCCCGTCGGGTCGCGACGTCTGCCGTCGACCGGGTGGTGTTCGTCCGCTCGGCGAGCGCCAGCATGGCGACGAGCGCCGGATGCAGCGCCCGCCCGTCGACGACGACCGGACCTCGCGCGCCGGAGATCCGGTCGAGGACCGGCGTCGGCAATCCGAGGAGTACCGTGGCCGCGCGGTGGGCGATCCCGCGTTTGAAGGTGCTGTTCGTGTCGGTCACGGCCAGGATTCTGTCAGCATCCCACCGGGGAAGCGTTCTGGGTGCGGGTTCCGGACACGGAGTGTCCGGAACCCGCACCCAAAATCGACGAGACGGCCAGAGCGACGCCGGGCCCGGCCGCGGACTAGAGCGACTCGACGATCTCGACCATGAGCTCGCCCGCCTCGGTCGGGTTCTGGCCGACCTTCACGCCCGCGGCCCGCAGCGCGTCCATCTTGGCCGCCGCGGTGCCCTTGCCGCCCGAGACGATGGCGCCGGCGTGGCCCATCTTCTTGCCCGGCGGCGCGGTCACCCCGGCGACGTACGACGACACCGGCTTGGACATCTTCGTGGCGATGAACTCGGCGGCCTCCTCTTCAGCCGAACCACCGATCTCGCCGATCATCATCACGGCTCTGGTGTCGTCGTCGGCCTCGAAGGCGGAGAGGCAGTCGATGAAGCTCGTACCGGGCACCGGGTCACCGCCGATGCCCACACACGTGGTCACCCCGATGCCCTGCAACTTGAGCTCATAGAGCGCCTGGTAGGTGAGCGTGCCCGACCGCGACACGATCCCCACCGCCGGCTTGCCGGCCTGCGGGGCCAGCGCGATGTCACCGGAGGTGATACCGATGTTGGCCTTGCCGGGGCTGATGATCCCCGGGCAGTTCGGGCCGAGGATCCGCACACCCGGGTACTCGTTGCGCACCTTGTTGTAGAACCACGCCTCGTCCTGGGCGGGCACGCCCTCGGTGATGACCA
>CAZQSU010000003.1:0-68385 GCA_964595905.1 uncultured Iamiaceae bacterium
TGGGAAGGAACTCGGCCTTCATGTCGTCGGTGCCGTTGTGGATGATCGTCTTGCCGACGATGCCCACGCCCTTGCCGATCTGGGGGCCACCGCGGCGGGCAAGCGCCTCGTTGAGCAGGTACTCGTACACACCCTCGCCGTCGGACCCGCCGTACTCGGTCGGCCAGGTCATCCCGAGCCAGCCCTTCTCACCCATCCTCGCCATGAACGCCCGCCGCTTGGGGGTGTCGACGATCTGGGCCATGTTCTCCCGGGTGACGTCGAAGACGTCCGGGTCGTCGTTGGCGTCGAGAAACGCCTCGACCTCGTCGCGGAAGGCGAGCTGTTCTTCAGAGAAGTCGAAGTTCACCGGTGCTCCTGAGTGGCGGGTGGTGGATGCGGCCGACGGGCCCGTGGCCGCCGGCCGTGAAATCTGACGACCCGTCAGAAACTAGCGCAACCGCCGTGGTCGGGCAATGTGGCCGAACCGGAATGAATGCTCGGCAGCGCTGCGTACCGAAACGGTTACGCTACGTAGCGTGAGGGAAAAATACCGTCCGGAGGGGTTGACATCGGTCACGTCATCCGTCATCGTCGCCTCCGGCTGGGCCGTTCGGCCTAGTCGACGCCCCACAAGGAGGACCGCACTTCATGACCGCCACACGCCACCGGATCCGGATCCCGCTCGTCGCGTCGATCGTCGCGCTCGTCATCGCCGCCGCGACGTTCACCGCGGCCCCGTCCGGTGCAGCCACGACGATCCCGATCCACTGGAAGGTCGACGCATCGACCCACATCGAGTCGCTGAACATGGATGTCCAGATCCCTGAAGGCACCTTCGACGGTGAAGTCGACCTGGCGACCGGGGCGCTGACCGGCAACCTGAATCTGCCGCCCGCGTCGAAGACGATCAGGCTGTTCGGTCTGCCGATCGCGACCACCACGTTCGCCATGTCACAGAACGGTCCCATCACCGGGCACGTCGACCTCGCGACGATGACGGTCACCGTCGACTCGTCGTTCGACTTCGCGATCAAGAGCGCGACCGCCTCGTTCCTGCCGTGGCTGAACCTCGTCGGGAACTCGTGCCGCGGCGCACAGCCGATCAACGTGTCGATGTCCGGGCCGGTCGACCTCACCGGCTCGCAGACCTTCTCCGCGGACTACACCCTGCCGAAGCTGAAGAACTGTGGTCTCGCGACGCCATTGCTCAACGCCATCATCCCCGGCGGTGGCAACACGTTCACCGCGACGTTCTCGCCGGCCTGAGACGAAACCACGCTGGGCCCGGTGTGAGCCTGGCGCAGGCCTGACGGGTGGACCCGCACGATCGTGTCGGGTCCACCCGTTGCGCGTCGCGGCCCCGGCGCATCGCCGCCGTGGACGTGGCAGGATCGGGCGATGGAGATCACCGCTGCGGTACTGCGAACGACCGATGGCCCGTACCGACTCGAAAGGGTTCAGCTCGACGAGCCCGGAGCGGGGCAGGTCCTGGTGCGCATCGTCGGGGCGGGCCTCTGCCACACCGATCAGTTGCCTCGTGCCATGGAGGGCTTCTGTCCGCTGATCACCGGCCACGAAGGTGCGGGGGTGGTCGAGGCGGTCGGTGCTGCGGTGACCGACGTGCAGGTCGGTGACCACGTGGTGTGCTCGTATGACTCCTGTGGCGAGTGTCCCGCCTGTGGCCAGGGTCGACCTTGGAACTGCGACACCTTCCTGGCGCGCAACCTGACCGGTCGCGACGCCGACTGGACCACCGGCGCCCACGACGCCGACGGCAACGAAGTCGGCTCGCGTTGGTTCGGCCAGTCGTCGTTCGCGACACATTCGCTGGTCGCTGCCCGCAACGTCGTGGTGGTCGACGATGCCCTGCCACTCGAACTGCTCGGCCCGCTCGGGTGTGGACTGTTGACCGGCGCCGGGTCGGTTCTCGAAGCCCTCGCCATCGGTGCCGGTCAGAGCCTGGTGGTGTTCGGCGCAGGCGCCGTGGGCCTGGCCGCGGTCATGGCCGCCGCTGCGGTCGGCGCCACGCCGATCGTCGCGGTCGACCTGCACGCCACAAGGTTGGAATTGGCCCGGGAACTGGGTGCGACCGCCACCGTGGTCGGCGGCACCGAGACGACCTTGGCGTCGGTGATGGAAGGCGTGGGCGGGGGCGCGGATTTCAGTTTCGACACGACCGGTGCGCCGCCGGTGATGCTGGACGCATTGCGGATCTTGAAGCTGGGAGGACACGCCGGCCTGGTCGGCATCCAGACCGGCGATCTCACCCTCGATCCCGGCGTGCTCGTCGGCAAGAGGGTCTCCAGCATCCTCGAAGGCAACGCCGACCCGCAGGTGACGATCCCGAAGCTGGTCGCACTGTGGCAGGACGGCAAGTTCCCAATCGAGCGCCTTGTGCAGACGTTCCCCTTGGCGGCGATCAACGAGGCCGAGGAGGCATCGCTGTCGGGCGAAGTCATCAAGGCCGTCCTGATCCCCGACTGACGTCGGCGGCGGTGGGATGGGCAGCGTCGCGACCTCCTGACTCGACTCACCGACTCGTCGAGGCAATCCGTGGAAATGCACGATGCATGTCGAGTCGTCGACTATGGTCTGCCAGTTCGGAGCGGGAGTCCATGTGCTTCCGCGATCGAAGGAAATCGGAGTTGGGGTCATGGCGTTCTCGTGTGCTTCGGCGCTGCAGGTCGAGCGGGTCGACGACGGGTTCCTGGTTCTGAGACCAGGCTCATCGCAGGTGTTCCACTTGCGGGGTGGTGACGCCGAGGCGTTTGCGTTGGCCCGCCGCGGGGGCACGGAGGTGCCCGAGCATCTGGAGCGGTCGATGGCGGGCCTCGTCGAGCTCGATCTCGCCGAGGCGGATGGTTGGTCTCGTCGTCGGGTGTTGCAGCTCGGTGGTGCGGCGGCGGCCGCGGCGGTGGCGGTGGTGGCGTTGCCGAGTGTGGCGGCGGCTTAGTCGCCGGGAACGACGACCGCGCCGACGCTGCCGGGTCCGACGACGTTGGCCGTGTCGTATCTGCTGGTCGCCGGTGGTGGTGGTGGCGGCGGCGGCGGGGATACCGGAAGTGGTGGTGGCGGCGCGGGCAGCGTCGTCACCGGGTCGGCCACCGTCGCGACCGGCCCTCATTCGATCGTGGTCGGCGATGGCGGAGTGGGTGGGTGGGGCTGGGGCACCACTGAGCCGGTCTTCAACGGACCCGGAGGCAATGGTGGGGTCAGTTCGGCTGCGTTCGCCGGAGTGGCGGCCGTCGGTGGTGGTGGCGGCGGTACCTACGTCATGAAGAATGCCGGCGACGGTGGCTCAGGCGGCGGTGCGGGCGGCGGCGGACAACTCGGTGGTGCAGGAACACCCGGCCAGGGTCATGCGGGCGGCGATGGCGATTCGTTCGGAAGTCCCGGCGGTGGTGGTGGCGCGGGAGCAGATGGAGGCGTCGGAGACGATGGCGGGTCGGTCGGATCGGGTGGCGCAGGCCAGTACTACGGCGTGAGCGATGCCGCGGAGGTGGGTCAGCTCTCCGGCGGCCATTACTACGTCGGTGGCGGTGGCGGGAGCGTGGCATTTACTGGAGCCGGCAGCGGCGGTGTCGGTGGTGGTGGCGCCGGCCAGACGCAAGGTACCGGCGACTCCGGTGCAGCGACGACCGGTGGTGGGGGTGGAGCCGGAGGTTCCACTGCCGATCCGAATGTGGGCGCCTCCGGAGGAGCGGGTGGTTCCGGTGTGGTGGTCGTCGCGTATTCACTGACCGATCCGTCCGGCTTGTCCGGGAGTGGTGGGGACCGCACCGTCGACGTCGCGGGCGTGCGCCATCACGTGTTCTCGACCGTTGGGACGTCGACGTTCACGGTCTCCTGAGCGGTGCCCGGTCGATGGCATTGCGCAAGGAGCGTCGGTCGAGCTTGTGGCCGGCGGTGAGGGGAAGCGCGTCAACGATCTCGATGTCTTCGGGCAACTTGAACCGGGCGAGATCGTCGGCCGCGTACGCCCGTAGCTCGTCCAGGGTCGGCGGATGCTCCGGGTCGACCGGCACCACGACGGCGACGCCACGGTTGCCCATCACGTCATCGCGTCGGGGAACGATGGCGATGTCGCGCACCAACCGGTGCGTCGCCAGGACCGCTTCGACCTGCGCGGGGAAGACGTTCTCGCCGCCGCGCAGGTACATGTCCGAATCGCGCCCGACCAGGCGCAGGCAACCGCGCGCGTCGATCGATCCGACGTCGCCGGTGTGCAACCAGCCGTCGCGCAAGGCGCGGGCCGTCGCCTCGGGGTCGTCCCAGTAGCGGTCCATCGCGGCGTCCGATCGCAGGCAGACTTCGCCGACCGTGCCCGCGGGCACGTCCCGACCGTCTTCGTCGCGGATCGACACGCCCATGCCCGGCCGCGCGCGACCCACGGTGTGAAGCGCCTCGTCGTCGGGGGCGTCGAACGCCGTGCCGGTACCGACACCCCCCGACTCGGTGGAGGAGTAGCGGATCGAATACGCCGCACCGAAGCGGCGCCGCGCCTCGGTCACCAGAGCGGGCGGCGACGGTGCGCCACCCATGATCAACGCCTGCACGGCCGAGAGGTCCCGCTCGTCGAAGCGTTCGTCGCGCAGCATCAACGCGACCTGCGGGGCGACGCCACCGATGACCGACATCCGGGTCGCCTCGACGATGTCGAGGACGTCGGCGGCCCGCCAGCGATCGAGCAACATCAGCTCCGCGCCCGTGCGGACGTACCACGCGAACTTCGTCATGAACCCGACGTGGGCGAACTGCGTGCCGGCGAGCATCGGGCCGCCGCCGCCCCACGAGCCGGCCCGCGGACCCAGGTCGTAGCGGGTGACCGCGGCAACATGGCGCCCCTCGAACACCGCGCCTTTCGGGCGTCCGGTGGTCCCCGAGGTCAGCACGATCGCCAGGTCACGATCGGGATCCTCGGGCACCGCCCCGAACCCCGAAGGGTCTTCGCGGAGACCGGCGAGCACGTGATCCGGTGAGGTCGCGATCGTGACCGTCTCGGTCGTCTCGTCGGGCGCCCCGGTGGCGAGCTCGTCGGCGGCGAGGACGAGCCTCGGGCCGACCACCCCGCACGCTGCGGCGCGTTCGGCAGGTGCGAGGACGGGGTTCACGCCGACCGTGATCGCTCCGAGTCGGGCCAAGGCGACGTATGCGACCGCGTACTCACCGCCCGAGGGCAGGACCAGGGCCACCACGTCGCCGACGCCGATGCCCCGACGGGCAAGCCCGGCCGCCGTCTCGTCGGCGAACCGGTCGAGCTGCGCGTAGGTGAGTGACCAACCCTGCGGCGTGGTCATTGCCGGCCGGTCGCCGAAGCGACGGGCCGCCTCGGCGACGACGGACGAGAGCATGCCGATCCGACCGGGCGTCAGCGGATGCGGGGTTCGATCCGGGCGCCCGAGGCGAACACCTTGGACCCTTCGTCCAACGCGGATTCGGTCATGCCGAGATGCAGGAACGTGTTGCCCAACGACTCCGCGACCGTCGGCGGAACCTCACGCGCCGCCCACAGCGTGCGCACGGTGGCCATGAGCGCGCCCAAGGGCTGTGACGCGATCTCGGCGGCCACGGTCGCTGCGGTATCGGCCAGCTCCGCCCCAGGTACGACCTGGGAGACCAGACCGACCTCGTAGGCGCGCTGCGCGCTGAGGCGTTCGTGGTTCCCGGTGAGGGTCATGCGCATCACCTCGCCGAAGGGCATGCGCCGCAGCATCAGCATCGGCTCGAACACCGCCGGCATGGCGTAGGTGACGTGCGGGTCGAAGAACGTCGCGTGGTCCGCGGCGATCAGAAAATCGCATTCGCCGAGCAGATAGAACGCACCGCCGCATGCCATGCCGTTGACCGCACCGATCACCGGCTTCCACACCTCGTTGGCGCGAGGGCCGAGCAGTTTGCCCGGATCGTCGTAGGTGTAGGGGGTGAAGTCGTAGTCGACGCCCCCCTCGGCGGGTACGAAGTCGCGGTCGATACCGGTGCAGAACGCCTGATCACCCGACGCGGTGAGCACGACCACCGACACCGAGTCGTCGCGGCGGATCCCCGCCCACGCGGCGGCCAACTCTTCGCACATGACCCGATCGAACGCGTGGTAGCGCTCCGGACGGTCCAGCGTGATGGTCGCAACCGCGCCGTCCTGTTCATAGCGGATCGTCTGATAGGTCTCGTCGCTCATCTGCGCCTCACGCTAGACGCGTGATCGACGGAGCCGTGTCCGTGGGAACGGGCCGACCGAACGACACGCACCCGCTCGGGGTCGACCCGTGAACTCAGGCGCCGTCGATGACGGAGCCGACCGACGAGAACTTCGACGTGGCCGGTGGACCGAAGTCGTCGTCGCCCGAGTTGTTGGACGGAGAAATGATGGCGAACAGCGACACGACCAGCGCGATACAAGCGATCCCGATTGCCACGTAGGTGAGGAGCTGTGAGGGTGTCCCGGGCGACAGTGGCCGTCCGCCGCTGGGAGTGACCTCTGACGGCACCGAGCCGACCGATCCGCGAGCTGTGACGCCGCCCGAGGAAGGGGTGCCGCAGGTGGGACAGAGCGTCCCTTCCGCGACGGGATTTCCGCATCTGCCGCAATAGGCCATGTCGAGCTCACTCTCACCGTTCGGTTCGGATCGTCGACGACGATAGAGAGGCCCCTCGCGCGATGTGGGTGGGGATTCGCGCGCCCGGTGGCCGGCGCGGTACGCGTCAGTTCGTGGCGTCGGAGCCCGCAGGGGGCTCGCTTGCCGGGAAATCTGATGCCAGGGCGATGACGGCGTCGGCGATGCGGTCGGGGTGCGTGTCGGGGAGCCAGTGCGTGCCGCCGGTGATCTCGATGAACCGGTAGGGTCCGGTCACCCACTCCTCGGTGTGCTCCGCGGCCCAGCGGCCCAGGTAGTGATCGCCGTCGCTCCAGATGTAGGCGCATGGTACGTCGATCTTGCCGATCGGGTCCTTCCCGGCGAAGGGGAGCGCCCGGTACCAGCCGATCATGCCCCGCGCCGTCGCCGGGTCACCGATGAGCGCCGCGCTCGCCTCGGCCGACGACTCGCTCAGCCCGTCCTTCATGAACGTCGCCTTCGCCCGTTCCGGGCCAACCGTGGCCATCAGTTTCTCGGGAAGCCAGGGGATCTGGAAGGCGATCATGTACCACGAATGCAACAACTGGGTGCTCCTGGTCATCGAGGCGGCCATCGCGCCCGGATGCGGCGTCGAGATCGACGTGACCGTCGCACAGCGGCCCCGGTGAGACGCGGCGAACTGCCAGGCGACGCCGCCGCCCCAGTCGTGGCCGACGATGTGGGCACGACCCACCCCGGCGGCGTCGAGCAGCGCGACGATGTCGCCGGCGAGCTTGCCGGTGGTGTAGTCGCGTCGACCGAGCGGCCGGGCGCCGGCCGAGTACCCGCGCTGGGTCGGCGCCAGCACCCGGTAGCCCTTCGCGGTCAGCCGTGCGGTGACCTGGTCCCACGACGACGCCGGCTGGGGGAACCCGTGCAGGCACACCACGACCTCGCCTTCCGGTGGCCCCGCATCGTCCACGTCGAAGGTGAACCCGTCGTTGGCGAACGTGGAGATCCGGTCGTCGCTGCGCATGGTCGCAAGCCTCGCGCGGCGGCCGGCTGACCCGCGTCGGAATCCCGTCTTTGCACGGTTGTCCGGGCCATGGGGGTGGAAACCGTGCAAAGTCGTGGTTGGAGCATCACCGGGTCGCGGGACGCGGGACGCGGGTCGCGGGTCGGGAGACGAGTCGCTCAACCGGTTCGGCGCAGCTCTTCACGGCGACGGGTCGCGACCTCGATGATCTCCCGGGCGACCTGGGCAGGGCGACGCAGGTCCGGTCGGGTGTACCGGAGTACGAGCCATCCATGACGGATGAAGTCGTTCTGGCGCCGCAGATCGTGGGTGAGCGCATCACGGGTCCCATGTGCAGTGAAGCCGTCGACCTCGATGGCCAGCAGCGCGTCGGGAATCTGAAAATCCGGACGGTAGGTCCGACCGCCCAGGCACACCGATCGTTGGAAGTGCACGGGCCCCACCCCGTGATCTCGGCACAGCCGAGCCATGAGCGGTTCGAGTTGGGATTCGGGTCGAGCATCGGCGAGGGCACGAGCATCCAGGTAGCGGCGCAGCGCGCCCGCGCCGCGCCGACCGGGGCGACCGACGGCGTCGAGCATGTGGCGCAGGCCGGCCACCGTGACGAGGCGATCGATCAGCGCCTGCTCGACCGCCTCCTTCAGTTTCGATTTCGTCAGGACTGCAGCGGCGTCGACGAGCGAGCGAGCCGGCTTGGTGACGGGGAGTCCCCGTCGGACACAGCAGTGATCGTCGACCAGGTCGGCGGACCGGTGCACGACGAACCCGCCGAGAGAGCTGCGCCGGGTGAGAGGGACCGAGAGCTCGATAACGTCGGGGTCTTCGATCAGCTCCCAGAGCCACAGCGCCGAACGGTGCGAGACCACCGCGTGCGGCCCGGTCGCGTCACACGCTGCACGCAGCTCGGCTTCTGGGCCGAGAGGCACTCCGGCCGGCCGATAGACGCCCCGATGAACCGGAACGATCGTGCCACGGTGCAGGGCATGGACGCGGCGCCCATCGCCGACGCCCGCGCCTCGGAACTGCTCGATCGAGACGATGCCATGGCGCGACGGGGCGAGATCCTCGATGACCTGCTCGATGGGTGGCACCGGCGTGTCCTCGGACGGGCCGGGTCGGTCGCTTCTTGCCGGTGAGTCGTTGCCTGCCCGAGCCGGGTCGACAGCCGGGACTGCTCGGTCCGATCCGGCGGGTCGCGGGGCGGAGCGTCCGGCTGGGCGTCGAGTGAACATGTGCCCATCATCGCCACGCCCTGTGACAGTGAACCGGCAGGCCTGCCGTTCGGATCACCGTCGACTCGGATCGGCGGCCCGACCGAATCGCGTCTTTGCACGGTTGGGCGGGTCATGGGGGTGGAAACGGTGCAAAGTCGTTGTCGGGGCTGGTGGGTGGATCGGTGGCTCGCCGGGCGGTCGACGGGGCCGAATCGCGTCTTTGCACGGTTGGGCGGGTCACGGGGGTGGAAACGGTGCAAAGTCGTTGTGGTGGCGCGTGGACGGTCGGGAATCGATCTGACGAGGCGTCAGAATCGGCGTGGTCGCTCGGGTAGATTCGCAGGCGTGCCTGTCGACCTCGCCGCGCTGCTCGAACCCGCGCGGTGTGCGCTGGTCACCCAGGAGTGCCAGAACGGCGTGATCGGCGAACCCTCGGTGCTGCCGCAACTCGCCGCTGCCGCGGCGCCGATTCGTCCCCACCTCGGTGCACTCGCCCGAGCGGCCCGCACCGCCGGCGTGCCGGTGGTCCACTGTCTGGCGGCACGTCGGAACGACGGTCTCGGTGCCAACACGAACGCCCGACTGTTCCACGGCGTCGCCAAGGCTCCCATCCAGTTGACGGTCGGCTCGCCGGCCGCTCGAGTGGTGGAAGAACTCGGCCCCGAAGACAGCGACTTCTCGATCACCCGACTCCATGGGCTGGGACCCTTCGGGGGCACCGACCTGGACGCGATCCTGCGGAACCTCGGTGTCACGACGATCGTCGGGGTCGGCGTGTCGATCAACGTCGGGATGACGAATTTCGTGATGGACGCGGTGAACCTCGGCTACCAGTTCGTGTTGCCCCGGGACGCGGTCGCCGGGTTGCCCGCCGACTACGCCGACGCGGTGATCGACCACACGCTGTCTCTCCTGGCCACGGTCACCTCCACCGACACGGTGGCGGGCCATTGGGCGGCGAACCCGACGAAGAAGGAGCAGTGATGGCCACGCCGATCGAAGCCTCCCGGGCCGACATCCGCTGGGGGACCGTCCCCCGATTGTTCGCCGATGCCGCCGAGCGGTTCGGTGACGCCGAGGCGCTCGTCGACGGCGACGTGCGGCTGAACTGGACCGAGGTGCTTGCCCGGTCGCGCCGGGCTGCGAAAGCGTTCATCGCCCACGGCGTCGAACCCGGCGACCGGGTCGCGATCTGGGCGCCGAACGGTCACGAATGGGTCGCGGCCCTGGTCGGGCTGCAATCGGTCGGCGCGGTCCTGGTGCCGCTGAACACCCGCTACAAGGGCGCCGAGGCCGCATGGATCCTCGCCCGCAGCCGCGCGGTCGCGCTCGTCTGTGTCGATGGTTTCCTGGGCAATGGTTACGTGGGAATGCTCGAAGGCGCACGAACCGATGCCGGCGGACTGGACGAGCTGCGAACCATCGTCGTGCTCCGCGACGAGGCCCCGGAGGGGACGATCGGCTGGGATGCGTTCCTCGCTGCCGGCGACGCCGTCGACGACGCGACGCTCGACGAACGCATCGCCGCCGTCACCGCGACCGACCTGTCGGACATGTTGTTCACCTCGGGAACGACCGGCCGGCCCAAGGGCGTGCTGACCGCCCACGGCCAGATGCTGCGCTGCGTGCAGGGGTGGGTCGACGCGGTCGGCCTCGACCACGACGACCGTTATCTGATCGTCAACCCGTTCTTCCACTCGTTCGGTTACAAGGCCGGGATCATCGCGTGTGCGATCGCCGGGGCCACGATGGCCCCGCTCGCCACCTTCGACGTGCCCGAGATGATGCGGCTCATCGAGGCCGAAAGGCTCACCGCCCTGCCGGGCGCGCCCACGATCTACCAGACGATGCTGAACCGCCCCGACCGCAGCGAGTTCGACCTGTCCAGCTTGCGTCTCGCGGTGACCGGTGCCGCGGTGATCCCGGTGTCGCTCGTCGAACAGATGAAGGACGTGCTCGGTTTTGACACCGTGGTCACCGCATACGGGCTCACCGAGGCCTGCGGGTTCGCCACGATCTGCCGGCACGACGACCCCGCGGAGATCATCGCCACGACCTCCGGGCGTGCCATGGACGGCGTGGAGGTGCTGATCTTCGACGACGACGGCAACGAAGTACCCCGCGGCGAGCCCGGGGAGGTCGTCGTGCGCGGCTACAACGTCATGCAGGGCTACTTCGAGGACCCCGAGCAGACCGCGAAGGCGATCGACGCGGAGGGCTGGTTGCACACCGGCGACATCGGGGTGATGGACACGGCCGGCAACCTGAAGATCACCGACCGGGTCAAGGACATGTTCATCTCAGGCGGCTTCAACGCCTACCCCGCCGAGATCGAGAGCCTGCTGCTCGCCCATCCCGACCTCGCCCAGGTCGCCGTGGTCGGCGTACCCGACGAACGCATGGGCGAGGTGGGAGCGGCGTTCGTGGTGCCGGTCGCCGGCCGCAACGTCGACCCGGGCGCCGTCGTCGAGTGGGCGAAACTCCAGATGGCCAACTACAAAGCACCCCGAACCGTGCACGTGGTCGACGAACTGCCGACGAACGCGTCGGGCAAGGTGCTCAAGTTCGAGCTCCGCGACCTTCTCGCCGCGACCACGGCCCCTACAGATGAGAGCCGATCATGACCGACCCCGAGCACAACGGCACCGCCGCAGCTGCCGCCACCGGCAACGGACCGGAGGCCAGGGCCGTCGACGGTCGAGTGCCAGGCCGGCGCGGGATGGCGACCCGTCAGCGGCTGCTGGAGTGCACCTCCGCGATGGTCAAGGCCAACGCGTACCGCGATGTCAAGGTCGTCGACATCGCCCGCGAGGCGGGCACCTCGCCGGCGACCTTCTACCAGTACTTCGCCGACGTCGAGTCGGCGGTCCTCGCGTTGGCTGAACAGCTCGGCGACGAGGGCCAACGATTCGCGGACGTGATCGCGTCGACGACCTGGCGTGGCGCCGACGGGTTCGACGCGGCGAATGAGCTCGCCGGGGCGTACCTGCAGTTCTGGGAGGACCATCGCCCGATCCTCAAGGTCATCGACCTGGCCACATCGGAAGGCGACGTCCGGTTCCGCACGATCCGTACGTCGTTTCTCGCCGCGACCGCCCAGGCGCTGCGTGACGCGATCGCGAAGATGCAGCGCGACGGCCGTCACCCCGCGGCGCTCGACCCGGCGGCGATGAGCGGCGTGCTGGTGTCGATGCTGGCGAATGTCGCCGCGCACCGACGCGGGTTGGAGGACTGGGGAGTGGAAGCGGCCGCGCTCCAGGATGCGATGGCCCGGGTCATCTTCTGGGCCGTCAGTGGCCAGAAGCCCCGTTCAGCCGTGCATTGAGCTGCCGGCGGCCCGGCCGCCGGTCACGTCGTATTCGACGGCGTTGGGGCACGCATGTACCTGATGAGCTGAAAGATTCTTCAAATGATAGAATCGTCATGCAGCAGATCGATGGCGGGCGACGATCGCCTACGGACCGACCGAGGAGCGCGCCGTGCCCGACGACGAACCGAACCCGTCGCTTTCGGAGATCAAATCCGAGTTGTTCAAGGCACTCGCCCATCCGGCCAGAGTGCGTGCCCTCGAGGTGCTCAGCGACGCCCCGCGCTCGGTGAGTGACCTCCAGCCGCTCGTCGCGATCGAATCATCGCATCTGTCGCACCAGTTGGCGGTGCTGCGACGCGCCGGGCTCGTCACCAAACGCAAGGACGGATCGTCGGTGATCTACTCCCTGGCCGATCCCCTCGTCGCCGATCTGCTGGCGGTGGCCCGCCGGCTGCTGCTCGCGACCCTGGTCCCGACCGGTGAGTTGCTCGCGGATCTCAGCGCCGAAGTCGGGGATTCGTGACCCGGCCGGTGCGTTCGATGATGCCGACCAGCGCCGACTACCGCCAGCTGCGCCATTCCTGGCGCCACGACCTGCTCGCCGGGGTGACCGTGGGCATCGTGGCGCTCCCCCTGGCACTGGCCTTCGGCGTGGCCAGTGGACTCGGCCCGGGGCCCGGCCTGGTGACCGCCATCGTCGCCGGACTCGTCGCGGGCGTGTTCGGCGGATCCCACGTGCAGGTGTCCGGACCGACCGGGGCGATGGTCGTGGTGCTGGCGCCGCTGGTCGCACGCCATGGTGCGGAGGCCGTCGCCGTCGTGGGGGTACTGGCGGGTGTGGTGCTCCTCGCCGCGGCCGCGCTGCGGCTGGGTCGGATCCTCGACTACCTCCCGTGGCCGGTGGTCGAGGGGTTCACCCTCGGGATCGCCGTGATCATCTTCCTGCAGCAGGTTCCCCTCGCGGTCGGGGCGGCCGCACCCGAGCCGGGCAACACCGCCGTGGTGGCCGTTCGTGCCGTCGTCGACGCCTGGGGAACCGACATCGTCGCGACGCTCGTGGTCGTGGCCATCGTGGTCGCGGTCATGGTGCTGGCACCCCGCGTCCGCCCGACCCTGCCCGCGTCGCTTCCGGCGGTGGTGGTCGCCACGGTCATCGCCGGTATCGTCGGGTTGCAGATCCCCCCGATCGGCGAGCTGCCTGCCGCGCTGCCGTCGTTCGGGTGGCCCGACGTCGGTTTGGGGGAGCTCGGCCGGTTCGTGCCTGCCGCTCTGGCGGTGGCCGCCCTGGCCGGTGTCGAGAGCCTGCTCGCGGCGAAGGTCGCCGACGGGCTGACCGACGTGCCACCACACGAACCGGGCCGCGAACTGTTCGGACAGGGCCTCGCCAACATCGCCGCGTCGTTGTCGGGTGGGATGCCCGCCACCGGCGCCATCGCCCGGACCGCGGTCAACATCCGTGCCCGCGCCCGCACGCGGCTGTCGTCGATCACCCACTCGATCTTCCTGCTCGTCGTGGTCGTCGCCGGGTCTGCGCTGGTTGCCCGCATCCCACTGGCGGCTCTGGCCGCGGTGCTGATGATGACCGCGCTGCGCATGGTCGGCTGGCGGCGGATCCGCGAGGTGCTCGGGACGACCCGCAGTGATGCGACCGTGCTGGTGATCACCGCGACCGCGACGATCGCGTTCGATCTGGTCGTGGCCGTGTTGGTGGGGCTCACCTTCGCTGGCGTGCTCACCGCGGTGAAGCTCCTCGGGACCGGGCGTGGCCGGCTCGGCCTGGGCTTCGACCGGGTGCGCGGGCCCGGCGCGCGGGCGAAACGGCAGGTCATCGATGCGCCGGTGTCTGTGCAGGTTCCCGACGGCGCCGGTCGGGTGCTGGCGTTCCGGCTCCAGGGGCCGGTGCATTTCGGGGGCGTGAGTCGCCTGGCCGAGCAGCTCTCGGCCACCGGCGACGCCGAGGTCGTGATCATCCGGCTTCCCGAGGTACCGCTGATCGACGCCACCGGAGCGCGCGCCCTCGGTGAGGTGACCCAGGAGCTGGAGTCCCGCGGGGTGACCGTGTTGCTGAAGGGCCTGCAACCCGACCACGAACGGCTGCTGCACCAGGTGGGGACGCTTGATCGCCTCGCGACCCGGGATCATGTCTTCGCCGACCTTGGCGCGGCGACCGATCACGCGCGCCACCACCTGAGCGGGCCGGGTCGACCCGCCGGGACGAGCGGGTGCCATGTGGTCAGTTCAGCGCGGGGACGGCCAGGAGCACCGGGGGCACGGCCACCAGAGCGACGGCGACACCGACGATCACGGCCTGGATCTGCAGACCCAACGGACGCCACCCGTCGCTGAGGCGTGCCTCACGGCGGGCGATCGAGACGGGATCGGCCGCCGGTGACCGATCGTGACCGGCTGAAGCGGGCCCGGGAGTCGCACCGACGACGCGGATCGCCGAGGCGAGGGTGGCGTCGTCGTTGGTCCGCCGGGCCGCGTCGTCGGCGAGCATCTCGACCAGGATGCCGACCGCGTCGAGCGAACGCGTCGCGATCGGAAACCAGGGGAGCGAACTCCGCCAGGCCTCGAAGGCCACGACGACCAGATGGTGCCGCTGGCCGACGTGGGCCCGTTCGTGGGCGACGACCGCCTGGACCTCGGCGTCGTCGAGCACGCCGAGGAGGCCCGCGGAAAGCACCGTCACCGACCGGGGAGCGGCGGGCAGGCAGTAGGCGATCGGTGCCTCGTGATCGAGCAGATGCACGCCGGGTCGATCGGGTACCGGCGTGCTCAACAGCTGCAGGAGTTGCAGGTGCCGGAGGCGTTGGCGACGGGTGCGAACGATCGTGATCACCAGGTTCAGCACCAGGTGGATTCCGAGCAGCACCGCACTGGAAAGCGCGAACATCTCCGGAAAGCTCGTGCCCGGGGGAAGCGTGCCGTCGCCGAAGGCGTCGACGAACGCCGTCGCCGCCGCGATCGGATGGGATCCGAACGAGTTCAGCCCGAAGGTGAGCAACGCTCCGATCATCGACAGACCGCCGGCCAACGCGATCGCCTGCCAGAGCAGCAAGGCGGCGCCCGGCGCGCGGGCGGGCCAGTCGACCGAGCTCAGGACGATGGGGACCGGCCAGGCGAGCACGACCGCCAAGAGCGCGAGGAGCGCAGCGGCAGCGACCATCGGCTTGGTCAGCGTGACTCGAGAAGGTGCCGGAGTTCGTCCGCCTCTTCGGGCGAGACCCGACCCACGAATCGGGCGAGCACGGCGTCGCGGTTGTGCGCCTGGCCCAGTACCTCGTGCATGAGTTCGGCCATGTGCTCCGCCCGCGGCATGGTGGCCGCGTACGTGTGCGGTCGGGAGCCCCGGTCGCGTACGACCAGATCCTTGGCTTCCAGGCGCGCCAGCACCGTCAGCACCGTGGTGGCGGCGAGGGGTCGGGGTGACCCGTCGGTCTCGTTCAGGGTGCGCCGGACCTCGGGCGCGCTCAGGGGCGCTCCGGCGTCCCAGAGCGTGTCCATGACCCGGCGTTCGAGGTCTCCAAGACTGGCCATCACAGATATTCTACTCGATGTAGAAATCGGCCGCCGCACCTGCTAGAACGACAGTGTTCTACGTCGTGTAGAAGACTGACCGCTCGGAGCCGCAGGTGAACGAGATCGATCCACTGCTCATCGGACGTTGGCAGTTCGGCATCACGACCGTCTACCACTTCTGGATGGTGCCCCTGACGATCGGGCTCGGCCCGATCGTCGTGTACTTCCAATGGCGCTGGCACCGCACCGGCGACGAGCGCTTCCTGCGCATGACCAGGTTCTGGGGCAAGTTGTACCTGATCAACTTCGTCATGGGCGTGGCCACCGGCATCGTCCAGGAGTTCCAGTTCGGGCTCGCCTGGAGTGAGTACAGCCGGTTCGTCGGTGACGTGTTCGGCGCCCCGCTGGCGATGGAGGCGCTGTTGGCGTTCTTCCTCGAATCCACCTTCCTGGGGCTGTGGATCTTCGGTTGGGACCGACTCTCGGCGCGGGTGCATCTGACGTGTCTGACGCTCGCCGTGGGCGCGTCGGTGCTGTCCGCGTACTTCATCATCGCCGCGAACTCCTGGATGCAGCACCCCGTGGGTGTCGAGCTGGTCGACGGTCGCCCGATCCTGAACGACATCGGTGCGGTGCTCACCAACGACACCGCCGTCGTCGCGTTCATCCACGCGATCTTCGGTTCGCTCGCGGTGGGCGGCGCGTTCGTCCTGGGCATCGCGTGGTACCACCTGTGGCGTCGTCGCCGTGACCGGATCGACACCGTCGACGACGCAAGTCGGGTCGTCGTCGGCGAAGCATCCGACGTGCCGGGTCGTGACCGCACCGACCACCGGGTGTGGTTGGGTTCGCTGCGGACCGGTGCCGTGATCGCGCTGGTCTCGTTCGCGGGTCTGTCGATCTCCGGTGACTTCCAGGGTCGGCTCATGTTCGAACAGCAGCCGATGAAGATGGCCGCGGCCGAAGCCGCGTGCCACACGGGAACGGGCTTCTCGGTGCTGTCGATCGGCGGCGTCGGAAGCCGGGACTGTGACGACGTGCGAACCGTGATCGAGATTCCCGGGTTGTTGTCGTTCCTGGCGAAGGGCGACTTCGACACCCCCGTGCGTGGCGTCGACGAACTGATCCCCGAGTACCAGGACGAGTACGGCACCCACCTGCCCGACGATCCGCTCTACGGCGAACGGGCGGGCCAGGAGATCGACTACCTGCCCATCATGAGCGTCACCTACTGGGGATTCCGTCTCATGATCGGCTTCGGTGCGGTGGCCGCGGTCGCAGCGGCGCTCGCCCTGTGGCTCACCCGGCGGGGGACGGTGCCCACTTCGGCGGGCCTGATGCGCCTGGCGATCCTCGGCATCTTCGCCCCGTTCATCGCGAACTCGGCGGGGTGGATCTTCACCGAGATGGGCCGCCAACCCTTCGTGGTGGCGCCCAATCCGACGGGCGTCGACGGCGTGTTCATGTTCACCGCCGCCGCGCTCTCGCCGCGGGTCACCTTCGCCCAGATCCTGTTCTCACTCGTCACCCTGGGCCTGGTGTACCTGGGCCTCATCGTCGTCGAGGTGATCCTGATCGCCAAGTACGTCCGCGGCGGCGTCCCCAGCGCGATGCCCGAGTTGGGCGCACCCGAAGGCGACGACCCCGACCGCACCGACTCCGACGGCGACGTCCTCGCCTTCGCCTACTGAAGGGAGCCCCCGTGGACTGGTTGCCGACTCTGTGGTTCGTGCTCATCGCGGTGCTCTGGACCGGGTTTCTCTTCCTGGAGGGATTCGATCTGGGCGTGGGCATGCGGATGTTGTTCGGCCGTCACTCCGAGACCGAACGTCGCGTCATGTTGAACACCATCGGGCCGGTCTGGGACGGCAACGAGGTGTGGTTGATCACCGCCGGCGGCGCCATGTTCGCCGCCTTCCCCATGTGGTACGCGTCGCTGATCTCCACCCTGTACCTCCCGGTGGTGCTGGTGCTGCTGGGCCTGATCTTCCGGGCCGTGGGCATCGAGTTCCGCGGCAAAGGCGCCACGGCCCGGTGGCGACGGTCCTGGGACCGCGCCATCGGCCTGGGTTCGCTGGTGGCTGCGTTCGGCATCGGCGCAATGCTCGCCCTGACCACCCTGGGGTTGCCCATCGACGCCAACGGCGACCCGGTGGGCGGCGCGTTCGCCTGGTTCACCCCGGCCGCGGTGCTGGGAGGTGCCGCGTTCGTGGGGTTCAGTGTGCTGCACGGCTCCACCTTCCTCGGCCTGAAAGCCGACGGCGGGGTGCGGACCCGCTCGGGACGCCTCGCCGCGACGACCGGCCCGCTGCTGGTGCTTCCCCTCGCCGTGTGGGCGCTGGTGATGCAGGTGCGTTCCGGAGGCGCGGTGAGTTGGGCGGCGACCATCGTCGCCGTGGCGTGCGCACTGGGCGGCTGGGTCGCGGCGCGCCGGGAACGGGAAGGATGGGCGTTCGTCGGCTTCGGGGCCTTCGTGGTGACGGGCGCGGCGGCGGTCTTCTGGGCCGCCTACCCGGTGGTGCTTCCCTCCACCGTCGACGGGGCGTTCGACCTGACCATCGCCAATGCGTCCTCGTCGCCGTACACGCTCGGGGTGATGTCGGTGGTCGCGCTTTTCGGAGTCCCCCTGGTACTGGGGTACCAGTCGTGGAGCTATTGGGTGTTTCGCAAGCGGATCGCGCCCTCGCACATCCCCGGCGCAACCGAGGCGCATCCCGAGGCCGAAGCGGTCGACGCCGGGCGTCCATGACCCCCCGGGCCACCCCGCTGCAAGGCTTCGCCCAGGTGCCCAAGGCCCGTTGGGGTGTGCTCGGTGCGCTGGCGGTGCTCGGCGCGCTCGGCCTGGTGCTCGTCGCCGAGGCCGTGTCCCGGGGCATCGCCGCGGTCGTCGCCGGCGAACCGCTCGAGAACGGAGTGCTGTGGATCGGCGTCGTCGGGGTGACCGTGCGGGCCGTCGCGACGTGGGCATCCCAGGTCGCCGCCGCCCGAACCGCCTCCGGCATCGAAGGGCGGCTCCGCCTCCGACTCGTCGAGCACGTCGTCGCCGGTCCCGGCGAACGCGTCGGACGAGCGGCGATCCTCGCGACCAGGGGACTGGACGACCTGGACGCCTACTACCGCGACTTCCTGCCGGCGATCGTCGGCGCAGCGTGCGTTCCGCCGCTGGTCGGCGCCCGAATCCTCTACGCGGACCCACTCAGCGCCGGGATCATCGTGCTGTGTGTCCCCCTCGTCCCCGTGTTCATGTCGCTGATCGGCAAGCACACCGCCGAGCGGGTACGGGAGCGCGCCGACGCGCTCGCGGCGCTGTCGAACCACCTGGTCGAACTCGCGAGAGGGCTCCCCGTCCTGGTCGGTCTGGGGCGCGTCGGCGACCAGACCGGGATGCTCCGCGGCATCTCCGAGCGGCACCGGCGTTCGGCGATGGCCACCCTGCGGATCGCGTTCGTCTCCGCGCTCGCCCTGGAACTCATCGCCACGATCTCGGTCGCGGTGGTCGCGGTGTTCATCGGGTTGCGGCTCGTGGGAGGTTCCCTCGGTCTGCAGACCGGGCTGGTCGTCCTCGTCCTCGCCCCGGAGTGCTTCCTGCCGTTCCGCCGACTCGGCTCGGCCTTCCATGCGTCCGAAGACGGCCTGGAGGCACTGCGTCGCGCCGAGGAGACGCTGGCGACGCCGCCCGTGGACGGTCCCGATCATCACGTGGGCACCCCCGTCCGGGTGCAGGGCCTCACGGTCCGCTACAGCGACCGGAACACCGACGCGGTCGCCGACCTGTCGTTCACCGCTCCCACCGGCGAGGTGACCCTGCTCGCCGGGCCCAGCGGATCGGGCAAGTCCACGGTGCTGCGGCTCCTCGCCGGGTTGCGGCCCGCCGACGCCACGATCCACGGGACCCTCACCACCCCGACGGGGGTCGCCTGGTTGCCCCAGCATCCCCAGCCGGTCGCGGCGACCCCACGAGCCGAGCTGCACGCCCACGGCATCGACGACCCGGACGAGGCCCGGGAGTTGCTCGAACGGGTGGGACTCGCCGACGCCATGGCCACCGACACGCTGCGGTTGAGTCCGGGCGAGATGCGTCGCCTGGCGTTCGCCCGGGTGTTGGCGCGGGTGCGCCGAGGCGCTGCACTGGTCGTGCTCGACGAACCGACCGCCCATCTCGACCCGGTCACCGCGGCCCGGGTGCATGCCGAGATCGCGGCACTGCGCCGCAACGTGACGGTCGTGGTCGCCTCCCACGATCCGCGGGTCCAGAGGCTGGCCGACAGCACCGTCCGCCTCGTCCCCGACGACGTCGCAGGTCGGGCCGGTGTTCCCGGAACCCTCGCGTCGCCGGCGCCCACGAGAAGTGCGCCCCGATCCCGACCTGCCACGTCCCCGGACGTGCCGTCGACGCGCCACGGGACACTCGGGGAGTTGGCGGCGTTCCTGCGGCCGGTGCGGTGGCGCTTTCTCGCCGCGGCCGCGATCGCCGCGGCGGCGTCCGGATTCGCGATCGCGCTCACCGCGGTGTCGGCGTGGTTGATCGTGCGGGCGGGTCAGGGGGTCGCGCTCATGTACCTGATCGTCGCGATCGTGGGAGTGCGCTTCTTCGGGGTCGGACGGGCGGTGTTGCACTATGTCGACCGGCTGGTCACCCATGACGCGACCTTCCGGGCGGCGACCGCGTTGCGGCTGCGGCTGTGGGGCGCACTGGCCCGCAAGGGGCCCGCCGACCGGGCGTTGCTGGGAGCGGGGGGAACGTTGGGGACGCTGGTGGCCGACGCCGATGAGGTCCGGGATCTCGCTCCCCGGGTGGTGACTCCGATCCTCACCGCGGTGCTCGTGTGGCTCGGCGCGGCGGTCGGGATCGGGTTGCTGCTCCCTGTCGCCGGGATGCTGGTGGTCACGATCGGGCTGGTCGCGCTCGTCGTACCCGGGCTGGTCGGTGCCGGGGCGGGTCGTCGGGCCAGGGCCCACGCCGATGCATTGCGGGCCGAGCTCTTGAGCGTGGTCGCCGCCACCTACACCGCGTCCGACGACGTACGCGGCAACGACGTCACCTCATACGCCCTGGCTCGGATCCATCGCCTCGACACCGCCCGTGTCCGCGCTGATCAGCGGGCCACCCGTGCCGCCGGGCTCGGCGACGCGCTCGTGGTCGCGTGCTGCGGTCTCCTCGCGTTCGCGATGTTTCCCGTCGCCGTCCCGGCCACCGGGTCGGGCGCCGTCTCCGCCGCCGTCGTCGCGGTGCTGGTGCTCACGCCACTCGGGCTGATCGAGCCCTTCACCGGCGTGGTGCAGGCCGTGACGCGGTGGCCGGTACTGGCCCAGATCCTGAGGCGACTGCACGGTGTCACCGCCCGGGTCGACCGGGTCATCCCGGGCGACGAGTGCCTCACCGGAGTCTCAGAGGTCGCACTCGACGCGGTCGCGTATCGCTACCCCGGCACCGACGCCGCGGTGTTCGAAGCTCTCGATGTCCGCGTGCGGGCCGGACAGTGGCTGGTCGTGACCGGGCCGAGCGGGTCAGGCAAGTCCACGCTGCTGGCGCTGCTGCTGCGTCACCTGGAGCCGACCGCGGGCAGGTACCTGCTCGACGGTGAAGACGTGCACGCGTTCGACGTCGACAGCGTGCGGCGCCACCTGGCGTGGTGTCCCCAGGAGGCGCACCTGTTCGACTCGACGCTGCGGGCCAATCTGGTGATCGCCCGGCCCCGAGACGACATGCCCGACGACGCCGAGCTCGAAGCCGTGCTCGCACAGGTCGGGCTCGGCCCCTGGCTGACTGAGCTCGACGACGGACTCGACACGAGGATCGGCCAGGCCGGTGCGAGGTTGTCGGGTGGTCAGCGGGCACGGCTCGCGGTGGCCCGCACGTTGCTGACCCGGGCGGAGGTGATCCTGCTCGACGAACCCACCGCGCACCTCGACGAACCTTCGGCCGCCCGGCTGCTCGCCGACCTGCGTACCGCACTCGCCGACAAGGTCACGGTGCTGGTCACCCATGCGGCGATCGAGATGCCTCCCGGTGACCGGCACCTCGATCTCGGAGCGGGCTCTGCGGTGGGTCTGACGCCGGACGGCGTCGGTCAGGCGATGAAGGTCTCGGCGAAGGCTTCCATGCGGGATCGCACGTGGTCGGCGTCGTAGCCGTAGCGGTCCTTCGCGGGTGAGCGGGTCAGCCAGGGGGCCTGCATCACGCCGGAGACGCCGAGTTGTTCGAAGCGGGCGTACAGGTCCTTGTCGGGTAGCGCGGCCAGCGCCACGATGATCTCGAAGGGCTCGTCCGCGCGGCCCGCCTCGGCTCGCAGGCGCCGCATCTCGGCGAGCATCGCCTCCATCTCGTCGGGTCGGGCGCTCGCCGCGGGGATCCACCCGTCACCGACCGTGGCGGCCCGGCGCATCGCCGGTTTGGAGTTCCCGCCGATGATCAGCGGGATCTTCTCGGTCGGCACGGGGCGGATCGTCACGTCGGAGAAGTCGTAGTGCTCGCCGTGGAAGCTCACCGCTTCGCCGGTGAACAACCTGTCGAGCGCCGTGAGCATCTCGTCGAGCCGCTTGCCCCGGTTGGTGAAGTCCTGGCCGGTCTGGGCGAACTCGTCCGCGCACCAGCCCGCAGCCACGCCGAGCATGGCGCGGTTCTGGGAGAGCACCGCCGTCGTCGAGACCGCCTTGGCAACCGTGAACAGGTCACGGGCGGGGGCGACGTAGATGTTGGTCGTGAAGCGGATCCGCGAGGTGACCTGGGCCATCGCCGTCATCAGCACCCACGGGTCGGGCCAGTGCATGTCGGCGGTCCACATCGGCTTGCCGTCGGGCGTGTAGGGGTAGACGGCCTCGAGGGCGTCCGACCAGAACAGGTGGTCGGGGAGCGCGACGCCGGCGAAGCCGTACTCCTCGGCGTAGCGTGCCGCCTCGAGCTGCACGTCGGTGTCGAGAAAAGCGATCGATGCCCAGTAGTCCACGGCGGCACCCTAGTTTGCGGCGCCCTAAGCTGACGGACCGTCAGATACCACCGTCGCTCACTGAGGAGTCTCCGCCCATGCTCGCTGGTCGCAACATCTGGGAACTGGTCACCAAGCGTGCGGCGGAGTCGCCCGATGTGGTCATGACGATCGACGACGCCGGCGTCGAGATGACCTACGCCGAGTACCGCGACGCTGCCGAACGGGCTGCCGCCGGGCTGGCGGCCGATCACGGCATCGGCGCGGGCGACGTGGTCACCTGGATGCTGCCCACCTGGCATTCGTCGCTGGTGTTGATCGCCGCGCTGTGCCGTCTGGGTGCCGTCCAGAACCCGATCATCCCGATCTACCGCGACCGCGAGGTCGGCTTCATCACCGCTCAGGCCGGCTCGAAGCTGCTGATCGTTCCCGGCGAGTGGCGCGGTTTCGACTACGTGGCGATGGCCGAACGGGTGCGCGACGCGAACGGATCCGACATGGCCGTCCTCACTGCGGCCCCCGACCTGCCCGCGGGCGACCCGGCGACGCTGCCGGCGGCTCCCGAGCCGCCGGCGACCCGCGCGGACGAGCCGGTCACCTGGCTCATGTACACCTCGGGCACCACCTCGGACCCGAAGGGTGCCCAGCACTCCGACGGCGACATCATCGTCACCGCGCGGGGCATGTGCGACTGTCTGGGCTGCGTCGAGGGCGACCGCAATCTCATGGCCTTTCCCGTCACGCACATCGCCGGGGCGATCTGGTTGTGCTCGTCGCTGATGTACCCGCTCTCCAACGTGATCACCGAAGGCTTCAACCCGACCGAGACCCCGCTGCTTGCCTCACGCAACGACGTGACGATGGCCGGCTCGGCGACGTTCTTCCACATGGCGTACCTCGCGGCGCAACGAGAGCACGGTGCAGAGAAGTTGTTCCCGCATCTGCGCAACTGCCCGGGTGGCGGTGCGCCGAAGCCCCCGCAGCTGCACTACGACATCCAGGCCGAACTGGGTGGCCAGGGGATCATCTCGGGTTGGGGCCTCACCGAGGCACCGATCCTGACCATGAGCCACGTCCAGGATCCCGACGAGAAGCTCGCCCACACCGAAGGGCGTCCCATGCCCGGCGTGCAGCTCCGCGCCGTGTCGCCCGCGGACGGGCGCGTCGTGGGCGCGAACGAAGAAGGCGAGTTGCAGGCGAAGGCGCCCCAACTCATGCGCGGCTATCTGGACGAGTCGTTGAACGCGGACGGCTACGCGGACGGTTGGTTCCGCACCGGCGACCTGGGGGTGATCGACGAACAGGGCTACGTGCGGATCACCGGGCGGCTGAAGGACGTGATCATCCGCAAGGGCGAGAACGTGTCGGCGAAAGAGGTCGAGGACCTGCTCTACGAACACGAACGGGTCCGGGACGTCGCGGTCGTCGGGGTGCCCGATGAAGAGCGTGGCGAGATGGTGGTGGCGGTGCTGGCCCTCGAGGCCGACGCCGCGCCGTTGGAGATGGCCGAGATGCAGGACTTTCTGAAAGCCAAGGGACTGCGCAACCAGGCACTGCCCGAGCGGATCGAGCACGTCGACGAGCTGCCCCGCAACGCCACCGGCAAGATCGTCAAGAACGACCTGCGCGACCGCTTCTCGGATTGATCACGCAGCCATACCGGTCGCTCCGCTCGGACGATCACGATGTCCTTTCCGACCGACACGTCATCGACCGGACGCGCCAGGTGCGACCTTGCCTCGGGTCGACCGGAGTTCCGATCGGTGCGGTACCGAACGAAACGAGCACCTAGAATCTGACGACCCGTCAGATAACGGCATTCAGTCGCTGAAGAAAAGGACGCAGAACCCATGGGCATGTTGGACGGCAAGGTCGCGATCGTCACCGGCGCGGGCCATGGCATCGGTCGCGGTCACGCCCTCGAGTTGGCAAAGCATGGCGCCAAGGTCGTCGTCAACGACCTGGGTACGACCGTGAGCGGCGAAGGGCAGGGGAAGGACGCTGATCTGACCGTGGACCTGATCACCGAACGTGGGGGAGAAGCCGTCGGCAACTACGCCAACGTCGCCGACTACGACGGTGCCGGGTCGATGATCGCCCAGGCCGTCGACACCTACGGGCGCCTCGACATCCTGGTCAACAACGCCGGAATCGTGCGCGACTCGGCGATCTGGAACATGGACGAAGCCGACTTCGACTCGGTCATCGCCGTGCACCTCAAAGGCACCTGGGCGCCCTCCAAGCACGCCGCGATCCACTGGCGCGAACGCTCGAAGGCCGGCGAGACCTTCACCGGCCGGATCATCAACACCACCTCGGGGGCCGGTCTGGTCGGCAATTTCGGCCAGTCCAACTACGCCACCGCCAAAGCGGGGATCGCCGGGCTCACCCAGACCCTGAGTCTCGAGCTGTACAAGATGGGCGTGACCGTCAACTGTGTCGGCCCCGCGGCGGCGACCCGCATCACCGGCACGATGCCCAACGCCCCCGCGGTCATCGAGGCGAACGACGTGCCCGAAGGCGAGTTCAACCCGATGGACCCGTCCACGTCGTCACCACTGGTCGCGTGGCTGGCCAGCGATGCCTCCCAGCTCGTGACCGGACAGGTCATCCGTGCCGTCGGCGACAAGATCGTCCTCATGCAGGGATGGACCGACGGGCCGATGATCTCCACGACCAAGCGTTGGGATGCCACCAAGCTCGGCCAGCAGCTCGCCACCGACGTGTTCGGCACCCGCGCCCCCGGCCTGCGGTACTGAACCCGACCCGATGGACCTGTCCTTCTCCGCCGAGGACGAAGCCTTCCGGGCCGAGGCACGCGGCTGGCTGACCGAGCAGCTCGACGGTCCGCACCGGATCTTGCGCGACCGCGGTGGCCCAGGCGACGAACACGCCCTGTTCGAGGAACGCCTCGCCTGGGAACACACGCTCGCCGAGGCGGGATGGACGTGCGTGGGCTGGCCCACCGAGTTCGGTGGTCGCGGCCTGTCGCTGCACCGCCAGGTCATCTGGTTCGAGGAGTACGCCCGCGCCGGCGGGCCGGGCCGGCTCGGGCACATCGGCGAGACCCTGCTCGGCCCGACCCTGATCCACTTCGGCAACGCCGACCAGCAGGAGCGCTTTCTGCCCGGCATCGTCGCGGGAGAGCAACTGTGGGCCCAGGGCTATTCGGAACCGAACGCCGGTTCGGACCTCGCGAACGTGGCGACCCGAGCCGAGCGGGACGGCGACGACTGGGTGATCACCGGTCAGAAGGTGTGGACCTCGCTGGCCCATTGGGCGCGCTGGGCGTTCGTGTTGTGCCGCACCGACCGTGACGCCCCGAAACACAAGGGGCTGTCGTACCTGTTGGTGCCACTCGACCAGGAGGGGGTCGAGATCCGTCCGATCCGGCAGATCACCGGTGCGTCGGAGTTCAACGAGGTGTTCTTCGAACAGGCGCGCACCCCGGTGGTGAACACGGTGGGAGCACCCGGCGACGGCTGGAAGGTCGCGAACGGCACGCTCGCATTCGAGCGGGGCGCATCCACCCTCGGCCAGCAACTCCGGTTCACCAACGAGTTCGACGCCCTCGTGGCCGCCGCGCAGGCGAACGGGGCGATCGACGATCCGGTGCTGCGCCAGCGCATCACCGATGCGTGGCTGCGCCTTCGCATCATGCGGCTGCTGACCCTGCGCGTGCTCTCCGCCGAGGCGTCGCTCACTCCCGAGGCGATGGTCACGAAGTTGTACTGGGCCACCTGGCATCGTGACCTGGGCGAGCTGGCGATGGACGTGCTCGGTGCCGCCGCGCTCGACTGGCACGCCGACGACGCCGACGATCCCGAACGGCTCACCTCGTTGCACCAGTTGTTCCTGTTCAGCCGCTCGGACACGATCTACGCCGGATCGAACGAGATCCAACGCAACATCATCGCCGAGCGCGGCCTCGGCCTGCCCCGCGAACCGCGGCCCCGAACCGGCTGAACCGAACGGAGATCCCCGTGACCACCCCACCTCCCGACTACGTACCCGGCCACGGCCTGCTCGTCGACCGCACCGTGGTGGTGACCGCCGCCGCGGGCACCGGCATCGGGTTCGCCGTGGCCAAGCGTTGTGCCGAGGAAGGGGCCCGGGTACTGATCAGCGACATCCATGAACGGCGTCTGGGAGAAGCCGCCGAGCGGCTCGAGGCCGAGACCGGGCAACGCCCCGCCACCGCGGTGTGCGATGTGACCGACCAGGCCGACATCGATGGGCTGTTCGCCACCGCCGTCGACGCATTCGGCCACCTCGACGTCCTGGTCAACAACGCCGGGCTGGGCGGCACCGCGAACCTGGTCGACATGACCGACGAGCAGTGGCACGTGGTGCTGGATGTGACCCTGACCGGCACCTTCCGCGCCACGCGCGCCGCACTCGCGGTCATGCAGCCCCGCGGCACCGGGGTCATCGTCAACAATGCGTCGGTGCTCGGCTGGCGCGCGCAGGCAGGCCAGGCCCACTACGCGGCGGCCAAGGCTGGCGTCATGGCGTTGACCCGCTGCGCCGCGATCGAAGCGGCGCCCTTCGGCGTCCGCGTCAACGCCGTCGCCCCGTCGATCGCGCTGCACCCGTTCCTGGCCAAGGTCACCACCGACGAACTGCTCGCGGAGCTCGAAGCCAAGGAAGCGTTCGGACGGGCAGCGGAACCCTGGGAGGTGGCGAACACCATGGTCTTCCTGGCCAGCGACTACTCGAGTTACCTCACCGGCGAGGTCGTCTCAGTCTCGTCCCAGCGCGCGTGACGCCCCGTCGGCCGCCGGGCTGCCACTAGAGTCGCGACTCGTCCTGACGCAGATTCGGGAGATCGAGTGCGTGACGCGGAGGCCATCTCGGGCGAGATGGCGGAAGGCGCAACCGACGAGGCGATGACCGTGGTGCGGACGTTGCTGGGGCGAGTCCACGACATCGTGATCGCGAGTGACGCACGCGGCACCATCCGGTTCGTGAACGACGCCGTGGCCGAACGCCTCGGCTACGCACCCGACGCCGTCGTGGGCCGGAACCTCGTCGACTTCGTCGCCGGTGACGATCTGCCCCGCGTGGGCGATGCGATGGCCCGCTGGAACGGACGTCGGGGCCGGCCGAGAGGCAGCGACATCGATCTGGTCGCCAGCGACGGATCGGTGCACCGCTACCACTACCGGGCCCAGTTCGGCGACGGGGTGTTCGACACGGACGATTTCGTCGTGACCCTTTCCCCCGCCCGCCACGGGGGCCGCGAAGCCGACATCGTCCCGGCCCTGATCGACAACGCCGATCGGGTGGCCCGGGTGGCTGCCGCCTTCCTGGACAAGTCGTTCGGTGACTTCAGGGTCGGTCTCGACGCGGCGGTGCGCGAACTCGCCGGTCTGGAGTGGTTGACCCGGATCACCGTCTGGACCATCCACGGCGAGTTCATGGACCTCACGTCCCGCTGGGATGCGGCCCATGGCGCCCCGCTCGTGCCGCCACCGGACCGGTTGCGGATCGACGAGTCGGCGATGCTCCGGCACCTCCGTGCCGGCCACGAAGTGCGACTCGGCACGACCCGCTCGTCGGAGTCGATCTTCGCCGCCGAGCGCCGGGCGTTCGCCGCGGCAGGTACCGAGTCGTTGTTGGCGGTGCCCCTGATCGCCCGTGACGACGTGCTCGGCATCATCATGCTCGAGTCGACCCTGAGCGCGATCACCGACGATGTGGCCCACCTGGCGACGACGCGCGCCGCGGCCGCGGTGGTGGCCGCCGCGATGCTGCGGAACGAGGCCGAGGCCGAACTCGCCTTCCAGGCGCGCACCGATCGGACCACGGGCCTGTCGAATCGCTGGGCGGCGCAGAGCGATCTGGAGGAGGCGCTGGTCGCGCTCGACCGGGAATGGGTGGCGGGCGTGGGTGTGGTCGGGGTCGATCTCGACCGGTTCAAACTCGTCAACGAGGCGCTGGGCCACCGGTCGGGCGACCTGTTGTTGGCCGAGGTCGCGGATCGGCTCCGCAGCGCGACGCCGAAGGCGACCCGACTGGCCCGTCTGAGCGCGGACGAGTTCCTGATCGTGGTTCCCGGTTCGGCCTCTGAGGTGGCGACGACGCGGTTGGCGAACACGGTGCTGGACGTGTTCTCGGTACCCTTCGAGATCGGCGGATCGATCACGTCGGTCACCGCTCGGGTGGCGTCGGTCCACTTCGACCATCGTCAGCGACCGCTGCCGTCGGCCGAGGAATTGCTGCGACGGATCGCCCACACGCTCGAGCACGCCAAGGAGTCTGGGGGTCGGCTCGAGACGGTCGACCTGACCGACGACGGACCGCTGCATCGGCTTCGTCGGGTCGGCGAACTCGAGCACGCGCTCGCCGGCGGCGAACTGGTGCCGTACTTCCAGGCCGAATGGGACCTCCGCACCGGCGCGGTCATCGGCGCGGAGGCGCTGCTCCGCTGGTTGCACCCGCGCGAAGGGGTGGTCGGCGCCACCGAACCGATCCGCCTCGCCGAATCCACCGGCCTGATCGGGCGGATCGGCCGACACGTGCTCGTCGAGGCGTGCCGGTCCGCGCGTCCCTGGATCGACCTGGTCGACGGCTTCGTCCTGCGGGTGAACGTGTCGGCCCACCAGCTCCGCAGCGACGACTTCGTCTCCGAGGTCGCCTCGATCCTCGCCGAGGCCGACTTCCCAGCCGCCTCGCTGTGTCTGGAGTTGACCGAGAGTTCGCTCCTCGACGATCCAGCCCGTTCGCGCATGCAGTTCGCGCGTCTCCGTGATCTGGGCGTCGGACTCGCGATCGACGACTTCGGTACCGGGTACTCGTCGATCCTGCAGCTCAAGGAACTGCCCCTGTCGTCGATCAAGATCGACCAGCAGTTCGTGGCGGGCATCGCCGACAATGCGTCGGACCGGGCGATCGTGCAGGCCACACTCGAGTTGGCCCGGGCCTTCGACATGTCCGCGACCGCCGAAGGCGTCGAGCTGCCCGAACAGAGGGTCATCCTCGAACAGCTCGGATGCACGCGCGTCCAGGGGTTCCTGTTCTCGACTCCCGAGCCGGCCGCTCGGCTCACCGCCCGACTGAAGTGCCCGCGTCTGATCCACGGGCGCTAGGTTTCGTCCATGGCCGTCACCGTTCTCGACGGGCTCGACGCCGTGCGGGCCGCCGTGGGTACCCACCTGGGCTCCAGCGACTGGACCGAGGTGACCCAGGACCGCGTCCAGCTCTTCGCGGACGCCACCGGAGACCACCAGTGGATCCACACCGACGTCGAACGGGCGAAAGCCGAATCGCCCTTCGGTGGGCCGATCGCGCACGGCTATCTCACCCTCGCGATGACGAATGAGTTCCTCCCACGCATCGTCGAGGTCCGGGGCGTGGCGATGGGGGTGAACTACGGCGTCGACAGGGTCCGATTCCCCGCGCCGGTGCCGGTGGGTGCCCGGGTGCGGGCACATGGTGAACTCGTGGCCGTCGACGACGTCTCCGGTGGTGTCCAGACCACGATGCGCGTCACGGTCGAGGTCGAGGGGGCAAGCAAGCCGGCGTGCGTGGTCGACGCCCTCAGCCGCTTCTACCCCTGACCCGGCCGGAGATCCAGATGCGGGTACTCGTGACCGGAGGGACCGGTTTCGTCGGTGGATGGAGCGCCGCCGCACTGGCCGACGCGGGTCATCACGTGCGGTTTCTCGTCCGTTCCGCCGAGCGGCTCGCTCCGGTCGCCGCGTTGGGGGTGGACGTGTCCGATCACGTCGTCGGCGACGTCACCGACGCCGACGCGGTCGGCGCGGCGCTGGACGGCTGCGATGCGGTCCTGCACGGTGCGGCGATGGTCGCCACCGACCCGCGTCACGATGCCGAGGTGCAGGCCACGAACCTGACCGGCGCCCGGACGGTGCTGGGAACCGCCACCGAACTCGGCCTCGACCCGATCGTGCACATCTCGTCGATCACCTCGCTGTTCGCCCCGGGGGTGATCGAACTCCACGCGCATCTGCCCACGGGCCGTGCCGCCGACGCGTACGGCGCGTCGAAATCCGCGGTGGAGGAGTACGCCCGGCAGCTGCAACGCGACGGCCATCCGGTGGTGATCACGTATCCCGGCATGGTCGTGGGACCGGGGGTCGGCGCGCGCTTCGGCGAAGTCGCCGACGGGATCGCCACGATCCTGCGCTCACGACTGCTGCCCGGATCCGACGCGGGCTGGCTGATCATCGACGTGCGCGACCTGGCCGAGATCCATACGGCCGTGATCGAGCCACGGCGCGGACCCCGGCGCTACATGGCCGGCGGCACCTACCTCGATGCCGGCCGCCTCGCCGACCTGTTCCGGAAGGTGACCGGCAGGACGATCATTCGTCTGCCGGTGCCGGGCGGGGGGCTCCGGCTACTCGGCTCGGCTGTCGACGTGGTGACCGGGCTCACCGGTTGGACCACGCCGCTGACCCGGGCGGCGATGGACTACTACACGCAGATGCCGGCCTCCGACGACGACCCGGTCCACAACGAGCTGGGCGTCACCTACCGCGACGTGACCGTGACCTTCATCGACTGCATCGCCTCGCTGTCGGCCACCGGACGGATCACCGCCTCCCAGGCCGGCAGGGCGGCGCCGTAGGCCGCGCGGACAGCCCACATCTGATCGGGTCCGCGGCGGTGATCCGCCCAGCTCGGCAGCGGATCAACGGGTGAGCAGCACCGACGACCCGTGGCCGAACAGGCCCTGGTTCACGGTGATCCCCACCTTCGCCCCGTCGACCTGACGGCCTTCGGCCTGGCCGCGGAGCTGCCAGGTGATCTCACACACCTGGGCGATCGCCTGGGCGGGCACCGCCTCGCCGAAACACGCGAGGCCGCCCGACGGGTTCACCGGAATGCGACCACCGACGGTCGTCTCGCCGTTGCGCAACAGTTTCGCGGCGTCGCCGGGCTCGCACAGCCCGATGTCCTCGTACCAGTCGAGCTCGAGCGCGCACGACAGGTCGTACACCTCGGCGACGTCGAGGTCGTCGGGCCCGATCCCTGCCTCTTCGTACGCGGCGTCGGTGATCGACGCCTTGAATGGCCGGGCCGGCGCCGCGGCCACCGCGGAGGAGTCGGTGGCGAGGTTCGGCATCTCGATGATCGTGTTGGGGTACGCCGGGGTCACCGTGGAGACCGCCGCGACGCGTACCGGATCGCCGGCGCCGTGTCGGCGGGCGTAGTCGGCCGAGCACAGCACGACCGCCGCGCCGCCGTCGGACGTCGCGCAGATCTCGAGCAGGCGCAGCGGGTTCGCGACCATCGGCGAGGCGAGGACCTCCTCCACGGTGGTGGCCTTGCGATAGCGGGCGTTGGGGTTGGCCAGCCCGTGCTGCGCGTTCTTGACCTTGACCTGGGCGAAGTCGGCGTCGGTGTCACCGTAGAGGTCCATCCGGCGGCGTGCGTAGAGCGCGAAGTAGGTCGGGTTCGTGATGCCGCCGAGCCGGAACCGCAACCAGTCGGGGTCGTCAGGGCGGTCCCCGGCGTTCGGGGCGAGAAAGCCCTTCGGGGTGGTGTCGGCGCCGACGACGAGCGCGACGTCGCATCTGCCGGCGAGGATCCGCATGCGCGCGGTCTCGATCGCCGTGGCACCCGATGCGCAGGCCGCGTACGACGAGGCGACCCGACAGCCGGTCCAACCGAGTGCCTGGGCGAACGTCGCCCCGGCCACGTAGCCTGGGTAGCCGTTGCGCATCGTGTCCGCGCCGGACACGAACTGGACGTCGCGCCAGTCGACGCCCGCGTCGTCGAGGGCGTCCTGGGCTGCGGCGAGCCCGTACTCGACGAAGTTGCGACCCCACTTGCCCCACGGGTGCATGCCGACCCCGAGGACCACCACGTCGTCGGAGCGACTCATGGCGCGCCTCCCGTCGTCGATGCGGCCATCGGCCGCCATCGCCACACCTGGTGGTCGTGCTCGTCGTCGGAGAACAGGGTCCCGGTGACCACCTCGACCTCGTCGCCGACGGCCACGTCGCCGACCCCGACGCCGCCGACGAGCTGGCCGAGGATCACCAGTCCCTCGGCGGCGAGTTCGACCGCCGCGATGGCGAAGGGCGTGAAGTCGTCGCCGTCGTGCACATACGGCGCCGGGGGTTGGTACTGCGCGTCGGTGTAGGACCAGATCCGACCACGCCTCGACAACGGTGTGGGTTCCATCGACGTGCCTCGACATGCTGGGTTCGGGCACCATTCGGCCCGGGGCGGGAAGGCGTAGGTGCCACAGGTCGTGCAACGCACCCCGATCAGGTGCGGTTCGCCTTCTGCGCTGAACCACCCCTCGGCGCCAAGCGCGGGAACCGTCGTTCTGGTCGTCATCGGCATCTCCTCGACGGGCGATTTCTGACGTGTCGTCAGATCGGTTGCGCCTCGACTGTACCGCCGCCGGGGAGCGGCGGGTTCATCACCGCCACG
Organism: uncultured Iamiaceae bacterium; assembly: GCA_964595905.1. GTDB lineage: Bacteria > Actinomycetota > Acidimicrobiia > Acidimicrobiales > Iamiaceae > JAFDWI01. The sequence goes on from CAZQSU010000003.1 coordinate 32,955, forward strand.
TCGCCCCGGTCACTCGGTGGCGAGCGCGTCGAGTGGGTCCAGACGGGTGGCCCGCCTTGTCGGCAGCACCGCGGCGAGAAAGCCCACGACCATCCCGGCGATCAGCACGACGATCAGTCGGATCCAGGGGATCGCGAAACCGGTGAGCGCCTGGTCGGGTCCGAATGACTTGATGAGCGCGGCGCCGATCGCCGTGCCGAGCACCAGCCCGATGATCGTGCCGGTCATCGCGATCAGCAGCGCTTCGATCCGGACCGTCGTGCGGAGCTGGCGACGGGACATGCCCACCGCCCGCAGCAGGCCGAGCTCGCGGGTGCGCTCCAGGATCGACAGGGCGAGCGTGTTGACGATCCCGATGATCGCGATGATCACCGCGAGGGCGAGCATCGCGTACACGATGGTCAGGAACGTGTTCATCTGGGACGCGGCCGACTGTTTGAAGCCGTCGTTGGTCTGGACCTTCGCGGTGGGATTGTCTGCGAACGACTCGGAGAGCCGGTCGACGAGGGTCTGGGGCGACACCCCTTCGGCGGCGTCGACGAAGGCGATCTGCGCGACCGGAAACAGCAGCGACCCCTTCAGCGTCTCGGTGTTCGTGAGCATGTTCTGCGCCACGAGTGGATTGCGGTACACCGCGCGCACGGTCCAGTCGGCGGACGAACCGTCGAGGAGCTGCGCGTGCAGTTTCGACCCGACCCGCACGCTGTGGGCCTTCGCATAGGTCTCGGACACGGCCACATCGCCGGTTCCCAGGCGGGCGAGGTCACCCGCGGAGACCTTCATGTCGACGAGCTTCGCCAGTGCGGCCGGGTCGGTCGCCGACACCAGCGTGCCCTTGCCCTCGACGGTCGCCGGGCCGTACTCCAGGGCGGCGATCGTCGCCACGCCGTCGGTCTTCGCGGCGCGGTCGATGTCGGCGAGCGGGATGCCGTTGCCAGTACTCGTCACCACGACGTCACCGTTGAACCCGGTGTCGACGAGATCGTTGATCGAGGCGACCGCAGATGCGGCGAAGACCGAGATCGCGCACACCAGCGTGGCGCCGATCATCAGCGCCGAAGCGGTCGACGCGGTCCGGCGGGGATTGCGCAGCACATTCTCGATGCCCAGATGGCCGGCCATGCCCGAGCGACGGACGACCAAGCGCGAGGCACGGGCGATACCACCGGCCAGGGAAGGCCCGAAGACGACCGCCCCCACCAGCCCGGTGATCGCTGCCAGGCCCACGAACTGGGCGGTGTTGCCGGCGGCCGCACCGATCAACGCGAGGGCGGTGATGACCAGCAGCACCGCGCCGATGATGGTGCGGGTCCGGCCGTGGGAGGTGTCCTCGACCGCGGCGTCGCGCAGCGCCGTGACCGGCGCGACGCGTGCGGCCTTCCGCGCGGGGAAGAGTGCCGACAGCACGGTGATGCCGATGCCGATCGCGAACGAGGCGATCACGGTCCTCGGTGTCAGGGTCGTGCCCGACGCCAGGCTCGAGTCGCCCATGAGGGCCTTCTGCAACCCTGATGCGATCACGAAACCGAGACCGAGCCCGATGGCCGAGGCGATGACGCCGACCACGGCGGCTTCGGCGACGACCGACGCGAGGACCTGTCGGCGCGACGCGCCGATGGCCCGCAGCAGGGCCAACTCACGGGTGCGTTGCGCGACCAGGATCGAGAACGTGTTGGCGATGATGAACGCCCCGACCAGCAGTGCGATCGCGGCGAACACCAAAAGGAACACCGAGAAGAACGACAGGAAAGAGGTGGCGGCGTCCTTGGCCTCCTGGGCCGCGTGGGCGCCGGTCACGACCTCGGTGTGCTCCAGATGGAGCGCCTCGATGTTCCTGGTGACCTGGAGCTGGCTCACACCAGGGTCGGCGGCGACCCAGATCTCGTCGACGGCACCGGTCTTGTCGAGCACCTTCTGGGCTTCGTCGAAGGTGAACTGCACCATCGTCGCCCCGCCGGCCGAATCGGCGTCACCGAACCTGGTGAGCCCCACCAGGGTCGAGGTGACCTCACCGGTCGGCGTGAGAATGCGGACCTCGTCGCCGATCGAGAAGCCGGCGTCTCGCGCGGTGGAGACGTCGGTGACGAACTGGCCATCGGATCGCGGCGCGTGCCCCTGGACGACCCGGTACGGGTTCAGCCCCGACCCCGTCATCCAGTTGCCGCCCAGGGTGGGTGGTCCCTGGTTGGGGTTGCCCAACGCCTTGCCGTCGGGCTTGACGATCTGCGCATAGCCGTTGATCGCGCCTTCGGCCTGCGCGACGCCCGGTGCGGCGCGCACTTCCGCGATGCGGCCGTCGGGCATCGTGCCCCGGGTCGGCGCGGACCCGAATTCGACGCCGCCTTCGACGTTCTGATTGCTACGGACGACGGCGGAGGTGTTGGCGTAGACGTTCGAGAACAGGTCGTCGAAGGTGCTCTGGAGCGAGTCGGTGAGCACCAGGGTGCCCGAGGTGAACATCACGCCGAGCAACACGGCGAGGCTGGTGGCCAGGAGCCGCAGTTTGCGTCGGGAGAGGTTCGCGAGGGTGGTGCGGAACATGTCGGACCGCCGATCAGCCGCGGGTGCGTTCGTGACTGACGCCGATGCGCGTGTCGCGTTTGCGCATCTGCTCCAGGACCTTCTCTGCGGTCGGTTCGCCAAGGTCGCCGACGATCTGCCCGTCGGCGAGGAAAACCGCCCGGTCGGCCCAACTCGCCGCGGCGGGGTCGTGGGTCACCATCACGATCGTCTGGCCCATCTGTTCGACCGCGGCTCGCAGGAACTGCAGGATGCCGGCGCTCGACGTGGAGTCGAGGTTTCCCGTCGGCTCGTCCGCAAAGATCAACTCGGGTTTGGACACGAGCGCCCGGGCGACCGCGACCCGTTGTTGCTGCCCACCGGAGAGTTCGCTCGGCCGGTGGCTGAGCCGGTCGGCGAGATCGACCGTGCCGATCACCTCGTCGAACCAGGCATCGTCGACCTTGCGGCCCGCCAGGCTGAGCGGAAGGACGATGTTCTCCTTCGTGGTCAGCGTCGGAACCAGGTTGAACGCCTGGAACACGAAACCGATCCGGTCGCGGCGCAACACGGTGAGTTCCTTCTCGCCGAGGAGCGAGAGGTCGGTGTCGCCGATGAGGATCCGGCCGTCGGTGAGCGTGTCGAGACCGGCCAGGCAGTGCATCAGGGTGGACTTGCCCGACCCGGATGCGCCCATGACGGCGGTGAAGGCGCCGGTGCCGAACTCGACCGACACGCCCCGCAACGCGGCAACGGCGGTCTCGCCGTGTCCGTACCACTTGGTGGCGTTCTCGGCCCTTGCGGCGACGTTCCCGACCGGGGCACCGCTCGAGTTCGGCGCCGGCGGTGGTGGAGGAGGAGCTGCTTGGTTCACAGGTGTTCCTTCGGCTCGTGGACGACCCCTCCGCCCAGCGACTCGGCTGGCGCGGGAACCGGTCGGCTGGACTGGAGAGTTTCGCACACCGCGGGCGGGTCCCGGTAACCGGTTGGGGGACGATCCCGGGGCGCTCGGTACACTCGCTGCGGCCCTCGGAGGCCGCCGACGAACACCCGAGGAGGTGATCCGCGTGGGCGCAGACCCTGTCGATACGAGTCGAAGTCACGAGGCCGTCGGCGCCGGGGAGGTCACATACGCGCCGCGGCCCGTTCCGTCGTCATCGCCGTGATCTGAGCGCGTCCGTGCCCTCGCCCACGGTGGTGGTTCCCGTGTGTGAGGAGGTGTGAGTCGCTGTGAGCGCGCTGCGCCCGTTCGTCGGGCCCGATGCAACCCTGCAGTCCCGAACCCGGATCGCCGCGGACGCGCTCGTGCTCGTGGCCGTCGCGGTCGGGCTGTGGCTGCTCGTGCACGTCGCGCACGGCATCAACGCCCCTTTCGACCCGGCGCACGCGCCCACCGCGGTGTCGACCGACCCGTCGACGCTTCCCTATGCGGCCCTGCGGTCGTTGGCGCGGATGTTCGTGGCGCTCGGGGCCTCGGTCGTGTTCACGTTCGTGTACGCGACCGCGGCGGCCCGATCCCGCCGGGCCGAGAAGGTGCTCGTGCCGCTGCTCGACATCCTCCAGTCGGTCCCGGTCCTGGGGTTCCTGTCGATCACGTTGACGATGTGGTTGACGTTGTTCCCCAACACGATGCTCGGCCTGGAGTGCGCCAGCATCTTCGCGATCTTCACCTCGCAGGTGTGGAACCTGACGTTCGCGTTCTACGAATCGCTCACCACGCAACCCCGCGAGCTCGACGAGGCGGCGCGCATCCTGCGGATGACCAAGTGGCAGCGTTTCTGGAAACTCGACGTGCCGAGCGGGATGATCCCCCTGGTGTGGAACGGGATGATGAGCTTCGGCGGCGGCTGGTTCTTCCTCGTCGCGGCCGAGGTGATCAGCGTCAACAACCACACCTATGCGCTCCCGGGGATCGGCTCGTACGTGGCCGCCGCAGCCGAGCGCACCCAGGTGGGCAACATGGTGCTCGCGATCGCGGTGATGATCGTGTTGGTCATCGGGGTGAACGTCGTGTTCTGGCGGCCGCTCACGGCATGGGCCGAGCGGTTCCGATCGGGCGACACCTCGGCGCAGCTCCAACAACGGAGCCTGGTGCTCGACCTGTTGCGCCACTCCGCGGTTCCCGGTCTCATCGGTCGGGTGGCCTCGCCGGTGGGCCGTGGCCTCGACCGTCTGACCAGGCCGCTCGGGTTGGCCGAGGCGCGACTCGGCGTGAACCGGACGCGTCGGCGGGCCGGCGACGCGGTGTTCGTGGTGGTGCTCGTCGTGGTCGTCGCCGTGGGCGCGGGACGCATGGTCGGTTTCATCGACGAGACCGTCGGTCTGGGCACGTTCGGACACGCCGGGCTGCTCGGGCTGGCGACGTTCGCCCGAGTGGTGGCGCTGGTGATCGGCGCGACGGTCATCTGGGTGCCGGTCGGCGTGTGGATCGGGATGAACCCGCGCGTCACGCGTTATGCGCAGCCGGTCGTCCAGGTGCTCGCGAGTTTCCCGGCGAACTTCCTGTTCCCGCTCGCGACCCTGGCCCTGATCCGCACCGGGATCTCGTTGAACATCGGCGGAACGGTCCTCATGGCGCTGGGCGCGCAGTGGTACATCCTGTTCAACGTCATCGCCGGCGCGTCGGCGATCCCGAACGACCTGCGTGAGGCTGCCGCCAGCCTCGGGTTGTCGCGATGGCTGCGTTGGCGTCACCTGATCGGTCCGGCGATCTTCTCGTCGTGGGTGACCGGTGGGATCACCGCCGCCGGCGGGGCCTGGAACGCGTCGATCGTCGCTGAGGTCGTGTTCTACGGTCACCACACCCTGGTCGCCTACGGGTTGGGCGCGTTCATCACCGAAGCCACCGCGGACGGCACCTACGGCAACGTACTGGTCGGCGTGCTGGTGATGAGCCTGTTCGTGGTGGCGACGAACCGGCTGTTCTGGCGCCCCCTGTACCGTTTGGCCATGAGGCGGTACTCGTCGACATGACACGCCCACGCATCCCGATCATGGAGATCGACCACGTGTCGAAGTCGTTTCCGTCCGCGGACGGGACGAACCTGTCGGTCCTCGACGACATCTCTCTCACGCTGCACGAAGGTGAGATCGTGGCCCTGTTGGGCAAGTCCGGGTCGGGAAAGTCGACGCTGCTGCGCACGATCGCCGGGTTGATCGCGCCGACCTCGGGCGAGGTGCGCTACCGGGGCCGGAAGCTGACCGGGGCGAATCCCGGTGTGGCGATGGTCTTCCAGTCGTTCGCGTTGATGCCGTGGCTGACGGTGCAGGCGAACGTCGAACTGGGCCTGCAGGCCCGGGGCGTGTCGGCGGCCGAGCGCCGGAGTGCGGCACTCGAGGCGATCGACCTGATCGGACTCGACGGCTTCGAGACGGCCTACCCACGGGAGCTCTCCGGCGGGATGCGCCAGCGGGTCGGGTTCGCCCGGGCGCTGGTGCTCGAACCCGACACCCTGTTGATGGACGAACCCTTCAGCGCGCTCGACGTGCTGACCGCGGAGAACCTGCGGACCGAGCTGATGCACCTGTGGGCCCAGCCCGATTTTCCGACCCGCTGCGTGTGCATCGTCACCCACAACATCGAAGAGGCGGTGCTCCTGGCCGACCGGGTGCTGGTGATGGGGTCGAACCCGGGGCATCTGATCGCCGAGGTGCCCGTGGATCTCGCTCGCCCCCGCGATCGGCGTTCGGTGACCTTCGACTCGCTCGTCGACGAGTTGTACGGAATCCTGACCGGGCGCGAGGAGACCGAGGCGAAACCGGGTCGGGCGGCCGTGACCGGTCCGTTGTCGCACCCGCTTCCGGCGGCGACCGTGGGCGGGCTGGCCGGTCTGATCGAGCTCGTGTACGCGTACGACGGAGTTGCGGATCTGCCGGAGCTGGCCGACGAGTTGGCATTCGAGGTCGACGACCTGTTGCCCCTGGTCGACGCGGGCACGATGTTGGGACTGTGCACCGTGGAAGACGCGGACGTGCGGCTGACCGACGAGGGCCGCAACTGGTTCACCGGAGACATCCAGGTGCGCAAACAGATGTTCGCGTCGTTGGCCCAGCAACGGGCCCCGATGGTGCGCACGATCGTCCGGGCCCTCGAGCGCAGTGACGATGGCACGCTGCGCGACGACTTCTTCCTGGACCTGCTGCGGCGCGGGTATCCAGCGGATGCGGCGCGGGCACAGCTCGACATCGCGATCGACTGGGGGCGCTACGGAGAGCTGTTCGACTACGACGTCGACTCGGGCGAGTTCATCCTGACCCGTGCGAGTGTGGAAGCGTGAGGAGACCATGAGCATCACGATCGACCTTTCGGGCCAGGTCGCGCTGGTGACCGGCGGCTCCCGCGGCGTGGGACGCGGCATCGCGACCCGCCTGGTCGACGCCGGCGCGACGGTCGTGATCTGTGGCCGCACCGCACCCGAGACGCTGCCGACGGGCAGCGACGGCACGAGGTCGACCGAGTCGTTCCGCGCCGCGGACGTCCGAGACGCCGATGCGGTCGACGCATTGGTCGACGGGATCGTGGACGATCTCGGGTCGCTCGACATCGTCGTGAACAACGCCGGTGGCACCCCGGTGGTACCCGCGGCCGAGGCGAGTGCCCGCTACAGCACGAAGATCGTCGAGTTGAACCTGCTCTCGGCGCTGCACGTGGCGACCGCGGCCCAACGGCGGATGGCCACGCAGGCCGAAGGCGGGACCATCGTGAACATCACGTCGATGTCGGGGATCCGCCCCTCGCCGGGGAGCGCCGCGTACGGCGCCGCGAAGGCCGGGTTGGCGAATCTGACCGGTTCGTTGGCGATGGAATGGGCGCCGAAGGTGCGGGTCAACGCCGTCGCCGCGGGCATGGTCCGCACCGAGATCTTCGACGAGTACTACGGCGGGCCCGACGGAGCAGCGGCGGTGGCGGCGACCGTGCCCATGGGCAGGGTCGCCGAGCCGGAAGAGGTGGGCGACGCGGTCGTGTTCCTGTGTTCGCCGCTGGCCGGGTTCGTCACCGGCGCGCAACTCGTCGTCAACGGCGGGGGCGAGAAGCTCGCCTTCAACGAGGTGCGTTGACCCACATCGGCTGCAGGTCGTCGGCGGCCGGTACCCGGCCCGGTTCTCGACGACCACCGTGCATCACGCGACCGCGCGCGGCTTGTCGAGACGGGCGAGGGGACCGGCTACGGTCTGACACACCGTCAGAACCGTCCGGCAAGGACCCGACCGAGGCAGTGACATGGCAATCACCCACACCACCGATGGCCGAGGCATCGCCGAGGTCGTGATGAACAATCCGCCGGTCAACGCGCTCGACGTGGCCGGTTGGTTCGAACTCGCCAGGGTCGTCACCGAACTCGGCGCCGACGAGTCGACCCGGGTCGTCATCCTCCGCGCCGAGGGCCGGGGTTTCAACGCCGGCGTCGACATCAAGGAGATGCAGGCCAGCGAGGGCTTCGACGCCCTGGTGGGCGCCAACCGTGGCTGTTACGCGGCCTTCGCCGCCGTCTACGACTGCCCGGCACCGGTGATCGCCGCGGTCAACGGGTTCTGTCTGGGCGGCGGGATCGGACTGGTCGGCAACGCCGACATCGTCATCGCCGCCTCGGACGCGACCTTCGGTCTGCCCGAGGTCGACCGGGGCGCGTTGGGTGCCGCCACGCATCTCGCCCGGCTCGTGCCCCAGCACAAGGCCCGGGCGATGGTCTACACCGCCGCCACGGTGACCGCGCACGAGCTGGCCACGTACGGGTCGGTCCTGCGGGTCGTCCAACCCGAAGAACTCCGAGACGCCGCCCTGGAGGTGGCCGCCAAGATCGCGGAGAAGAGTCCACGGGTGATCCGCGCCGCGAAGGAGTCGCTCAACGGCATCGACCTGTTCGATGTCAAGCGCAGCTACCGCTACGAGCAGAGCTACACGTTCGAGATGAACCTGCTCGGCGTTGGCGACAAGGCCCGTGAGGCGTTCGTCGCCACCGGCGAGACCGCCGATTTCACGACCGAGGAGCACTGAATCGCCATGGCCGACAAGCGTTGCACCCCCGACGAGGCCGTCGCCCGACTGGAATCGGGCATGACGATCGGCATCGGCGGCTGGGGGGCACGGCGCAAGCCGATGGCGCTCATCCGCGCGATCCTGCGTTCGGACCTCGACGATCTGACCATCGCCAGTTTCGGCGGGCCCGATGTCGGCCTCCTGTGCGCGGCAGGAAAGGTGTCCAAGGTCGTGTTCGCGTTCGTTTCACTCGACGCGATTCCCCTCGAACCGCACTTCCGTGCCGCCCGGCAGAGCGGGTCGGTCGCCGCCGAGGAGTACGACGAGGGCCAGTTCCTCCTGGCCCTGCAGGCCGCGGCATGGCACACCCCGTTCCTGCCAACCCGGGTCGGGCTCGGCAGCGACGTGATGGCGCACAACCCGCGGCTCGCCACCGTGATCTCGCCCTTCGCCGGCGCCGACGGTGCGCCCCCCGAGGAACTGATCGCGGTGCCCGCGCTCGAGTTGGACGCCGCGCTCGTGCACTACAACGTCGGTGACGCCCGCGGCAACGCCGCGTTCACCGGTCCCGACCAGTACTTCGACGATCTCATGCTCGAGGCTGCGGCCGGCGGCAGTCGGATCGTGTCGGTCGAACAGGTCGTACCGACCGAGGAGCTGCGCACCGCCGCCGGGTGCGAGCACCGCCTGCGCGTCAACCGCATGATGGTCGACGTCGTCGTCGAGGCCCCCAACGGCGCCCATCCCACGTCATGCGATCCGGACTACGCCACCGACGAACGCGCGATCGCCGCCTACGCGGCCACCGCGAAGTCGCCCGAGGCCTGGCAGACCTACCGGGACGAGTGGCTCGCACTACCCGACGAAGTGACCTACCAGGCAAAGGTGCGCGAGGAGGCCACCCGATGAGCGAAACCGCGATTCCCCGAGCCGACGTGTGCGCCGTCGCGTTGGCCGAGATCTTCCGGGGCGACGGCGAGACCCTCGCCAACCCGATCGGGACGACCCCGATGATCGGCGGGCGGCTCGCCCGGGCCACCTTCGAGCCCGAGTTGATGATGACCGACTCCGAGGCGACCCTGATCACCGACGACGTCGCGTACGGCTGGGGTGAGACGAAGGTCGTCGAGACCTGGAACCCGTACCGACGCATGTTCGACGTGGTCTGGAGCGGCCGTCGGCATGTGGTCATGAGCCCGGTGCAGATCGACCCGTTCGGCAACATGAACTTCTCGGCGATCGGGGGTACCCCTGAGCAGCCCAAGGTGCAGCTGCTCGGCTTCCGGGGCGGTCCGGGCAACACGATCAGCCACACCACCAGCTACTGGGTGCCCAAGCACTCGGCGAAGACCTTCGTCGAGTCCGTCGACGTCGTCTGCGGCGTCGGCTACGACCGCGCGGCGGCGCTGAACCCGGCGTCGGCACGGTTCCACGAGATCCGCCGGGTCGTCACCGACCTGGGCGTGCTCGACTTCGGTGGCGACGAGCATCGGATGCGGCTCACATCGGTCCACCCCGGCGTCACCGTGGGCGACGTCATCGAGGCGACCGGATTCGATCTGGTGCTTCCCGATCCGGTGCCGGTCACGCGCCTCCCCACCGACGAGGAGATCCGGCTGTTGAACGAGGTCATCGACCCCGACGGTCGCCGTTTCGGCGAGGTACCCGACCGCTGAGGTCGAGGTTCCGAAGGGTCAGACGACCGCGAGTTTCGCCAGCAGTTCGGCCTTGGTCTCCTCGAACGACTCGTCGTCGATCTTCTCGTTCTCGAAGTCCTCGTGCAGAATGCGGAGCTTCTCGATGATCACTTCCTGGGTCTCACCGCTGACCGGCTGAACCGATGCGGTTTCGACCTCTTCGTCGTCGCTCTTGGTGAGTCGCTTCTCGATCTTGGCCGCCTTGCGTGCCTTCTTGTTGCGGTCCCGTTCGTTCTTGGCGAACGTGCTACGCGAGTTGCCCATGATCGACCTCCTGGGAAGCGGGCCGGGTGTGGTCCTGCGCGCGTGAAGTGCACAGTGACTTGACACCTGACGAACACGAATCGGCGAGCCGTGGGGACGGCGCCGGATTCCTGGACACCCGACTCTACCGGGTACCGGGCGAAAACTGGCGTATCGGGACGTGCTGCCGCGGTGCGACGAACCCTGGCAGGGCGAGAAAGCCCAGGTCAGCGGGGTTGCACGGGCGTCCCGGGGTGGAGACGGGCTATCTGCCATCCACGTGAACCCACGCTGACGTCGACCTGCCAGATCCCGGTTTCGGCGTCGAAGTGCACGTCGGCGTCGGGGGAATGCGGCTCGCGCCGAGACCAACCGGTGATCGTGACCGTCTCGTCGGCGCCCTCGACGACGAGACGCAACCCGTTCGGGACCGATTCGTCGCCGAAGACCTCGATCCGGGCGTCACCGGCGGTCGCGAACTTGGTGACGTCGCCGACCACGGCCGTCTCGCCGGGCAACACCGGTGCGAGCACGAAATGGGCCCAATCCTCACGCGCGAGCGTGACGTCGAACATGGCGTCGGCGCCGAGCCGAGTCGCCGTGCCGGCCCGCCAGTCCCAGCAGATCACGTCGCCGACCGGGGCGCTGTCGCCCAGCTCACCGAAGCGGACGGTGCCGGCGATCACGTCGTCGGTGGGGGTGGCGTGCAATACGGTCACGTACGACCACCGGCCCACATCGTGCTGCGAGTACGTCTCGGCGACGAGCAGGGACGGGTTGAACGCCGGGTTCGCCGCGATCGAGGGGCTGGTCGCGGCGATCGGGACGTCGGGCTTGACCAGGACGCCGTCGGCCCGACAGGTCGCCATGACCAGGTCGGCGTCGTGACGCCTCACCCGGTCACCCAGACCTACCGGCCCGGTCGAGAGCGCGGACAGCAGCGCTTCGGGCGCGCCGGTTTCACCGGCCACCTCCGGGTCGGTGCGGAACACGTCCTTGTAGGGCATCAGCCCGAGTGCCCGTGCCAGCGCGTTGGTGGTGCAGAACCACGCCCAGAGCTGGCCGGGTGTGGCGATGTAGCCGTGGTCGCCGCACGTGCGCACCGAGGTGACCCGGCTCAGCGTGGTCGTCTGGGCGAAATCGGCCGGCGTGGCCATGCACCACTGCAGCGTGATGCCCCGCTCGGCGGCTGCCGCGTCGATGCCCTCCTGCCAGGCCCGGGCCCGGCCGGGGCGGCGGCGCAGGTCACGCACGGTGTGGAACACCTCGACCATCCAGTCGTGTTCGAAGGTCGCCACGCCCCAGGCGACGCACTGGTCGAGCCAGCGCTCGTAGCCCTCGGGGGTCGCGGGCACGGCGACGCCGGTGTCGTCGTCGCGGTACACCGGTACGTCCTTGGTGATCGGCGCTTGGTTCGACAGGTGCCGGATGTGGGCGACCAACGGCGGGTCGCCGAGTCGCGTCCGCAACGCGGCGATGCCGTCTCCGAGGATGTCTTCGCGGGCCTCCCAGGCCACCATCGGGCTCGGCGGCACGACCCAGTCGTCGGTGTCGAAAGGCCGCAGTTCGGTGTGGGGGTAGAACCACGAGTCGAGCTGCACCGCCCCGATCGGCACGCCGCGCTCACGCAGGTCGTCGACCGCAGCGACGATCGAGCCGGGCACGTCACCGGCGAGCCCGTGCTCGGGTTCGGTCTTGTACCAGTAGGCGGCGCCGTTGTCGGTCCAGTAGGAGACCTTCGCGGCGAGGGCGTCGGCCCAGCGCCCCGGCCGCACGGTGCCGGCCCGGTCGGTGAGCAGACGGCCCCAAGCGGCGACGCCACTTCTGATGTCGGATGCTCCGATGAAGGCGAGGTCGGTGGCGAACCCGGCCGGAACCTCGTCGAGGTCGCCATGCCAGCCACAGCGCAGCGTGCCGCCGTTGAGACCGATGATCTGTTCGTGGAAGTCGTCGAGCGGGGCGACGATCAGCGCCCGACCGTCGGGGCCCTGCACACAGAGCGGCCAGCCGGTGGGCGGCCGGTGGGGGAGCAGGAAGAAGCCGTCCAGCGATGCGTCGACGGTGGCGGGCAGCCCGAACTCACAGTGTTGGAACACCACGCCGGTCAGATCGCCGGCAAGCGGTTCGGGGTCTCGATCCGCGGGGGTGAAGATCGGCCAGGCCATCGAGGGCTCGTCGAACGCGCCGGTCGCCAGGTCGGCGAGGTCGCTCGTCGCCTCCGCGCGCAGCACGATGAGCGGCCGTTCCTGATAGGCCCGGACCGATCGCCGGACCGGGCCGTCGTCGACGACGACCTCCTGTGCGGCGCCCAGTTCGTCGACGACCTCGACCGATGACGACGGCGGACTCGACACCGTGACTCCGGGATCGCCCCGTCCCAGCAGGTCCGACCCGTCGATGCCGATGCGCACCGAGCCGTCGTCGTCGATGGTGATGGCCAGCCCGTGCGCGGCGTCGAGTCTCATGGCTTCAGACGGTAGAGGACCTCGCCGGCGTCGGGGACCACGAGCCAGTCGGGATCGGCCCGACAGGCGGCGATGTCGATCGTGGCCGGGTCGGCCCAGTCCAGGTTCACCGCCCGGGTGCGGGCTTCAGACACCCCCGACGCGAGCGTGATCGCCACCCGGGGTTGCTCCCCGCGGACCGGGTCCCAGGTCCCGGCACCCCGCAGATGCGTGGAGTGCGCCAACTCGCCCCAGGGCCGCGCCTGGAAACGCTCCCACTGGCCGGTGTAGTAGTCGATCGTGTGGTAGCCGATCTCCTCGACACCCGGATGCATCGGGGTCAGGTCCTTCAGGTGCGGCGCGTACAACACCACCCGACCGGCGTCGGCGACGACCGGTTCGACCTTGTAGAAGCCCTTCGCGGCGGTCCACAGGTCGTCGTAGCGGTCGGGGACGATCGACAGCACGTTGCGCACCGGCGCGTCGAGGTAGGTCACGTGGGTGATCGCTGCGATCTCGGCGGCCTCGGCCCAAGCGACCTCGGGCGTGCCATAGGCCGCAGCGTGCAGACCGTCGCCGGCGTCGGTGACCACGCACAGCGCCCGTCGCTCGGTCGGCACCAACGCCGCGGCCTCGTCGATCAGCGCCCGCACCGGCGTGACGCCAGGCGTGCCGATGATCTTCGACGAGCCGATCAGCGCCCCCAGCCAGTGGGTGACGTCGATCATCTCCGGCCCCGAGAGTCCGGGGAACAGGTACTTGTTGCCCCCGGAGAACCCGACGACCTCATGGGGGAGCACCGGACCGATCACCACGACCAGGTCGGCCTCGACCACCGCGCGGTTGACCCGCACCGGCACGTCGACCGCCAGGCGCCCCTCAGAGAGCTCGTGCACCTGCTCGGCGGGAAGCGTGCCGAGGGTGACGAACGTGTCGGGGTCGTCCCAGGCATGGTTGCGCACCACCAGGCCCGGGTGTCGCCCGGTGATCCGGCCGGGCTCGGCGCCGACCAGGATGGCGAGTGCGTCGTCGTCCATGGGGGCGTGGGTGCCGAGCGCGACGACCGCTTCGACGCGACCCGGTCGACCGGCGAGCGCGCCCAGCACCGCGTCGAGGAGCATCGGGACCGGGCAGCGGCGGGTCCCGTCGGGGATGACGAGGCACACTCGCGTGTCGTCGAGGTCCTCCGCGCCGAGACCCGATGCGAGGAGCGTGCGGAGTTCTTCGATGGTGACGCGGCCCGATGCCCGCCCGACGCGGGTCACCGCAGAACCGGGCGCCCAGAGAGGTGCCGATGTCGTCGAGCCTGAGCGGTCACACTGGAAGTGTGCCACCGTTGCCGCTCCATCCGGACCGCCTGCTCCCCGACGACGCCGCGACCCGTGACGTGGCGCGACGGATCCACGCCACCACGGCCGGTCGACCGATCGTGTCACCGCACGGTCACGTCGACGCGGAGCTGTTCGTGCGCAACGTGCCCTTCGCCGACCCGACCACCCTGTTGATCACCCCTGACCACTACGTGACCCGTCTGCTGCACGCCGACGGGGTCGGCCTCGACGTGCTCGGCGTGGGCGGCACCGGCTTGGACGAGGCCGGGTCACGCCGGGCGTTCGCCGAGCTGTGCGCTCGCTGGAGCCTGCTCGCGGGCACCGCGGTGCGAAGCTGGTTCGAGGCCCAGTTCGTCGAACTCTTCGGCGTCGACCAGACCCCATCGGCCGCAACGGCGGACGCGATCTACGACACGATCGCGGGTGTGCTGGCCTCCGACGGGTTCCGGCCCCGGGCCCTGTGGGATCGCTTCGGGCTGGAAGTGCTCGCCACCACCGACGACCCGTGCAGCGACCTGGCCGCTCACCGGCTGCTGGCCACCGATGCGACGTGGACGGGACGGGTGGTGCCCACCTTCCGCCCCGACGCCTACCTCGAGGCCGCTGGTCCCGACTGGGCCGAACGGGTCGCCGCACTGGGCGTGGCCGCCGATGTCGACACGGGCACCTACGCCGGATTCATCGCCGCACTGCAAGCGCGCCGCCGGTTCTTCATCGCCAACGGCGCCACCGCCGCCGACCACAGCCATGCCGACGTCCACAGCCAGGAGCTGTCGACGGCCGAAGCCGCACGCATCTACGCGTCCGCGCTGGACGGTGGGGCGACCGAGGCCGAGACCGTCGCCTTCCGGCGCCACATGCTCGCCGAGATGGCACGCATGTCGTGTGAGGACGGTCTGGTGATGATGTTGCACCCGGGCGTCGTGCGGAACCACCACGGCCCGACACTGGATCGCTTCGGTCCCGACAGCGGCCACGACCTACCCCGACGGATCGACTTCGTCGAACCGTTGCGGCCCCTGCTCGAGCGCTACGGCACCCACCCGGGATTCCATCTGGTGCTGTTCACCCTGGACGAGACCGCGTGGTCCCGGGAGCTCGCCCCGCTCGCCGGGTTCTACCCCTCGGTGTACGTGGGTGTGCCCTGGTGGTTCCTCGATGCGCCCGATGCGCTGGGTCGGTTCTGGTCGGCGGTCGTGGACCAGGTCGGCTTCGGACGCACCTCGGGGTTCGTGGACGACACTCGGGCGTTCCTGTCGATCCCGACACGTCACGACCTGTCCCGCCGCGTCGAGGCCGGCGTGCTGGCCCGGCTGGTCACCGCGCACCGCCTCGACGAAAGCGAAGCCACCGCGATCGCCGCGGGGCTGGTGGGCGATCAGCCGCGGAACGTGTTCAAGTTGTGAGCCTCGTCCCGCTCGTCCGCGCCGGTCACCCCGAGTGGGCGGCCGCTCCGGCACGGATCGTGCACCTCGGGCTCGGTGGGTTCTTCCGGGCGCACGCCGCCTGGTACACCGCGCACGCCGCGGACGCCGATGACTGGGGCGTCGTCGGCTTCAGCGGGCGGAGTCGTGACCTCGTCGATCGACTGGCGGGCCAGGACGGGCTCTACACGTTGACCACCCGTGCGGCAGCGGGCGACACCATCGAGGTGGTGCCGAGTGTCGTGGAGGTCCATCCGGGGAGCGACACGTCTGCGTGGCTCGGCGCGGTGGCGTCACCCGAGGTCACCGCGGCCACGCTGACCGTCACCGAAGCGGCCTACGCCACCGGCCCGACCTCGGTGGCCGAAAGGCTCGTCGACGGCCTCGTGGCCCGTCGACGCGCGGACGCCGGGCCGATCACGGTGATGTCGTGTGACAACGTCGCCGACAACGCATCGGCCCTCACGGCGGCGATACGGGCCGAGGCTTCCCGGCGCCGCGATGCGGGACTGGGCGAGTGGATCGACGCGTCGGTGGCGGTCGTGGGCACGGTCGTCGACCGGATCACTCCCCGACCCACCCGCGCCGACGAGGCGGCGGCCGCAGCACTGGGCTACGCCGATGTCGCGCCGGTGGTGACCGAACCGTTCAGCGAATGGATCATCTCGGGCGTCTTCGCGGCAGGCCGACCGGACTGGGAATCGGCCGGGGCGCAGTTCGTCGACGACCTCGCCCCGTACGCGCGCCGCAAGCTGCACCTGCTGAACGGCGCGCACAGCCTGCTCGCGTACGGTGGCCTGCTGCGCGGCCACGTCGAGGTCGCTGACGCGTTGGCCGACGACGCACTCGCTGCCGCCGTCGAGGTCTGGTGGGACGAGGCAGCCGAGACGGTCGGCGGAGCGCCCGAATCGCGGACGGCCTATCGCGATGCGTTGCTCGAACGCTTCGCGAACTCCCGGATGCACCACGCGCTGGCCCAGATCGCGATCGACGGCTCGATGAAGCTCCCCGTCCGGGTCGTACCGGTGGCCCGGGTCGAGCTGGCCGCCGGGCGCCGAGCTGAAGCAGCGGCAGCGATCGTCGGCGCCTGGGTGGCATTCGTGCGCCGGGTCGGCGACGGCCTGGTCGACGCCCGCCGCGACGAAGTGCTCGGAGCCGCTTCGTCCGGCCCGGCCCGCGAAGCACCACGCCGTCTGGTCTCCCTCCTCGACGACGAGCTGGCCGCGCACCACGACTTCGTCGCACAGGTCGCCGATGGTGCCGACGCCTGGAGCAGCGCCAGTCGCACCCGCAATTGACCGACGCGTGACACGTCTTTGCACGGTTGACGTCCCTCTGGGGTGGAAAGCGTGCAAAGACGCGAATCTGCCGGGTTGGCTCCTCGTAGATTTGCGGGAATGAGCCACGCTCCGATGTTGGTACTGGTGAACGGGTTGCCCGGGACCGGGAAGTCGACCGTCGCGAGTATCGCCGCAGACGCGCTGCACACCGCGGTGCTGGCCCACGACTGGGCGATGAGCGGACTGCGCGGCTATCGGTCGATCCAGAACGCTCTCGACGGGATCGACCTGGGCCACCGGGTGGTCGGCTGGTCCATCCTCGCGGCGCTGGCGCGGGCCCAACTCGTCGAAGGACGCTCGATCGTGGTCGACGGCGTCGCCCGGGCGACGCAGCGGGCCCAGCTCGATGAGGTCTCAGCGGCAACCGGCGCGACGTTCTTCGTCATCACCACCCACTGCTCCGACACGATGCTGCATCGGTCTCGGATCGAGGGACGCCGGCGTTTCATCCCGAACTGGTACGAACTCTCCTGGGACGATGTCGAACGGAGCGCGTCACAATGGGTCCACGAACCCGGTGACCTCGACCTCGATGCCGCCGATCCGATCGAGCAGCACGAGTCCGCGATTCGCAGATTTCTCACGATGCGTTGACAGCAGGCCAGGCTCTCGCGGTGTGAACTCCGGCGACTGGTTCTGGAACACGGGCGTGGATCCTCGAACACGAGGCCGTGATTCGTCAAAATAATTAGCGCAGATCCTCAAATTTGTAGGCGTGGATCCTCAACAAGCAATTAGGATCGGAGCATGAACGCGCAGCGCCCCTTCCCGCGTCACCTGGAGCGGCCGCTCGTCGAAGCGCTGTCCGACACCCCGATCGTGGTGCTCCAAGGTGCTCGCCAGGTGGGCAAGAGCACGCTCGCGGCACACCTGGCCACCCGGCGGCCTGCGGTCCTCGTGACGCTCGACGACCCGGTCACACTCGCTGTTGCCGAGTCCGACCCCGGCTTCTTCGTCTCCCAGGCCTCGGACCGGTTGGTGATCATCGATGAGGCGCAGCGGGCACCGGGGCTCATCCTGCCCCTCAAGGCGTCGGTCGACCGGGATCGTCGCCCCGGACGGTTCCTGCTGACGGGGTCGGCCGACCTTCTCCAGGTCGAGGGGGTCGGTGACTCACTCGCCGGTCGTGCCGAAACGTTCGAATTGGCGCCCCTGAGCCAGGGGGAATTGGCCCGCCGTGAGAATCCGGAGGATTTCGTGGCGTGGTTGTTGACAACGCCGGAGTTCCAGGATTTCGAGGCACTGGATCCGGCCCTCGTCGTGGCCGGTGGCTATCCGGAAGTTCAGATGCGGTCTCTCCGGCGTTCCCGTGCGTGGTTCGAGTCGTATGCCCTGCGACTTGCCGGCCATGATGCACGTGACCTGCGTGGCGGCGGCTTCCCCGACCACCTGTCCAGACTGCTCGCCCTGGTGGCGGCAGGCCCGCAACAAGAGGTCGTGCGGGTGCGCCTGGCGCGGGACCTGGGCGTCTCGGAGAACACCGCCGAGACGTATCTGCGTACCGCGACGACCATGCGTCTGGTGACGACGTTGCAACCATGGGGGCGGAACTTGCGGGGACGCGTGACCCGACGGCCCAAAGTGTCGTTGAACGACACGGGCTTTGCCGCAGGTTTGACGACCTTCTCGGAATCTCACGCAATGACCATCGGTGGACGTGAATACTTCGGCGCGCTCGTCGAACAGTTCGCCGCGGTCGAACTCCAAAAGCAGCGCGCCTGGAGCTCGGAGTCGTATCGCACCTACCACTACCGGGACACCGACGGACTCGAGGTCGACCAGGTCATCGAGCTGGCCGATGGTCGGCTCCTGGCCGTCGAGGTCAAAGCGGCGATCGAGGTGACCGCGAAGTCGTGGCGCAACCTGGAGCGCTTCCACAGCCGTTTCGCCGATCGGGAAGTGATCGGTGTCTGTCTCTACGGCGGGACGCACTCATGGCGAGTGCACGACTGGCTATCCGTGCTCCCGATCACGGCACTCTGGCAACACTGACGTTCGGCGACACTGAAGTCCGGCAGCGCTGCCGCCGCCGGACGTCTGCGCGTCCTGACGACGACCGTTGCCGAGCCGGACCGACGCGTGACACGTCTTTGCACGGTTGACGCCCCTCTGGGGGTGGAAAGCGTGCAAAGACGGCGTTGCCGCCATGCCGGGCAGTTGTCCCGGTCCCAAGTTGCGTCGCCTGAGCTCGGCGCGCATGACGGCGACGAGTTCGGAATTGCGTAGGCTCTCGGGCGATGTCTGACGACCCATCAGATTCGACGGATTCCGGGCATCCGGAGGTTCCGGCCGCGCTGCGGACTCGCTTCTGCGAGCTGGTGGGCGTGCGCCATCCGATCGTGCAGACCGGGATGGGCTGGGTGTCGGGCGCGCACCTCACCGCGGCGACGAGCGCGGCGGGGGCATTCGGGATCCTCGCCGCGGTCACGATGACGCATCCCGAGATGGTCGACGCGATCCGACGGGTGCGAGCCGCCACCGACGCTCCGATCGGGGTGAACTTCCGGCCCGACCAACCCGATCTGGACGCCCGCATCGCCGAGGTCACCAAGGCCGGCGTGAAGCTGGTGAGCTTCGCCGGTGCGCCCACAAAGGACACGGTCGCCCGCCTGCACGACTCGGGCGTGTTGGTCATGCCCACGGTCGGTGCCCGGCGGCACGCCGAGAAGATGCTCGGTTACGGCGTCGACGCCGTCATCGCCCAGGGCGGAGAAGGCGGTGGTCACACCGGCACGGTGCCCACGTCGCTGCTGCTGCCCGAAGTCGTCGACGCGGTCGGCGCAGAGATCCCGGTGTTGGGCGCCGGCGGGTTCCACTCCGGTGCCGGCCTCGTCGCCGCGCTCGCCTACGGCGCGGACGGCATCGCCATGGGCACGCGCTTCCTGCTCACCGCGGAGTCGCGGGTGCCCGACGCCGTGAAGGCCCAGTACCTGGCCACGCCGGTCACTGGCACGGTGGTGACCCGGGCGCTCGACGGCGCGCCCCAGCGGCTGATCCGCACCGAGTTGGTCGACGGCCTGGAGAAGGCCTCGACGGTCACCAAGTTGCCCAAGGCGCTGCGCAACGCGTTGGCGTTCCGCAAACAGACCGGCACGTCACTGGGAGATCTGGTGCGCGAAGGGCTGGCGATGCGCAAGTCGCAGGACCTGAGCTGGTCACAACTCGCCATGGCCGCGAACGCGCCGATGTGGATCAAGGCCGCGCTGGTCGACGGCAACCCCGAGGTCGGGGTGCTGCCCACGGGCCAGAACGTCGGTGTCATCGACGAGTTGCCGACGGTGGCCGAATTGGTCGATCGGATCGTGGCCGACGCCACCGCCACGCTCGGCCGCCTGGGAGCTTGAGTCGCCATGGATCTGACCTGGAGTGCCACCGAAGAAGCCTTTCGGGCCGAAGCCCGCAAGTGGCTGGTCGAGAACCTGGCCGCCTGGCATGACGCCCACGGCGGGGCCGACGCGATCCCATCGGGTGACACCCGTGCGGGGTTCGCGACCCACCTGGACTGGGAGCGTCGCCTGTTCGACGCCCATTGGGCGGTCGTGTCGTGGCCCGAGGCCTACGGCGGCCGTGAGGCGAGCCTGTGGGAATGGCTGCTGTTCGAGCAGGAGTACTACGCGCACGGCTGCCCGCCCCGGGTCACCCAGAACGGCATCTTCCTGTTGGCACCGTCGCTGTTCGCCTTCGGCACCGATGCCATGCGCGACCACATCCTGCCCCGCATGGCCGCCGGGGAGGACACCTGGTGCCAGGGGTGGTCCGAGCCGAATGCCGGGTCGGACCTGGCGAGCCTGACCACCCGGGCGACCCGCACCAACGGAGGCTGGGTGCTGAACGGGCAGAAGACCTGGACGACGCGTGGCGCGTTCTGCACGCACCTGTTCGGGCTGTTCCGCACCGACCCCGAGGCCGAACGCCACCGCGGCCTGAGCTACCTGCTCGTCCCCCTCGACACGCCAGGGGTGACCGTGCGGGGGTTCGGGCGCCTCGATGGCGACGAGGGTTTCGCCGAGGTGTTCTTCGAGGACGCGTTCCTCGCCGACGACGCATTGCCGGGCGGGGTGACCCTCGGCGAAGTGGGTCAGGGGTGGAAGGTGGCGATGTCGACCACGTCATCGGAGCGCGGGCTGACCCTGCGCTCCCCGGGGCGGTTCCTGGCCACCGCCGAGCGGCTCATCGCCGCGTGGCAGGCCCTGCCGGAAGAGGTCCGGGCCGAGCGAGCGGCGCTGGGCGAGCGGATCACCGACGTGTGGATGCGCGCCGAGGCCTACCAGCTCCA
This sequence comes from uncultured Iamiaceae bacterium, assembly GCA_964595905.1. GTDB lineage: Bacteria > Actinomycetota > Acidimicrobiia > Acidimicrobiales > Iamiaceae > JAFDWI01. Next base: position 54,186 of record CAZQSU010000003.1, read on the forward strand.
GACCCTGCAGACGGTGACCACGACGGTCGAGGGCGGATCGGTGGGAGCCGAGTCGAGCCTGGTGAAGGTGTGGTGGTCGGAACTCGACGTCGAGTTGCACGAGTGCGCGCTGGAGCTGCTCGGGGTCGACGGCCTACTCGAAGGGCCCTGGTCGAAGGGCTATGAGTTCTCGCTGTCGGGCCCGATCTACGCCGGCACGAACGAGGTCCAGCGCAATGTGGTGGCCGAGCGGGTGCTCGGGCTGCCCAGGTCCGGGTCGAGGTAGGAGGCGGCGATGCGTTTCGCGTTCACCGACGATCAGCTCGCCCTGCGCGACGCCGTGCGCGATCTGCTGGCCACCGAATGCCCACCCGAGGTCGTGCGCGCCGCGTGGCCCGAACCCGACGCCGACGGCCAGGGTCCGGGCGCAGGTGCCCGCGCCGACGCGGGACGGATCGACGCGCTGTGGGGCCACTTGGCCGACATGGGTGTGCTGGGGTTGCTGGTGCCCGAGGAGGCCGGCGGCATGGGCTTCGACGAGGTCGCCGCTGCGGTGGTGCTGGCCGAGACCGGCTTCGCCGCGGTGCCGCTTCCGGTCGTCGAGGCGATGGGTGTGGTCGCCCCCGCACTCGGCGATCCGGAGCCTGCCCGCGGGCAGGTCGGTTGGGGCGCGGCCGCGCTCGAAGGTGAACCGGTCGACGGGGCACTCACGCGGTTCGGTTCCGACGTCGACGCGGATGATCTCGCCTTCGAACGGGCCGCGCTGGGCACCGCCGCGCAACTGATCGGGCTGGGGCGACGGATGCTGGGGTTGACGGTCGCGTATGTGGCCGAACGCCACCAGTTCGGCGTGCCGATCGGGTCGTTCCAGGCGGTCAAACACCACCTCGCCGATGCCCGGCTCGCGCTCGAGTTCGCGGCGCCCGCGGTGTGGCGGGCCGCGTGGTCACTCAGCCAGGGCACCGACACCGCGAAGCGGGACGTGTCGATGGCCAAGGCGATGGCTGGCGATGCCGCGCACCTCGTCGGCCGCAAGGCGCTGCAGTGCCACGGCGGCATCGGCTACACCGTCGAATACGACCTGCACCTGTTCTTGAAGCGCACCTGGGCACTGGAGCAGCTCTGGGGTACCACGGCCTGGCACCGCCGCCGTGTCGCCGCCTCCATCGGTGTGTAGAAGGTCCGATTCGCGTGCGCATCCACGTCGCGGAATTCGGACCGCGCGACGCCGTCGGCATCGCACGGGCCCGGGCGATCCGGGCCGAGGTGTTCGTCGGCGAGTTCGCGGTGACCGAAACCGAGGAGTACGACGATCTCGACACGGCGCCGGGCACGGTCCACGTGGTGGCCTGGGACGCATCCGGTGATCTCGGGACCGCCCGAGTGGTCGCCGATGCCGAACATGACGGCGTGGTCCACTTCACCCGCGTCGCGGTACGCACCGAAGGCCGTGGGCGGGGCGTGGGTCGGGCACTGATGGAGCGCTGTGAGGAGGTTGCGCTTGCCGCGGGCCGACGTCGTGGTCTGGCTCGCGTCACCGCCGAGCTGTCGGTCATGGAGCATGCCGTCGGCTTCTATCGGGCCTTGGGCTACACCGTCGGGCCCGAGGTGTACGTCGAGGTCCGGATCCCTCATCGCCGCGCCACGAAAACGCTGCGCGGATAGGTCACCTCTGCCTCGGCTTGCGATTGATGATCTCCAAGCTTCGCTTGGAGAAAGGCCATTGTGCACATTGGTCGGATACGCCTATCAGCGCATCCTCCAACGAGCTCGTCGCCCCGACGCGGGACTGAGCTGACCGCCACCGCCGTCCCGCCCGCGGTCAGGCGCGCCGGGCTTCGGCAAGCGCCTCGACGGACCGGCCACTCGACTCCCAGCCGATGACCGTGATGAATGCGCCGACCATGACGACGATCAGCGCCCACTCGAGCGGCAATCCGGCCGCGGCCAGGCCGATCGCTCCCAGGGCGATCGCGTCGGTGATCGCAGGGGTGACGATGCGGACCCAACGCATGGTCCGCCCGAGCAACACGGCGAGATTGCCGACCGCCAACAGGTAGATCGCGACCGGCAGCGCGACCGTCGCGGTCACCCCGGCGTGGCTGATCGAGGTGTGGCCGGCGAGTGCGCCGCCGGTGACCCGGAGCCCCGCGCCGATGGCCGCGATCGCGATGAACACCGGAATGTGCCCGTAGCCGAACAGGTAGCCCCGCGTGGGTCGGCCGACGAGGAGCTCACCGAAGGGGACGCTGAAATAGATCCACCACACCGCGAAGGTGATGCCGATGCCGGCGACGACCACGATGGCGGTCTGGGCGTCGATCGTCTCCCGCCCACCGAGGATGCCACCCGAGGAGGCGACCGTGCCGACCACGCCTTCGCCCAGGGTGATGATCGCGAACGCCCGGTAGCGGTCGGCGATGTGGAGGGGATGCCACGGCGTTCCCGCTGCTCCTCCCTGGGCGACCATCGGGACGATGAGTTCGGCGATCCCGAGGACGAGCACCACGGCGATCGCCGGGCCGAGCGGGATCTCGGCGATCGCCAACGCGATCCATCCGAGCTGCACCGCCACGAGTGCCACGACGTTCCGGTGCGCGACCCGGCGGAACGACGGCTCCCTCCGCGCCGTGCGCAGCCACAGGGCGACCATCGCGACCCGCATGACCACGTAGCCGGTGACCAGCAGGCGGATGTCCACGAACGTTCCCTCGACGATGCTCGCGAAGGTCGCCGGTAGTCCGAGGGCCAGGATGATGACCCCCACCATCTGGATCATCGTGCACGCCCGGTGGAACCAGTCGTCGGTGTCGAACGCCGAGGCGAACCACGAGTAGTTGATCCAACTCACCAGGATCGCCGTCATCGCGAAGACGAACCCCATCGTCCCGTCGCCGACGTTGCCCACCTCGACCAGGTCGGCGAAGTGGTCGGCCGCGACGCCGACCGACACGGCGTAGGTCAGGTCGAAGAGCAGCTCGAGCGGCGACGAGGACCGTTCGGTCACCTCGATCTCGGCCGCCGTCATCGTTGCACGACAGTACCGGCCCGTGCTTTGGAGCGTTGACCTCGGATACGGGTGCGAAGTCTCCAAAGAACGAGCGCGGACCGCGAGCTTCCCGGTCAGTCGGCAGTGGGGACGGTTTGGGCCGCGAGTTGCTCGCCACTGGAGCTCAAGAACATGAACACGACTGCGGCGATCGCCCCGCCGACCAGCGGGGCGACGATGAACAGCCAGAGTTGCGACAACGCGTCACCGCCGGCGAACAGCGCCGGGCCGAAGCTGCGGGCCGGGTTCACCGACGTGCCCGTGAAGGGGATCCCCAACAGGTGCACGGTGCTGAGCGCGAAGCCGATCGTCACTCCGGCGACGACCGACGAGTTCAACTTGGTGGTGGCCATCAGCACGGCGATCACGAAGATGAAGGTGAGGATCACCTCGATGAGGAACGCGCCGCCCGCGCCGAGACCGACCATCGACGCCTTGCCGAACCCGTCTGCGCCGAGTCCTGTCTTCGACGTGTACAGGTCCGACTGCTCACACACGATCCACAGCAACAATGCGCCGATCGTGGCGCCGACGAACTGGGCGATCCAATAGCCGACGGCCTCGACGATGGTCATTCGTTTGGAGACGAGAAACCCGAGCGTGACCGCCGGGTTGACGTGGGCGCCGGAGATCGGCCCGATGACGGCGACCAGCACCAGCAGCACCAGTCCGAAGGCGAGCGCGGTGGCGACCACTCCGGCAGCCGGGCTGGCACCGGCGAATCCGCCACCGTTGATCCAATTGCCGAAGCTGAGGGTGGCCACCCCCACGGCGATGAACACCAGTATCCCGGTTCCGAGACACTCGGCGAAGAGCTTGCGAAGGTCCATGAGAGACTCCACTTCCGCAGTCCGTTGTCGAGCCCCATCTTGCCACTGTGGCGTCGGTCACACACGGATACTGCGACCCGAACGGGGTCGATGGCCGTGTCGCCCGTTCGGCCCGCCCTCTACGGTGAAGCCATGACCTCTGAGACCGGCCGATCGAGCGTTCTCGTCACCGGCGGTGGCGGACAACTCGCGCGGGACGTGGTGCGTCGCTGCACCGAACGAGGCTGGCGGGTGCAGGCGCCATCGCATGCCGAGCTGGATGTCACCGACCGCACCGCTGTCCTCGCTTGGCTGAGCAGCAGCCGTGTCGACGTCGTGATCAATGCCGCGGCCTGGTGTGACCCGAACGGCTGTGAAGCCGACGCGCAACGTGCGTGGGCCGTGCACGCGATGGCGGTCCGCCATCTGGCCGAGGCGTGTCGCACGACCGGAGCGCACCTTTGCCAGATCTCGACCGACTACGTCTTCGACGGCACACCGGGAACGTCGCACACCGAATGGGATCCACCGGCTCCGGTGTCGGTGTATGGCCGCTCCAAACTCGGCGGTGAGCACGAGGTGCCCGACGGAGCCACGATCGTACGCACGTCACGGCTGTTGAGCCTGCACGGCAACAACGTGGCCCGGAATGTGCTCCGCCTCGCGGCCACGAATCCCGACCAGCAGTTCCGGTTCGACGCCTTCCACCGGGGCTGCGTGACCTTCACCACCGACCTCGCCGGTGTGATCGAGACGATCGCTGCCGCACGGCTGCCCGGCGTCTATCACGTCACGAACCAGGGAGTGACCACCTGGTACGAGTTCGTGCAGGCGTTGTTCGCCCTGGCCGGGCATGATCCGGGCCGCGTGGGCGCCGTCGAGGCCCCCGGATCGGCCGGTCCACTCGACCGGCCCGAATACTCGGTGCTCGACAACGTCGCACTGCCTGCGGCCGGGCTCGAACTCCTGCCCGAGTGGCGAACGTCTGCGGCCCGCTTCGTCGAGACATTCCGAGCCTGAGGAGTGCCCGCTGCCCCATGCGTTCGTCGTCGCGGCACATGGCCCGGACATGGGGCGATCGAAGTCGTCTCGATAACCTGACAGTGCGTCAGATTCGGAGGATCGGACCTGACCGGCCCGTTCGGATCCACGACCCCAGAAGGTGAGCGTCCCTGTGCCCGAGGCCTACATCGTCGATGCCGTTCGAACCCCCGTGGGGCGGCGCGGAGGGGGACTGTCCCAGGTCCATCCTGCGGACCTGGGCGCCCATCCGCTGACCGCGCTCATCGAGCGGACCGGCATCGACCCGGGTGCCGTCGAAGACGTCGTCTACGGCTGTGTCGACACGATCGGTGGCCAGGCGGGTGACATCGCCCGGACCTGTTGGTTGGCCGCGGGACTGCCCGACCACGTGCCGGGCACCACCGTCGACCGCCAGTGCGGGTCGTCTCAGCAGGCCGTGCATTTCGCCGCGCAGGCGGTCATGTCGGGCACCAGCGACGTGGTGGTGGCCGGCGGCGTGCAGCAGATGTCCCAGATCCCGATCTCCGCCGCGATGCTGACCGGCGCCGCGTACGGGTTCGACGATCCCTTCAGCGGGTCGACCGGGTGGGTCGAGCGTTACGGCACCCAGGAGGTGTCGCAGTTCCGCTCGGCCGAGATGATCGCCGAGCGCTGGGACTGCAGCCGCGACGACATGGAGCACTTCGCCGTCGACTCGCACGAAAAAGCGATCCGGGCCCGGGCCGAAGGACGCTTCGAGGCCGAGATCGTCGCCTTGGGCGATGCCACGGCCGATGAAGGGCCACGCGAACCGAACTGGGAGAAGATCCGTTCGCTGCCCACGCTCACCGAAGGGGGCCGCGTCACCGCGGCGTGTGCGTCACAGATCTCCGATGCCGCGGTGGCCATGCTGATCGTCAACGAACAGGGCCTCGCCGACCACGGCCTGACCCCACGGGCACGCATCCACCACCTCTCGGTGCTGGCCGACGACCCCGTGTGGATGCTCACCGCTCCGATCCCCGCCACCCGCCGGGCACTGGAGAAGACCGGCATGAGCCTCGACGACATCGATCTGGTCGAGATCAACGAGGCGTTCGCCCCGGTGGTGATGGCCTGGATGAAAGAACTCGACGCCGACCCGGCCAAGGTCAACGTCAACGGTGGGGCGATCGCGCTGGGTCACCCGCTCGGCGCCACCGGTGCACGGCTGATGACCACGTTGTTGAACGAGCTGGAGCGCACCGGCGGCCGCTACGGATTGCAGACCATGTGCGAGGGCGGCGGCCAGGCGAACGTCACCATCATCGAGAATCTCGGCATCGAACGCCTTGGCTGAGCTCAGAGCTTCATGAACTTGCGGACGCCGTAGTCCTTGATGCGGTCGGGGAGCAGGCGCGCGGCCAGCACGCTCAGCTTGCCGTCGATCCCGACCTGGTAGCGGGTCGCGGGGCGTTTCGCGTCGAGCGCCCGCATGACGACGTCGGCGGCCTTCGAGGGCGGCGCGCCCGAGGAGTCCTGCATCTCGATCCCCGCGCGGGTGCCGGCCATCAGGTCCGCGTAGCGCTCGAGCGCCTCGGCGGGGAGTTCTTCCTCGAGGCGGTCGGCGAGGCTGCGGCCCTTCTCCCAGATCGGGGTGGCGATGGCGCCGGGTTCGATGACCACCACCGAGATGCCGGTGCCGACCAGTTCCATCCGCAGCGCGTCGGCGAGGCCTTCGACGGCGAACTTCGACGACGCGTAGGGGCCGAGCATGGGCGCGGCCATGCGGCCGCTGTTGGAGCCGATGAAGATGATGCGGCCGTGACCGCCGTGCCCGTCGTCGCCCCGACGCAGCAGTGGCATGGCCGCCTTCGTGACCGTGATCTGGCCGAAGACGTTCACGTCGAACTGCTCGCGCCACGTGTCCAGCGGCAGGTACTCGACGGGACCGCCGAGCGCGGTGCCCGCGTTGTTGACGAGCGCGGAGAGCCCGCCGTCGCCCAGAGCGTCGGCGATCGTGGCGAACGCGGATTCGACCTGGTGCTCGTCGGTCACGTCGATCGGTAGCGGGGTCAGTTCACCACGGAGTCGAGCGGCATCGGCAGTGAGTCGTTCGGCGTCTTCGTCGCGGCGGACCCCTGCGAAGACCCGCCAACCCTCGGTCGCCAGACGGAGCGCGGTGGCATGGCCGATGCCCGTGGAGGCACCGGTCACGACGACGCTGCGGGCGGTCACTGCTCGCTCCCGTCGAAGTACTGGGTGCGCAGTGCCGTCTGAAGGATCGGAGCGATGCGCTGTTCGATCACCTGCACGTGGGCGGGATGGTTGCCATACGCATGCCACCCGGCCTCGTCGTCGAAGGTGGCGTGGACGCTCACCTGGGCGTTCTCGGTGCCGAGGCCGGCGTCGAGGTGGACCTCGTAGCTGCGCAGGTCGCCGATGGACTCGGGGAGGGGCCGCAGCCCGTCGACCACGGCCTGGTGCTGTTCGGGGGTGGACTCGGGCACGAATCGGAGCAGGACGATGTGGTGGAACATGCGGTCCAGTGTCGCGCCCGGTGTGCCCGCGGGCATCGGCCTCGACGAGTCACCCGTTGCACATTGTCTGATTGTATGACATCATTGAGACAATGACGGCGCAGGCCACGGCATGAAGATCGAGGTCGATCTCGACTCGCCCGTGCCACCCTATGAACAGGTGCGGGGCCAGCTCGCGGCCTACCTCGACGCCGGCGTGTTGGCACCGGGCGACCGCCTGCCGTCGATCCGGCAACTTGCGAACGACCTCGGCGTGGCGACCAACACCGTCCAGCGCGCGTACCGCGAACTGGAGGCCGAGGGGCTGATCCGTTCCCGCGGACGGCACGGCACGATCGTGTTGGAGCGGCCGGCCGACGCTGACGGCGTCGCGGCGATCACCCCGGCGATGAAGCGGGCTGCCGACCGGCTCGCCCGGGAGGCCGCTGCGGCGGGAGGAGGGCTCGACGACGTCGTCCGGGCCGCCCGAGCCGCGTTCCTCGGTTTACCTGACACCACGATCGACACGCAGAGGGGGAACGTCTCGTGATTCTCGGTTTGGTGGCAGTTGTCGTGGTCTGCGCGGCGATCGTGTGGATGACCCCATTCGCCCGTCGCCCCGGCGGGCACCGGCTCGCCCGGTGGGTGGTGTTCGTTCTCGGAGCGATGGCCGCGCTCCTCGTGGTCGTGGAAATCGTTCCGAGCGAAGCGGCCGCCCCGGTCGTCCTCTTCGCGACCATTGCCTCGCTGGTGCTCGTGTTGCTCGCGCTCTGGGTCGTATCGGATGTCCCGAGCTCTCCCGCGCAACGCTGGGCCGAAGCCCACGGGGTGACGCTGGTGGATGCCAATCGCGCGTTCGTGGAGCGGTACGTCTCCGAGGGCCACCGCCTGCGAATGGTCTGCGGTTTCGGCGGCGCGATCGCCATCACCGCCCTTGGTCGCGGCCTCGGTATCAGTGTGCCGGTTCCGGGTTGGGTGGTGTTGATGGTCGGGTATCTGGGTGGGGTCGTGTGGTCCGAAGCGTGGCTCACCCGGCTGCCCGCGGGCACGAGGCGGAGCGCGTCGTTGACGCCCCGCCGACTGCGGAACTATCTGGCTGGACGGCTCAGGGTCGCCCAGGTCGTCGTGCCGGCCGTGGCGGTGGTCGTCGGCATCGTCGCGATGGCCCTTCCCGCAACGCCCTCATCGGACCCGGTCACGATGGATCCGGCACCGGAAGCGGTGCTTCGCACCTCGGCGTTGCTGATCGGTCTCGCAGCCGGCCTCGTGGTGTTCGGCGTGGCCTGCTTGCAGCGCCACGTCGTGACCAAGCCCCAACCCGACGCCGACCCCGACCTGCTCGCCGCCGACGATGCGGTGCGGGCATCGTCGGTGCACCTGCTGAGTGGAACCGGTCTGGGCATCGTGCTCGGCGGGCTCACCTCGCAGGTGTGGCTGCTGGGCGACCTCGGAATCATCGGTACAGGCACCGCCGGAGGGGTCGGGCTCGGGTGCACCTTGGCGGCCCTGATCGCCTGGCGCTACTACGGTCACCGGGCCTGGATCGTTCGACGCAGCGATCATCCCGGTCTCATGGACTCTCGTCTCGGCCGAGTCGGTTCGTGAGCGGCGAGATCGGTGCCGGTCGGCGTCGCCCGCCGAGCCTGTACGCATTGGGGATAGTCGTGGTGACCACGCTGGTGGGATTCGGGCTGTATGTGAGGGGTCCCGTCAATCCCAACGTCGTGGTCGACCTGGGCGACTCGGATGGTGGTCCGCAGGGCGCGAGCCAATGGGCATGGACCATGATCGGCGCCCAGGGCTCCTTCGGGACGGGGCAGGGTGTGGGCCATTCGGGTCGTGTCGAGGCCGACCTGAAGATCACCAACCACAGCTTCGCCCCGCTCCGCCTGACCAGCGTGCGTCTCGAGATGGCGGACTCGGACGATCGCGTCGCGCCGACCATCTCCCAGACGCGGGGCATCCCGACCAAGGTGGGGCACGATGAGGCCGCGAGAGTGACGGTGACCGTGGATGCGCGGGCATGGTGCGCCGCGCATCCCGGAGACCGGTTCGAGTATCAGGTTCTCATCGATGCAAAGACCTCGTGGGGCATCACCCGGACGATCGGCCACAACGGCGAGGCCTCGTTCTCGTGCACCGAGGACCTGCTCCCACCCGCTGGCACGGCGCCCGCAGATGCGACCCTCGCCCGGGCGCACGTCGCCGATGCGTTCGCGACCGCGTACGACTTCTTCGCGCCCCCGGCGCAACGCAAGGCGAGCGTCGACGACCCCGCTGGTCTCGAGGCCGTGGTCGCGACGGCGCAGACGGGACCGTATGCCTCGGCACTCGACGACGTGCGGGTCGACATCACCGAGGTCGTGTTCACGTCAGCGACCGAGGCGGCCGTGCTGTACGACCTCGCTGGAGATCACGTGACCTACGCGACCGGCCGGATCGGCCACGCCCGCCTGGTCGACGGTCGCTGGAAGGTCACCCGGGCGACCGTGTGCGCGGATCTCGCCCTCGCCCAGATGACATGCCCGCCGGGCTGAGCCGCCACGGAGACTCCCGGGACCGCGACGCGGAGCCGTCCCGAGTCCGATGGTGCCCGCGGGCACCGGGCGTGCCCGCGGGCAGGAAGTCGGCGAGAACTCGACGACAAGGCGTTGGAACTCGGGCTCCTTGGGGGAACGCGTGGTCCAACGTCACAGCGACAACCGAGTGAAAAGTCGCTGTAACGTTGGACGACCAGATCCCCTGGCACCCTCGAGCCCGCCGTCCAGCGCCGCACGCCGGCATTGGGCCTGACCCGTGGCCTCGCTACGACTTTGGAAGATCGCCATCCCCGATCCGGTCCAGAGCAACGTTCTTCACTCCAGCCCGTGCCTGTTCGACTCGGCGGCGGATCCAGTGCCGGATCGGCTCCGGTATCTGACGGGTCGTCAGGTACGCTCGGCTGCCATGAGTGGCATCTGTGATCAACGGGTCGTGATCGTGACCGGGGCTGCCCGCGGGCTGGGCCGGGCCCACGCGCTGGAGCTCGCCCGGCAGGGCGCGAGCGTGGTCGTCAACGACCTCGGCTCCGCGCTGGACGGGACCGGGTCGTCGACCGGACCGGCCGACGAGGTGGTCGCCGAGATCGAAGCCACCGGCGGCGTGGCCGCGGCCAACGGCGCAGATGTGTCCGACTTCGACGCCGCGGAGGGACTCGTCGCCTTCGCCATCGAGACGTTCGGGCGGCTCGACGCGGTGGTCAACAACGCCGGCATCGTGCGGGACCGCATGTTCGCGAACGCCACAGCCGATGAGTGGGACGCGGTCATGGCGGTGAACCTCAAAGGCCATTTCACCGTCTCGCGCCACGCGGCCGCGTACTGGCGCACCCGCTCGAAGGCGGGAGAGACCGTCGACGCCCGGATCGTCAACACCTCCTCGGGTGCCGGCATCATGGGTTCGATCGGTCAGGCCGCCTACTCGGCTGCCAAAGGCGGGATCGCTGCCCTCACCCTGGTACAGGCCGCAGAGCTGGGCCGCTACGGCGTCACCGCCAATGCGATCGCTCCCGCGGCCCGGACCCGCATGACCGAAGGTGCGTTCGAAGACATGATGGCCGCCGTCGACGAGGGCACCTTCGACGCGATGGACCCGGCCAACGTGTCGCCGCTGATCGCGTGGCTGGTGTCGGGAGACTCGGCCGGAGTCACGGGACGCATGTTCGAGATCGAAGGCGACCAGGTCGGCATCGCCGACGGTTACCAGCACGGACCCACCGCTCACAAGGGCAACGAGCGCTGGGACGCCGCCGAGCTCGGCGACGTCGTCCGCCGCCTCGTCGCCGAAGCCCCCGAGCCCGCGCCCGTCTACGGGACCTGAGCCGACCGGCGGATCACCGCGCCCGACCGCCGGGCTGCCAGAATGGGTGGCCATGTCGCGGCCCATCCCGACGGCCGCGCCGGCCGAACCAACCGTCGTTCACATTCCGACGGTCTGGGCGAGCCGGGTCGTGATCGCGATCATGGTGGTGGCGTTCGTCACCGGCATCATCGGCACGGCGCTGTCACCGACGCTGGTGGTCGATCATCCGCTGTGGATGGTGGCGCTGAACGCCAACAACCGGTACCTGATCCTGGTCACCAACGACCTCGGCCCGTTCAGCTTCTACACGACGGCGATCCTGCGCCGGGTCGTCCCCTCGATCGCGTTCTACCTGCTGGGTCGCTGGTACGGGCACCGGGCGGTGAAGTGGTTGGCCGGGCGTGAACCGGCGAGCAGCGACGTCGTCTCGGTCGTTCAGCGGCTCTTCGACCGGTTCGGCTGGGGCATCGTCGCGATCGCGCCGATGACCTTCACCTGTCTGCTCGCCGGGGCCGCCAAGTTGCGGCCCAAGGTGGTCGTACCGATCGTGATCGTGTCGATCACGGCCCGACTGATGTTGATCCGCTGGCTGGGATCGGAGTTCTCGGGCACACTCGAATCCATCGTCGACTGGATCGACCGCACCCGTGGTCCTCTGATGCTCGTCACCGTCGGACTGGTGCTGATAACCGCGTGGTCACAGCGCAAGCGCCGGGCCGAATCCTTCGCCGAACTCACGTCGCTCGAGGACGAGGCCGAGGTCTGAAGAACGCTTTGGGTGCCGGTTCCGGACAGCGGGTGTCCGGAACCGGCACCCAAAATGAGGGGTGCTGCGCTGGAATCAGCTCGGCATCATCAGAGCGGTACGGTCAGTTCAGGCGTTCGAAGATCATCGCCATGCCCTGGCCACCGCCGACACACATGGTCTCCAGACCGATGGTGGAGTCGGTGTCGGCCAGGTTGTGCAGCAGCGTGGTGGCGATCCGGGCGCCGGTCTGGCCGAAGGGGTGCCCCAGGGCGATCGCGCCGCCGTTGATGTTGAGCTTGTCGTAGTCGATGCCGAGCTGCTCGGAAGAGGGGACGATCTGGGCGGCAAACGCCTCGTTGATCTCGACCAGGTCGATGTCGTCGATGGTCATTCCGGCCCGCTTCATCGCCTGGCGGGACGCCTCGACCGGGCCCATGCCCATGATCTCGGGGTTCAGGCCGGTCACTCCGGTCGACACGATGCGGGCGAGGGGCTCGATGCCCAGCTCGGCGGCCCGGGTGTCGCTCATCACGACCACGGCGGCGGCGCCGTCGTTCAGCGGGCAGGCGTTGCCGGCGGTCACGGTGCCGTCGGGGCGGAAGGCGGGCTTCAGGCTCGCCAGCTTCTCGAGCGTCGTACCCGGGCGGATGCCGTCGTCCTTCGCCACGACCGTACCGTCGGGCAGGGTGACCGGGGTGATCTCCTCTTCCCAGTAGCCGCGTTCGAGTGCCGCCGAGGCACGGGTCTGCGACAGGAGCGCGTACTCGTCCTGGGACTCGCGGGAGACCCCCAGCGAACTGGCGACGTTCTCGGCGGTCTGGCCCATGGCGATGTACACGTCGGGCAGACCCTCACGCGGGGTCCAGGCGCCCTTGCCGCCCGCGGCGAACTCGGCGGTCCGGGCTTCGGCGTCGGCGAAGATCTCGTTGTGCGGGCCCGTGTCGGCCATGCCGTTCATGTAGCGGCTCACGGTCTCGACACCCGCGGAGATGAACACGTCACCCTCGCCGGCACGGATCGCGTGCGCCGCCATGCGCGTGGTCTGCAGCGACGACGAGCAGTAGCGGTTCACCGTCACGCCGGGCACGTTCGGCATCCCGGACATCACGGCGACGTGACGGGCGATGTTGTTGCCCGACTCGCCCGCGGGTTGGCCACACCCCATGATGAGGTCCTCGACCTCGTTGCGGTCGAGCTCGGGGACCTTGGCGAGCAGGGCCTCGATGATCTGGGTTGACAGATCGTCCGGACGGATCGTGGTGAGCGACCCCTTCATGGCCCGCCCGATCGGGGAGCGGGCGGTGGCGACGATGACGGCTTCAGGCATTGGCTTCACAAGCTCCTGTGCATGCGGCTGGCTCCGCGCGCGCACTGGGAGCACGCACGCTCGTATCGGCCCCTGTCTAGCGCCTCGACGTGACGCGCGGGCAACCCGCGGCAGTGACCGTCGCTCAGATGACGCCGAGGTCGGCCATTGCGCTCGCGACCCGGACGAATCCGGCCAGGTTCGCGCCGGCGACGTAGTCGCCTTCGCACCCGTATTCGGCCGCGGTGGCCAGGCACGTGTCGTGCACGCTGCGGATGATCGAGGAGAGCCGCTCCTCGGTGTACTCGAAACTCCACGAGTCGCGGCTGGCGTTCTGCTGCATCTCGAGCGCCGAGGTCGCCACGCCACCGGCGTTCGCGGCCTTGCCCGGCCCGAAGGCGACCCCGGCGTCGAGCAGGATCCTCGTACCGGCCGGGGTGGTGGGCATGTTGGCGCCTTCGGCGACGGCGACGCAGCCGTTGGCGACGAGTGACCGGCAGCCGGCCTCGTCGAGTTCGTTCTGGGTGGCGCTGGGGATCACCAGCTCACAGGGCACGTCCCAGACCTTGCGTCCGGCCACGTAGCGGCTGCCCGGCCGCCGTTCGGCGTATTCGGAGATCCGCCCGCGTTCGACCTCCTTGATCTGCTTGATCAACTCGACGTCGAGGCCGGCCTCGTCGACCACGTAGCCGCCCGAGTCCGAACAGGCGACCACATCGGCGCCGAGCTGCTGGAGTTTCTCGATCGCGTAGATCGCCACGTTGCCGGCGCCCGACACGATCGCGCGGCGGCCTTCGAGGTCTTCCCCGCGGGCTTCGAGCATCGCCTGGATGAAATACACCGCGCCGTACCCGGTCGCCTCGGTGCGCACCCGCGACCCGCCCCAGTCGAGGCCCTTGCCGGTGAGCGTGCCGGACTCGTACCGGTTGGTGATGCGCTTGTACTGGCCGAACAGATACCCCAGCTCAC
>CAZQSU010000004.1:0-66504 GCA_964595905.1 uncultured Iamiaceae bacterium
CGTTGCCTTCGGGGTCGAACGGTGACGGCCCGACCGGGTCGGCGACGACCGCGTCCGGAGCGAACAGGGCCAACCATCCTGCGCGGTCGCCGGCCTCCACCGCCCCGATCGACGCGAGCGCCGCACGCCGCGCCGGATGTGACGGGTCGAGCGAAATGCCTTCCATGCGCCTCAGTCTTCCAGACTCATCCTACGTACAACTCTGGTTTGCTCGGCGGCGGTCCAGTCGATCGCCGCCCACCCGCCAAGCGTTGGCGGGTCGATGACGTGGTCGGCACTCCGGACCAGCTCCGGGTCGCCGTCGGCCACCGCACAGGCGATCGCCGCCCCGGCGAGCAACTCCCGGTCGTTGTACCCGTCGCCTACGGCCAGTACCCGATCGAATGCGATGCCGTGGCGTGCGCAGTACGCTTCGACGCCGGACCATTTGTTGACGCCCGGGGGTCGGATCGCCACGGCGTGGCCGCCGTACTGACTATCAGGACCGGAAATGAGTTCCACTCCGTCGGGCATTGCCGTGGCGCAGCGCTCGGGCACGCCGTCGGCCTGGCCGCACAGCCCGAATCCCAGTATCCGTTCTTGGATGACGGTCCGGCGCAGATCCTCACGACGGGTCCATGTCCGGATGAACCTGGCGTGGTCCGGGTGAGTGGAAGGCGCATGGCCGATCACGCCGTCGCGATCATCGGCCGCGACTATGTCAACGACCGGCTCGATCCCGACCGAGAGCAGCGCTTCCAACACCGCGACCGCAATTGCCGTGTCGAACCCAGCGCAGTGGAAGTCGTCGTTCGTCGTAAGATCTCGTCCGAGAGCCCCGTCGATACAAACCGCGGGCATCATCAGACCATTGGCGGCCAGGACTTTCCTGATCGATGCCGGCCGTCGGCCCGAGGCGGCGAGCACGTGGACGCCCGCTGCCTGGAGTCGCCGCACCGCGGCGCCGGTTCGGGGATGCACGACATTCGCCCGATCCCACAGCGTGCCGTCGAGATCGGTCACCACCAGATCGACCGAACCCGGCTCGACAAGCGTCGCCGGCGCCGATGCCGTCCCTGCCGTCACCGCAGCGAGCCTACCCACCGCCGACGGGCCGCGCGATCAGGTCACATCGGTTTCGGCCCGCGGCCGTCCTTTTCGGAACTGCGCCTGGCGAACACACCAGCAGTGTTCGTCGATCGGACGCACCTGTCGGTGCACCCTCTGAGCGGTACCCTTGCGATGATGCCCTCCGACGAGTTGCGTGACCTGTCGGATGCGGCGCGCGACACGGTCGCCTCGCTCGATGCGCTCACCGCCGACCTGGAGGGTGGCGAGCACCGAGCCTCGCAACGCACCATGGCCGCCGCTGTCGCCGACGCACTGGACCGCGACCGGCATCTCGTCGTCGAGGCCGGAACCGGTACCGGCAAGTCGCTCGCGTACCTGGCGGCGGCGGTGCGTTCGGGCCGCCGCGTGGTCGTGGCGACCGCCACCAAGGCACTCCAGGACCAGCTCTCGGGCAAGGACCTGCCCTGGCTCGTCGACCACGACGACACCCCGTTCGACTTCGCGGTGCTCAAGGGGCGATCGAACTACGTGTGCCGCCAGCGTCTCGCCGAACTGAACGAGGGTGCCGACAAGGGCCAGGCCCAACTGGAGGGGCTCGGGGGCCGACCCTCTCCGGCCGAGTTGGCGGCGCTCACCTCCTGGGCCGAGACGTCGGTCACCGGGGACCGTGCCGAGCTCGACACCGAACCCGACCCGCGGACCTGGGCGGCGGTGTCGATGACCGCACAGGAGTGTCCGGGCGCGTCGAAGTGCCCGCTGGGGGCGACGTGCTTCGCCGAGGCCGCTCGGGCACGGGCCGCCGACGCCGACGTGGTGGTGGTCAATCAGCACCTGTGGGGCCTCGACCTCGCGAACGACCGGCAGCTCCTGCCCGAACACGACGTGGTCGTGATCGACGAGGCCCACCAGCTCGTCGACGTGATCTCGGCGACCGCCGGCATCGAGTTGACCGAGGCACGACTCACCGCGGTGACCGCGGCGGCCAAGGCGGTGCTCGAGGAGCCCGACGCGCTCGCCGCGCTCGACAACGTCGCAGCCGACTGGAAGAGCGCCCTGACACCGCTGGTGGGTGAGCGCCTCGCCCACGGCCCCACCGGCGCGGTCGCGGACCTCGTCGCACTCGCCACGACACGCTCGGAGGCGGTCCTCTCGCTCGTCCGCGGGATCGACCCCGGCGATCTCCTGCAAGTCGCCACCCGCAGGGACCGGGCGGTGAACCTCGCGTCGTCACTGATCGACGACCTGCACCTGATCGTCGGTGAACCCGAGGGCGCGGTGGTGTGGGTGGCGGGTCCGCCGACCCGACCGGCGCTCTGCCGGGCACCGATCGACGTGGCCGGCTTTCTCTCCGACCACGCCTGGGGCGACACGATCGCCGTGTGCACCAGCGCCACGATCCCGCCGCTGTTCGTCGCTTCGGTCGGCCTGCCTGCCGAGACCAGCGACGAGCTGCGTCTGGCGAGCGCATTCGATTACGCGGCGAACACCGTGTTGTACTGCCGGCCGTCGCTGCCCGCACCCGGCGCCGCCGGCTACACCGAGGCGCTGCACGACGAACTCGAGGCCCTGATCACCGCGGCCGGCGGCGCGACCCTGGCGTTGTTCACGAGTTTCCGGGCGCTCGACGACGCCGTCGAGGAGCTGCGCGACCGGCTCGACGTGCCGATCCTCAGCCAGCGCGACCGGCCCAAACCGGCGCTCGTCGCCGAGTTCACCGGCGACCGGTCGACGTGTCTGTTCGCCACCCAGAGCTTCTTCCAGGGTGTCGACGTGCCCGGCGACGCGTGCCAACTCGTCACGATCGACCGCATCCCGTTCCCGCGCCCCGACGACCCGTTGCTCTCGGCACGACGTGAGGCCGTCGGCCCGAAGGCGTTCGCGGAGATCGACGTGCCCCGCGCCGCGACGCTGCTCGCGCAGGCGGCAGGGCGGCTCGTCAGGCGATCCGACGACCGAGGCGTCGTCGCCGTGCTCGACTCCCGTCTCGCGACCCGGCGCAGCTACCGCTGGAACCTGATCAACGCGCTGCCACCGATGCGTCGGACCCGTGACCGTACCGAAGTCGAGGCGTTCCTCACCGAGATCCGCTCCACCAGTCTCTGAACTGCCGCCGACGTCGGCTGGTCGGTGACCGTGCCCGGCACCCGGTATCGCTCCATCTCGAGGTGAGAGCAGTGAGAAGGGCGGCGGGCCGCAAAGGTGCCCGCCGTGCGACCGAGTCGCGCGTCGGCCGCACGCAATATGATGTAGCATTACATCATGCAACGGACGCAGATCTCCCTGTCCGCCGATGAGCGGAGCCTCCTGGATGCAGAGGCCGAACGGACGGGACGTTCGATCGCATCGTTGATCCGTGAAGCGGTCCAGACCGTCTACGGTCCCGGCCGAGCGGTGGACGACGATCTCGCGGTCCTTCAGGAAACTGCCGGCGCGTGGACGGGCGAAGGTCGCGACGGCGCGGAGTTCGTCGAATCGCTCCGCTCCGGTTCACGCCTCCGACACGTGGAGTGACCGCATTGGTCGACACATCGGTGCTGATCGATCATCTTCGTGGCAACGTCGAGGCGAAGGCGGTGCTCGAGTACGAGCGGCGGCTCGCTCCCCTTCATGCCAGCGAGATCACCCGACTCGAGGTGCTAGCCGGGATGCGCCCAAATGAGGAGAAGGCGACACGCCGACTGCTGGCGACGATCCGATGGCATCCGGTGAATGATCACATTGCCGAGAAGGCGGGCGAGCTCGGCCGACGCTGGCTGCCGAGCCACCACACGATCGATGCCGCAGACCTGGCCATCGGCGCGACGGCACTCGTGCTCGACGCGCGTCTGCTCACCCGCAACGTCCGCCACTTCCCGATGTTCCCGGACCTCGCCGCGCCCTACTGAGCGGCCCGTGTTCAACGGGCCGCCCGTCCGCAGATGTGGGCATTCTTTGAACAGTTCTCCCGCCCCGACGCGGGAGAGCCCGGTCCCCGGTTCGTCGACCGTCTTCGCCCCCAAATGCGTGGGTGTGCCAACACCGCGAGAAAAGCGGGTCCATTCGCACCATCCGCCCCGACATTCGTCTTTGTCAGTCGTGGGTGAGGGCGGTGACGGTGACCATGGCCCGACCCTCGGCGTCGGAGGCGTCCAGGTCGACGGTGGCACAGATCGCCCAGGCGTGGTCGCCGTCGGGGTCGTCGATGATCTGGCGCACCGACCAGGTCCGGCCCTGCTCTTCGATCAGACACAGCGCCGGACTCCGGGCGTCGCCACCGATCTCGACCCGGTCGTAGGAGGCGAAGTACTCCTCGGCGGCCGACTCCCAACGCGTGGCGCTCCACCCTGCGTCGCCGTCGAGCTCGCCCAACGCGGCGTAGTCGCGTCGGGCCAGCAACTCGACCCGCAGGAACAGCGCGTTGCGGACCAGCACCGTGAACGCCCGGTGGTTCGCGGTCACCGGTGGTGGCGGCGCATCTGGAGGCGGCCCGGCCTCGGCGATGGTCTCGGGATGCTGGAGGCGTTCCCACTCGTCGATCAGGCTCGAGTCGACCTGGCGCACCAGCTCGCCCAGCCAGGCGATCAGGTCCGCGAGCTCGTCGTTCCACCGTTCGTCGGGGATCGTGCGCGACAGCGTCCGGTACGCATCCGACAGATACCGAAGCAGCACCCCTTCGGAGCGGGCGATCGCATGGAAGCGCACGTAGTCGGCGAAGTCCATGGAGCGTTCGAACATGTCACGCACGACCGATTTCGGGCGCAACTCGTGATCGGCCGCCCAGGGTTCCGAACGGCAGTACACCTGGAACATCGGCTCCAGCAGTTCGGCCAGCGGCCGCGGCCAGGTGACGGTGTCGAGCTCGGCCATGCGTTCGTCGTAGCCCAATCCTTCGGCCTTCATCCGCGCGATCGCCTCGGACCTGGCGCGCTTGAGCTGCGACATCACCACCGGGCGCGGGTTCTCGAGCACGGCCTCGGCGATCGAGACGACGTCGAGCGCGTAGTCGGGATCCTCGGGGTCCAACAGGTCGAGCGCCGCGACCGCGAACAGCGACAGCGGCTGGTCGAGTGCGAAGGTGTCCTGGACCTCGTGCGCGAGATGGTAACGGTGACCGTCGGCGTCGGGCGGCACCTGCGGGATGAGGATCTCCGCGTCGATCAACGACGCCTTGACGTCTTCGGCACGAGCCAGGTTCTCGGCGACCTCCGAACGGCGTGAATAGGGACTCTCGAGCAGCCGGGTGAGCTGGGCGTCGGCGTCGCCGGGGCGCTCCAGCACCGACAGCACCATGGCGTGGGTGACCCGCAGGTGCCCCTCCAACGGTTCGGGGTAGGCGTACACCAGTCGTTCGAAGGTGGGTTTGCCCCACGACACCGTCCCCGGCGGAGGTTTGCGCGACCGCACGTTCTTGGGGTTCTTGCCCTTGGCGATCGCTTTGGCCTCGGCCTTGGCTTTCTCCACGGTGTGTTCGGGCGCGAGCGCGATGACCGTGCCGACCGAGTCGTAGCCGGCCCGCCCGGCCCGACCGCCGATCTGGTGGAACTCCCGGGCCGTCAACAGCCGGGTCTTCTCGCCGTCGTACTTGGAGAGCGCGGTGAGTACCACCGTGCGGATCGGCACGTTGATGCCCACCCCGAGCGTGTCGGTGCCACAGATCACCTTCAGCAGGCCGCGCTGCGCGAGCCGTTCCACCAGGCGCCGGTAGCGGGGCAGCATGCCGGCGTGGTGCACCCCGATGCCGTTGCGCACGTACCGCGACAGTGTCCGGCCGAACCCGGCGGCGAAACGGAAGTCGCCGATCTCATCCGCGATCGCGTCCTTGGTGGCACGGTCCGCCACGGCCATCGACGCCAACGCCTGGGCGCGCTCGATCGCTCCCGCCTGGGTGAAGTGCACCAGGTAGGCCGGCGTCCCGCCGCCGGCGAGCAGCTCGGCGACGGTGTCGGTGACGGTTTCGACCCGGTAGTCGTGCACCAGCGGCACGGGCCGGGTGGCCGAGACGACGTGGGCGACCTCACGGCCGGTGCGGGCGGTGAGGTCGTCGACGAATGGGGTGACGTCACCGAGCGTCGCCGACAACAGCACGAAGCGGGTGTCGACCAGCTCCAGCAGCGGCACCTGCCACGCCCAGCCGCGCTGGGGATCGGCGAACCAGTGGAACTCGTCCATCACGGCGCTGGTGACCGCCGCGTCACGGCCGTCGCGCAACGCCAGGTTCGCGAGGATCTCGGCGGTGCAACAGATCACCGGCGCGTCCGCATTCACCGCGGCGTCGCCGGTGAGCATGCCGATGTGTTCGGCGCCGAACTCGGCGACGAGTTCGAAGAAGCGCTCCGACACCAGCGCCTTGATCGGCGCGGTGTAGTACGCGCGGCCGCCGTGGGCGACCGCGTCGAACAACGTGGCGGTGGCGATCAGCGACTTGCCCGAGCCGGTCGGGGTGTTCACGATCACGTGCGACCCGAGCGCGATCTCGAGCAACGCCTCGACCTGCGCGTCGTACAGATCGTGGCCGCGGGTGGTGCGCACCCAGTCGGTGAACACCTCGACGACGGCGTCGGGGTCACCGTTGCACGACTCGGCCAGCTCCGTGAGGTTCTCGGCGCTCACGCCCCTACAGGCCCAGCCGGTCGAAACGTTCCGGGTGGCGCTGCCAGTTCTTGTCGACCTTGACGAACAACTCCAGGTAGGTCCCCTCGTCGAGTTGCGCCCGGGCCCGCTTGCCCACTTCGGCGAGCACCGAGCCGCCGTGGCCGATCACGATCCCCTTCTGCGACTCGCGTTCCACCAGGATCTCGCAGCGGATGCGCTTGCCTTCCCATTCGGTGACCCGGGTCGCCACCGAATGGGGCACCTCGTCGCGCAGCACTCCGAGCAGTTGCTCGCGCACCAGTTCGGCCACCCACGTCGCCTCCGGGGTGTCGGTGACGAGTTCACGGGGATAGTACGGCGGGCCTTCGGGCATCCGCCCGGCGAGTTCGTCGACCAGCGCGTCGACCCCGTCGCCGGTGCGGGCCGAAACCGGAAAGTACGCGGCGGCCTCCAGGGTCCCGGCGGCGTCGAGCTGGGCGGCGATCCGGCCCCGGTCGGCGATGTCGCACTTGTTGACCACGACGATCGCGTCACCGGGGAGCTGCGCGGCCACGAACCGGTCGCCGCGGCCCAGCGGTTTGGTGGCGTCGATCACCAGACACGCCACGTCGACGTCGGCGATCTCGGCGGTCGCGGTGGCGTTCAGGTGCTCGCCCAGCGGGGTGCGGGGTTTGTGGATGCCCGGCGTGTCGACGAACACGATCTGGGTGTCGTCACCGGTCACGGCGTCGGGAGCGTCGAGGTGCAACACCCCGCGCACCGCGTGCCGGGTGGTCTGGGCCTTGTCGGAGGTGATCGACGCCTTGGTACCCAGGATCTGGTTCAACAGGGTCGACTTGCCGACGTTCGGACGCCCGACGAGCGTGACGAAGCCGCTTCTCACCTCGAGTTTTCCTTGGCGGTCCCCCGCGACTCCGCGCCCGGGTCGCCGCCGGTGACCGCGGCGTCCGCGGCGACGATCTCCCTGGCCTCGATCCGGACCCGGGCGATCCGGCGACCCTGCATCCGTTCCACGCGGAGTTCGTAGCCGGGCACCTGCACGATCTCACCGCCGACGGGCACGCGTCCCAGCCGGGTGAAGATCAGCCCGCCGACCGAATTCCAGTCGCCTTCGGGAAGGTCACCGTCGAGCACGTCGTTCGCATCGTCGATCGACAGGCGACCGTCCACGCGCAGGATCCCGCCCGGCAGCGGTTCGACGAGGGGGTCCTCGACGTCGAACTCGTCGACGATCTCACCGACGAGCTCCTCGATGAGATCCTCCAGGGTCACCAGACCGGCCGTGGAGCCGTACTCGTCGACGACGATCGCCATGTGGAACTTGTCGCGCTGCATCTCGGGCAGCAACACCGCCACCCGCTTCGACTCGGGCACGAAGTTCGCCCGGCGCACGATGTCGGCCACCGGCGTGTCGGATCGCCCGTTGCGCTCGGCGCGCATGAGATCACGGGCGTAGAGGATCCCGATGACGTCGTCGACGTCGACCCGGTGCACCGGGATCCGGCTGTAGCCGTTCAACAGGATGATCTCCATCGCGTCGCCGACCCGTGTCGACGCCTCGATGGTGATCATGTCGGGGCGGGGCACCATCACCTCGCGGGTGACGGTGTCACCGAACTCGATGACCCGGGCGATATAGGCCCGTTCGTCGTCCTCGATCACGTCGTGCTGGGCGGCCTCGTCGGCCATGGCCAGCAGCTCTTCCTCTGACACGAACGGTCCCTGCTCGAGCCCCTTGCCCGGCAGCAGCACGTGGGTGATCCCGAGGCGCGCCCGGGCGACGCTCCGGTGGGGCCAGACCCGGGTCAACGCCCAGCGCGGGCCGGCGCTGCGCAGCGCCGCCTCGTCGGTGTGCTGGACCGCCCAGGTCTTCGGCGCGGCCTCGGACAGCACGAACACCAGCGCGACGTTGATGACGAGCGCGACGATCACGCCGGCCGCGCCGAAGAGGCGTTCGGCCTCGATCGTGATCAGGGCCGTCTGCACCGTCTGGCAGATCAGCACGACGAGCAGCAACGAGTTCAGGAACGACGCGGGATCCTCGACGAGCGTTCGGAGCCGCTTCGCGCCGCGACGCCCGGACTCGTCGTGCGCGATCGCCCGATTGCGGTTCATGCGGGTGAGTGAGGTCTCGGCGAGCGCGAGGAACGCCTGGATCGCCAGCAACACGATGATCACGGCGATGATCAGGACGTCCATGCTCGAGGTTGCGGCGAACATCACGACGGGATCTCCGTTCCGGCGGCCACCGGTCGGTGGACGCGTGCGAGGATCCGGGCCTCCTCGGCGCGCATCGCCACGGCGTCGTCGACGGTGGCGTGGTCCCACCCCAGCACGTGCAGGACGCCGTGCACCCCCAGCAACGCCAGTTCGTCGGCGAAGGTGCCGGCATGGTCGGGCGCATTCGCGGCGGCGACCTCGACGCAGATGACGATGTCGCCGAGCAGGCGTGGCGCTCCCACGGGCGTCGGGTCGCCGAAGTCCGATCCGCCCGGCGCCTCCAGGGGGAACGACAGCACGTCGGTGGGTCCGACGCCACCCAGATGCTCCTCGTTGAGTCGGGTGATCGTTCCCACGTCCACGAGCGTCACCGCCACCTCGGCCGGAGGCGTCACTCCCGACGCGTCGAGCGCGCCCTCGACGAGACGCGCGAAGGCGTCGAGATCGACGGGGGGAACGCTATCGGGAGGGCGATCGTCGGTGACGACCGCCTGGAACCTTTCGTCGGGCCGCCCCCCGGACCCGGGGGGAGGAGGGACCGTCGCCGAGGAGGTCATCGTCGCCTTCAGTCCCCCACCTCGGCCTTGGCATAGGCATCGACGATGTCCTGGACGATGCGATGTCGCACCACGTCGCGGCTCGAAAGATGCACGAAATCGATCCCCTCGATGTGACCGAGGACCCGCTCGAGGCCGACCAGGCCGCTGCGTCCGCCGGCGACGTCGACCTGCGTCGTGTCGCCGGTGACCACCGCCCGCGACGAGAACCCGATGCGGGTGAGGAACATCTTCATCTGCTCGTTCGTGGTGTTCTGGGCCTCGTCGAGGATGATGAAGCTCCGGTTCAGGGTGCGGCCCCGCATGAACGCGAGCGGTGCGACCTCGACGGCGTCGCGCTCGATCAGCCGGGCGAGCCCTTCGGGTTCGCAGAAGTCGGTCAACGCGTCGTACAGCGGCCGCAGGTACGGATCGACCTTGGCCATCAGATCGCCGGGCAGGAACCCGAGCCGCTCCCCCGCCTCGACCGCGGGACGGCACAGCACGATCCGGTCGACGATACGAACGTTGAGCGCGTGCACCGCGGAGGCGACGGCGAGCCAGCTCTTGCCGGTGCCCGCCGGGCCGAGCCCGAAGGTGATGATGTTCGATGCAATCGCGTCGACGTACCGCTTCTGCCCGGCCGACTTGGGGCGAACGGTGCGGCCCCCCGGCGCCTGGAGCACGTCGGTCGAGAACACGGCGAAAGGCTCCTCTCCGGCGCGGACCAGATCGATCGAGCGGTCGACGGTCGCTGCATCGAGATGCTGACCGGCCTCGACGAGATCGAGCAACGACCGGAACAACAGGGCGATGGTCTCGGCCTCGTCGCCATCGATGGCGATGACATTGCCCCGGACCGACACCGCGGTGTCGCCGAACGCCGCCTCGATCTGTCTGAGGTACGCGTCGGACGGGCCGACGAGGGCCGCGACCTCATGGGGATCCTGCACGGTCAGTTCGATACGGGTCGTACTCACGCACCGTCCAGCGTAATTGGTGCGCCGCTCGGCGCACGACGAAATCGCCGGTGCCGGCGCCCGTCGAGGGGTGGTGAGGCGCCGACGACCTGGCGGTAGAGCTCGGCGTGGCGCTTCGCGACGTGGCGCCACGAGAAGTCCGCGGCCCGGACGAAGCCGCGTTCGACCATCTCGGCACGCAACTCAGGGCTGTCGCGGACCCGCTCGATCGCCGCGGCAAGGGCGCGTACGTCGCCGTCGGGCACGACGAGCGCCGCGCCGTCGGCGACATCGGGAAAGGCACCGACGTCGGTCACGATGACCGGCGTGCCGCACGCCATCGCCTCGATGATCACCCGACCGAACTGCTCCCGGACGTTGGGTCGATCGATCGACGGGACGACCAGCACGTCGAGGCTCCCGTACCACCCCGGCAACGCGTCGTGGTCGACATAACCGTGGACCCGGGCCCGGTCGGTCAACCCGTGCGCCTCGATCGCCGCTCGCAGTCGATCCTCCTGTGGCCCGGCGCCGACGAAGTCGACATCGACACCGTCGACCATGGCCGCCGCGGCCACGAGGACGAAGACGCCCTTCTGCTCGGTGAAACGCCCGACGTACCCCATCTTCAGACGCCCGACGTGTTCGTCGCGAGGGGTCGTCGGCCCGAACAACTCGTCGTCGACCCCCAGGCCGAGGTTCACCACCTCGCCGTCGAATCCCTTGACCCGCAGTACCGCTTCGACGTCGTCGTTGCAGGTGTGGACCGCCGCGACCCGCTGCAACACCCAGCGCTCGAACCACCGGAACGGCACCGGATACCGCTTGAGCAGGTTCTGGGCGCTGTAGCAGACCACCGGTGCACGACAACCCGCGAGTCGGGCGACGAGCATGGTCTCGATCGTGGCCAGCGCCGCCGGTTCCTCGTGCACGTCGAGCACGTCGACGCCGGCGTGTCGTCGCAGCGCACGGAACAGCGACCATGGACGCTCGATGAAGCGAAACGGATGGTGGCCGATGGTCGGCACCTCGACGATGTCCTCGCCCGGACCGACGACGAGGTCGACCATCGCACCGCCTTCGTTCCATCGCCGTGGAGCGACGAGGGTCACCTCGACACCTTCGTCGGCAAGGGCGTCTTCGCGACGCCGCCAGGCCGTGACGACGGCGGAGTGGTAGACGCGGAGCGCCCGTAGCGGGCGCGTCGTCGCCGGGTCGGTCACGTCGCCGCCGCGACCTGGGGAGTGACCGGACGCGCGCGGTTCTCGACGCTGCTCGCGGCCCCGACCGCCAGGCCCAACATCAGGAACGGCAACGTGTTGGGGCCGGCAACCCAGAAGATGTCGAAGGACGCCGCGGTCAGCCGGGCGACGATGCCGTACCAGGCGAGCTCACCGAGGGGCGGCGGGGCCCGATTGGCGACCCGGAGGCACATCCAGATCAGCGCCACGAACGCGATCAGTCCGATGACGCCGTCGCCCGACATCTCGTCGAGCACGAGATTGTGCGGTTCACCCGCGGGTGCACCCGGCTGGTTGAACCACTTCGGACCGGCGCCGAGAACCAGGTTCGGCGTGATCACGTCGCTCCACACGGTCCGGTACGTCGTCTCCCGCGACCCGACCGACGAGAACTTGTACTGGTTCCCGCTCCGTTCGTCGGCCTGCTTCTGGAAGCTCATCACCATCGCGGTCCCCAGACCGGCGGTGAGCAGCAGCACGAGCGGCACGAGGCGCCAGACACGGCGGGTCTCGCGTTGCCACGCGTTCCTGATCAGGAAGACGAGGAACACCGCGGCGAGCGCCACGCCGGAACCACGCGACTGCGAGGCTGCCAGGCCCCCGGCCATGATCAGGCCCGTCAGGATCACGAACCACAGCCGCCAGCGCAGATACCGTCGACCGAAGTACCCACAGATGATCGTGCTCACCAACAGGGTCCCGATCGAGTTCTTCTGCAATCCGAACGCGTACGCGGGCTCGAGATCGTTCGTGAGCGTGTCGATGATCGCGGCGACGGAGACGATGCAGGCCACCAGGACGAGCGCCCGGAGCGCCGGTGTGACCTTGCCGCGTACGACCAGCGCGGCGCCGATGCAGACCGTGCCGACGATCATCACCGCCCGGTGTGCGACCTCGACGGCTCCTGCGACCGTGAAGTGGGCGATCGCCGACATGCTCACGACCAGGGCGTACGCAAGCGTCGCGAACAGGATCCGCCTGAACGCCGTCGCACGCCACGGCACGAACGGAAACGCCGCGAGGACACCGAGAAACGTCATGAAGTCCGCGACGCTGAGGTCGACCGCGGCCGGGCCGACCCGCATGGTCGCGAACGACGCGGGGAACGCGGCACCCAGGATCAGCGCCGGCCACAGAGCACACGCCGTCAGGGCGAACGCGCCGAAGATCACGGCCATCGCCATCGTCGTCGACGACGTCGCGACCCAGGCCGCGCCGAACTCGAGCGCGGCGATCAGTCCCGCGAGTCCTGCGGGGCGGGCATCGGTGGGAGCGGTCGAACGCTCGTGGCGACCGCCGGACATGAGCATCGACATGGACTTGGGTGGACTCCTCCGGAACGTGCCCGGACCGATGCTACCGCCACTGGTCACCGGCTCACGTGGCAGGCCGTTCCGACCGGACCCCGCGGGCACTGCCCGGTAACCTCGTCAGGCCACCCGATCCCGACCGAACCACCCGATGCGCATCCGCCAGCTCGTCTGCACCGACAACTTCGCCGGCGTCGAACGCCACGTCGCCACCACCTCGGTCGAACTGGCCCGTCGAGGGCACGACGTGGAGGTGTTCGGCGGCGACCCCGCGGCGATGCACACCGCACTGGCGGGTTCGACGGTGCGTTTCGTCGATGCGCCCGGCCCCGCGGCGGCGTTTCGTGCGAACCGCCGTGGGCCCCGGCCCGACCTCGTGCACGCCCACATGACCGGTTCGGACCTCGTCGCCATCGCGACCCGACCGTTCCTGCGCGCGCCCGTGGTGTCGACCCTGCACTTCGCGCAACGGCGAGGTCACGACCGGCTCACCCGTGCGGCCTGGTCGGTCGTCCCCCGTCTCGTCGACGCCGAGATCGCGATCAGCCGGTTCGTCGCCTCGACGGCCGGGGATGACCCGACGGTCATTCCCAACGGTGTGCCGGCGCCCGCGGCAACGAACCGACGCCGGGTGCGTCACGATGTCGTGCTCGCGGCACAGCGCCTCGAGTCCGAGAAGTGCACCGCGCTCGCGCTGGGCGCGTTCGCGTCCTCCGGGCTCGCGGACCGCGGATGGGAACTCCACGTGGCCGGTGCGGGCTCGGAGCGGGCACCGCTCGAACGCGAAGCGGCCAGGCTCGGAATCGCGGAAGCGACGCGTTTCCTCGGCCGCGTCGACGACCTCGATCGTCGGATGGCCGACGCCTCGCTGCTGATCGCCACCGCGCCGGCCGAGCCCTTCGGGCTCAGCGTCGTCGAAGCGATGGCCGGGAGACTTCCCGTGGTCGCCGCCGAGGGCGGCGCGCACCGGGAGACGATCGGTTCGGCCACGCCCGAGGCGCTGTTCCCGCCGGGGGACGTCGACGCCGCCGCATCGCTCCTGCGGCGATTCGCCGACGACCCGGACACCCGGGCAGACCTCGCCAACCGTGGACATCGGCGCTACGTCGAGACGTTCACCATCGTGCACCATGTCGATGCGCTCGAGGAGTTCTACACCGGTGTCATCACGCGACGGCGCGGTCGCCGACGTGGGTGACACCGGTGCGCTCCTGACCCTTCGGATTGCACGGCGCGCGTTCTAGACTGGCCGATCTGTCCGCCGGAGGGACACGCAGCCACCCATGACCGACCTGAACGCCTCACAGCCTGGCGACTCGCCTGCGCCCGTTCCCGCGTTCGGCGGCGCGTCAGAGAACCTGCTGCGCCATTACGCGAACGTCCTCGTCCGTCGCTGGAAATGGATCGCGCTCGGACTGTTCGTCGGCCTCGTTGCCGGGATCGTCTCGACGT
This sequence comes from uncultured Iamiaceae bacterium, assembly GCA_964595905.1. Lineage (GTDB taxonomy): Bacteria > Actinomycetota > Acidimicrobiia > Acidimicrobiales > Iamiaceae > JAFDWI01. Next base: position 14,340 of record CAZQSU010000004.1, read on the forward strand.
TCGTGATCACCGAGGCGCCGGTCACCACGCGCTACTACAAGGCGACCAACACGCTCGCCCAGAAGAGTCCGTCCGCCGACGGTGGCAACGGCGGCGGCTATTCGCTCAGCCAAGCGGCGCTGCAGGCCGAGTCGTTGACGCTGCTCGACAAGGTGGGCCAGACGGTCGGCATGAGCAGCAGCGAGGTGGCCGCGTCGATCGACGCCACGGTGCGGCCCAACGTGAACGCCATCGACGTCACCGCCATCGCCACGCAGCCCGAGGTTGCCGTCCGGCTGGCGAACACCGCCGCTGATTCCCTGCGGGTCCTGGCCGAAGCCGATGCGGGGAACACCGTCGAATCCCAGCGCCGGACCCTGCAGACCCAGCTCGATTCGTCGGTCCAGCGACGGAACGCTCTCCGCGCCGAGACGGGTGGCAGCTCGGCCGAGCAGCTCCTCAGGGTGCAACAACTCCAGGAGCTCGAGAACGACATCAAGGACACCACCCAGCAGCTTCAGAACCTTCCGGCCTCGGGTGGCGGCTTCGCCCTCGAGGTGCTGCTTCCGGCGACGCCGATCCAGATCAACGCCCGCGGCTACAACTATCGGCGCAGCCAGAACCTCAACGCCCGCAGTCGGCTCGCGGATTCCGCCACGTCGAACACCTCCGCTCCGGACTTCGACGAGACGGACCTGTCACAGAGCGCCGGACTCTCCGACTCGACCCGCATTCTCCTGGGCGGCGCGGCCGGCCTGGTACTCGGGCTGATCAGCGCGTTCGTGCTCGAGGCATGGGACGACCGGATCCGACGACGCGATCGGGTCGAGGAACTCACCGGGCTCGGTGTGCTGACCGAGATTCCCCACCTCACCAAGGAACAATCCCGCGACCACCACGTCGCGGTCGAGGACGAGTCGACCGGGGCGGCAGCAGAGCGTTTCCGAGCGGCCCGAACCGCGATCACGTTCGCTCTGGAAGAACGCGATCCGGCCATTGCGGCCGACGCCCCGGTGCTGCTGATCACGTCTCCCGGACCGGCCGAAGGCAAGACCACGACCGTCGCGAACCTGGCCGCGGCGTTCGCCGACGACGGCAACCGGGTGCTGGTGATCGACGGCGACTTCCGACGCCCCACCGTGCGTCGTTATCTCGCTCCGGTGCCGAACCTGGTCACCCCCGACGAGCCGACCGAGACGCGGATCCCGAACGTGTGGTTCCTGCCGGGTCCCCACGATGCCCCCACACCGGAGATCGCGAACGCTCGGCTCGCGACGTCCGTCGCCGCCTGGCGCGGCGACTACGACCTCGTGATCCTCGACACTCCGCCCATCCTCACGACCAACGATGCCGTCGATCTGCTCGAGTCCGCCGATGCGGTGGTGCTGGTGCTCCGGGCCGACCGGACCCGCGCCAACGCCGCGCGGAGGGTCGCCGAACTGCTGGGCCAGTACCGCGCCAACGTGCTCGGTGTGGTTCTCAACAGCTGCGACCGTTCCGAGATGAACCAGTACTACGGCTACGGCTACGGCTACGGCTACGGCTACCTCGGCAAGACCGGTTCGAAGACCAAGACCGTCCGGAACGCCACGGAGACGCCGGCCACTCCGGCGCCGTCCGGCGACCACGCCGCGGGTGGCTCAGGGAGCGGCACCGAGCCCGGCCGCGCCGACGACGAGGTCATCGAGAAGCGCCCGGAGCCGACCACGACCGGGGCCGAGACATCACCGATCGGCGATCAGCGAACGTCCACGCACCGCTGAGCGCGGCGCACCGGGCACGTCGAGGCCGGCTCACCGGTCCGCCGTGGTGTCGATCCCCATCCGGGTGAGGAGCCACCGCGCCACCAGTTCGGCGCTCGGACCCTTGAAGTGCACCGTGTCGGGACGGAGCGTGACGCCGTCCCAGGTGCGTGCGCAGTCCGAATCGCCGCCGGGACACATCTTCGCCTCGAGGTCGATGACGCTCACGTCCGTGGGCTCGGCCGCCGCGACGTCCTTCATCACCCGGTTGCCACACGCAGCGGACCGTGCGTTCGCCGCGGTGACCGCGGCGGTCCGCGTCCCGGCATCGATCGCCGGCGGCATCGTCACCAGGTAGGTGTGCACGCCCCGCGCCGCGAAGCGACGGGTCCACCCGCCCAGCTCGTCGACATACCAGTCGTGCCACGCACCGGAACACGGGGTCAGGAATGCGCCGTCGTGCCGCGGCTCGTCCGAGACCGTGGCGCCGAGCACGAACACGATCCTCGTCACGTCGTACTCGTCGATCAAGCGCAACCAGTGCCGGTCGCACGACGCGGTGAACTCGTCGGATTCTGAGCCGTCCGCGTACCTGAACCGATCGGTCGGCGGAAACGCACAGCCCGGCGTGCCGGCGTTGACGAAGCGCATCGGTGGGTCGGTCCGGACCGCTCCAAAGCCCTGATCGCCCAGGTACCAGGCGACCGAGTCACCGACGATCATCGTCGTCGGCCCCCCGACGCCGGCCGACACGACACTCGGCGCGTCCGATGGTCCGATCCGGTCGAAGGTGTCGGTGGCGGTCGACGCCACGATCAGAACGCCGACCGCCAGCGCGCCCGCGGCCGGCACGGCGATGTTCACCAGGCGCGGCCACGACCGGCCATGGCGCACCGGCTGTTCGACGAAGCGGTACGACAGCAGCGACACGGCGAGGGTGACCGCGAGCTGCAGAGCGACCAGGGGCCAACCCGACCATCCGGTGCGATCCGCACTCAACCACACGTCGATCGGCCAGTGGTACAGGTAGACGCCGTAGGAGATCAGCCCCAACCCGCGCAACGGCGCCAGCGAGAGCGCCCGGGCGATGAGCGTCGCGCGCGGCTGCGCCACGGCAGCCACCACCACGGCGCCGGCGATCGAGCACGCCGCGAGACCACCGTGGCGGACCGCCCAGCCCGTGCCGTCGAGCAGGGCCCATGCGACGACGAGTACGGCCGCGCCGACGATCGCACCGACCTCGAGAGCCCGACGCGACCTCGCGCCGGTGACCGGTCCGCGCCACGCCGCGTGACCGGCGACCGCCGCTCCGGCGAGGATCGCGAACGCGCGGGTGTCGGTACCGAAGTACACCCGCTGCCACCCGGCGAAGTGTTCGAGCACGAACTGGGCGCCGAGCGCGACCACGGCGAGCGTCGCCGAGAGCCCGACGACCGCGGCCCCCAGTCGGCGTCTGGAGACCTCGGATGTCGACCCGCGTCTTCGCAGCGCGACCACGAGCGCCACGAACACCAACGGCCAGACCACGTAGAACTGTTCCTCGATCGCCAGGCTCCAGGTGTGCTCGAGTGGCGACGGCGCCGAGAACAGAGCGAAGTAGTCGACCTGCCCGAAGATCTGCCGCCAGTTCGCCACATAGGCCAGGGTCGCCAGCCCGTCCCAGCGGATGCGATGCAACTCGCCCGGGTCGGCGACCGCCCACGCGTAGAGGCTCACCCCGAGCAGCATCACGCCCAGTGCGGGCAACAGGCGCCTGGCGCGTCGCCCCCAGAAGCGGACCAGGTCGATGGAACCGCTGCGGTCGCCTTCGACCAGCAGCAACGACGTGATCAGATACCCGGAGAGGACGAAGAACAGATCGACGCCCAGGTACCCGCCGCGCAGGTGTCCGGAGTGGAACGCCAGGACCGCGGCGACGGCGACTCCCCGCAGTCCGTCGAGACCCGGGAGATGCGCAAGGGTGGGGCGACGCGCGACGTGATCAGCCCCGACTCCGGTCTGCACGGCCGCCAACGTACCCCACGGCAGAACCGACCACGGTCGCCGGGTCGTGGCCGAGGGGCCCGGATCACTGGTCGTCGGGGTGTGGCCCGGGCTCGGGGTAGAGATGCTCGAGCGATCCGGGTTCGATCCTGCACGCCTCGATGAAGGCGTCGACGTCGGACTGTTTCAATCGGATGACCCGACCGAAGCGGTAGGCGGGCAGATCGTCACCGTCGATGAAGCGGTACAGCGTACGCGGCGTGACGCCCAGACGCTTCGCCGCGGCAGCGGTGCTCAGCCACTGGATCTCCGCGTCGGCCATGGACCGATTGTAGAGGGCAGGGGCCGGCTTCGAACCCCGGCCACGCGCGCACGGGCGACGCTGCGGCATCGGCACACGGCGAGGTTTGGCCCATGGGGAACCGGGGTAAGCAGTGAGGTGATGGCCGTGTCGACCGACGTGCAGAGCTGAGCCGAGCGCATGGGGCACACCACTGATCGGCGCGGCGAGTCGGCGACATCGGGTTGGACCACGTCGCTGGTGCTCACGGCAGGGTCGTTCACGGTGCAGCGGCGCAGCGGCGATCCCGAACACCGCGCCCGGCTGGTGCAGATCGCCGAGTTGCTCCGCACCGTCGCCCATCCGGGTGTCGAGTCGTTCGTCGCCCTCGAGGACGACGGTGCTTCGACGACCCTGGTCACGGCGTTCGCGGGCGGCCGGGACCTGTCGACCGGCGCGCCGCGCCGGGCCCGCGACCTGGCGCGGCTCGGCGCGGCGATCCTGGCGATCCTCGCCGACCTGCACGACCTCGGCGTCACCCACGGCCCGCTCACCGCGTCCGCGATCCGCTTGCATGCCGAAGCTCCGGTGCTGTGCGGCTTCGTCGACGGTCGCTCGTACCCGGTCGACGAACCGGCGTCGTGGTGGGCCGCACGCGCCGTCGACGAACGGTCGGTCGGGCAGCTGCTCGCCGACCTCGTCGACGATGCCGGCCCGACGCGCCGTCACCGGATCGTCGAGCGGGTCGACCGCGCCCGGCTCCGGCGTCTGGCCGAACGGATCGCACACGGTGATCTCGACCGTGCGGACGTCGCGGCCGGCGCCCTGCGACGCCTCGGCGGTCGTCGCCACCGGCGACGGCGTCGGCCGGCAGGTCGCAGCGATGTCAGGTCGAGGTCGTGAGCCACCGGGACGCGACCCGGTCGAACCGCTCCCGTCGGCGGCCGACCTCCGCGTCGCCGAGCGCGTCCACCACGGCGGCGACGACCCCTTCGACCTCGTCGGGCACCACCGCGTCGACGACGCCGAGTGCCTCGAGATCGGTGCTCGTCAGACGAAGCAGTTCCGACACCTCCGCGGCCCGGGACGCGTCCCGGTACAGGATCGCCGCCGCGCCCTCCGCGCCGATCACCGAGAACACCGCGTGTTCCTGGATCAGCAGCCGATCGGTGACGCCGAAGGCCAACGCTCCGCCGCTGCCGCCCTCTCCGACACACACGCCGACGGTGGGTACGGGCGCCTCGGCCAGGGCGAGGAACACCCTGGCGATCGCCGCCGCGATCCCGGCCTGTTCGGCGTCAGAACCGGGTTCGGCTCCCGGCGTGTCGATCAACGTGACGATGGGCAGACGACGTCGCGCCGCGAGCGAGATGGCCCGTTCGGCCTGCGCGTAGCCGGTCGGCGACGGACGCCCGTTGCCCGCGTGGCGGTCCTCCGCGATCACCACGACCCGCTGTCCGTCGACGGTTGCCAGGCCGCACCGCACCGTCGGATCCACGGCGGCGAGTCCGGTCCAGGAGTCGACGAGTGCTGCGGCGACGTCGATGCCGCTGGGGCGACCCGGAGACCTGGCGGCGACGACCTCGGCCCAGGCGGTTCGCGATCCCCCACCGGTCGGTGCTCCCGTGCCGGTCGGCGCGTCGGCGCCGGTGCCGGGCAGCCGTCGGCCGGGCAACGGCGTCGCGGTGCGGCCGAGCGCGCCGTCGACCCAGTGCGCGACGGCGTCGGGTTCACCCACGAAGTCGACGAGCCCGGCAGCGAACGCGGTCTCGGCGGTGTGGGACCGTCCTTCGACCGACACCCCCGTGAACGCCTCGGCGACCCGTGGCCCGGCGAAGCCGATGGTCGCCCCGGCATCCGCCGCGATCACGTCGCACAGCGACGCGTACGATGCGAACACGCCGCCCGTGGTGGGGTGGTGCAGGACGGCGACCGACCCGAGGCCGGCCGCACGCAGGCGCCCCATCGCCGCGGCGGTGCGCGCCATCTGGATCAACGAGACCATGCCTTCCTGCATGCGGGCGCCCCCGCTACGTGCCTCGACCAGCACCGGGAGCCCGAGGTCGACCGCGCGGTCGATGGCCCGCACGACCTTCTCGCCGTGCACGACGCCCATCGAACCGCCGAGCACGTCGAAGTTCCCCTCGACGACCACCGCCTCGGCGGCCCGACCGGTGCGCACCGACTCGTGGTCGAGGCCTTCGAGCTTGTCGGCATAGCCGGGGAACGCGAGCGGATCCGCCGAGGCGAGATCGGTGTCCCATTCGTCGATGATGTGCAGCAACGCCATGCCCTCCACCTTCGCAGCCCCGCCAGCTGCCGGCACGATTCGTCGCGGCGGCGACCCGACGCGGCGGCGACCCGACGCGCGGTCGTGAGCGGGCTCAGCGCAGACGGAACGCCACCTCGGTCTCCAGCAGCCGACCCCGTTCGGTGAGCAACCAGCGCGGCCCGTCACCCACCCCCCACGACGCATCGACCCGGTCGACCCGGTGCACCAGGCCGGCGAGGTTTCCGGTGACCTCGTCCGGGTCGAGCGCATCGAGGGGCACCCCCGCGCCGGTGCGCAGGAGCAGCTCCAGCCGTTCGATCCGGGCCGCGTCGGCGTCGAGCACCTCCGACCCGGCGACCGGCGAGTGCCCCTCACAGAGCGCGTCGATGTAGCGCTCGGGGGTGTGGACGTGCCAGTAGCGGCGACCCCGCCGGTACCCGTGTGCCGCGCAGCCGACGGCCGCGTAGTCACCACCCAACCAGTAGGTGAGGTTGTGGATGCAGCGGTGCCCTGGACGGGCCCAGTTGGAGATCTCGTACCACTCGAAGCCGGCGTCGGCCAGGACATCGGTGGCCAACCGGTACTTGGTCGCCTGGTCGTCGTCGTCGGGATGCCGGGAGGCGTCGGCGGCCAGCGGGGTGCCGGGCTCGACACTCAACGCGTACGCGCTGACGTGCACCGGGTCGAGTGCCAGCGCCGCGGTCAGGGTCGCTTCCCAGCTCGCGACCGACTCGCCTCGGGCGCCGTGGATGAGATCGACGTTGAAGGCGATTCCCGCGTCGTGGGCCGCTTCGGCGGCACGCTCGACGTTCGCAGGATCATGGGTGCGGCCCAACGAGGTCAGGACCGCCGGGTCCATCGACTGCACCCCGATCGACAGCCGGTTCACGCCGGCGTCCGCGAACGTCGCGAGCAGATCACCGGTCACGTCGTCGGGGTTGCACTCCACGGTGATCTCGGCATGCCCGGCCGCTCCGGTGGCGGCCACGACCCGCATCAGGTGCTCGGGGTCGACCAGACTCGGGGTGCCGCCGCCGACGAACACGCTCGTGACGTCGTCGACGTCGGCGACCGCGCGGCCCGCCTGGTGGATGCACGCGTCGAGGTACCGCGAGGCGAGTCGGGTGCGGTCGGTCCAGGTCGCGAATGCGCAGTAGTCGCAGCGATGGGCGCAGAAGGGCACGTGGACGTACACGCCGAAGCGGGCGCCGCCGGCTGCGACGTCGTCGTCCGGCCCGGTCACGTGGCGGCCCTCCGTCGATCGGCCAGCAACGTCCCCGCGGCGAGCGCGGCCGTCTCGGCACGCAACACGTGGGTCCCCAACGACGCGCAGCGCGTGGCACGCCCCAACTCGGCCTCGGTGAACCCGCCTTCGGGCCCGACCAGCAGGCACCTGACGTCGTCGGTCGGGGCGGGGGCACCCATCCGGGCGACGACGGCGCCATCGCGCCGCACGACGTCGGCATACGCCTGGACGGGTTCCACCGTGGGCAGCCAGGCCCGGCGGCACTGCATCGCCGCTTCGACCGCGATCCGCTCGAGCCGCTGATGCCGCTTCCGCGCCGTTGGCGGATCCCAGCGCACCACGGCACGGTCGGTGGTCATGGGAACGATCACGTCGACCCCGAGTTCGGTGAGATGACGGGTGACGTCGTCGACCCGGGATCCCTTGATCAGCGCGAACCCCACCGTGATCGGTGCACTCGGTGGGGGTACCACGACGATCTCACCGGTGACCTCGACGTCGGTGCCGAAACGTGCCGGTCGCCACGATCCTCGCCCGTCGCCCACCGTGAACCGATCGCCGTCGCGCAGTCTGACGACGCGCGAGAGGTGGTGGCGGTCGGCGTCGGCGAGCACCGGTGCGGCGAGGTCGTCGACGAACACGTGCGGACCGCCGGTGCCGTCCGGGTCGGCACCGCCCGGTCGGATGCCGGCGCCGGCCGGGTCGTCGGGCCTCACGGACGCACCACCGCAGGGTCTCAACCCTTGAACGCGGAGCGGACCCGTTGGAACAGCCCTTCGCCCTGTTCGTCGATCTCCTCGCCTCGGAGCGCTCCGAGTTGCCTGATCAGTTCGGCCTGGTCGTCGTCGAGGTCGGTGGGCACCTCCACGGTCACGGTGACGAGCAGATCGCCGCGTCCGCGGCCACCCAGACGCGGCACGCCCAGCCCGCGTAGGCGCACCACGGTGCCCGGCTGGGTGCCACGGTCGATCCGGATCGCCTGGGTGTCGTCGAGGGTGTCGACGGTGATCTGCGCGCCGAGCGTCGCCTGGGCGAAGCCGATCGGCAGCTCGAGGTGCAGGTCGTCACCGTCGCGGGTGAACCGCTCGTCTTCTTCGACGGCCAGGTGGACGTACAGGTCGCCGTACGCGCCGCCGCGGGGGCCGACCGCGCCGAGGCCGCTCAACCGCAGGGTCGAACCCGAATCGACCCCGGCCGGCACGTCGACGGTGTAGGTCTTCTCGGTGACGGTACGCCCTTCGCTGTTGCACGCCGGGCACGGGTGTTCGATCACCTTGCCCCAGCCGCCGCAACGGCCGCACACCCCCGCGGTGACCATCTGACCGAGCAGGGAGTTGCGGACGCGGCGCACCTGGCCGGTCCCGCCACATTCCGGGCACGCGATCGGCGACGTCCCCGGCGCGGCTCCGGTCGCCTCGCAGTCCTCGCACGGCACCGCGGTACGGACGGTCACGGGAACCTTGGCGCCGAACACCGCGTCGACGAATGCCACCCGGGCGGTGACCTCGAGGTCCTGGCCCGCCGGCGGACCCGACGGCCCCGTGGCACCGCCCATGCCACCGCCGAAGATCTGGCTGAAGATGTCGCCCAACCCGCCACCGCCGAATCCGAAGGGATCGCCGCCGCCCATGGCGCCGACCCCGTCGGGCCCGTACCGGTCGTAGCTGGCGCGCTTGTCGGGGTCGCTCAACACCTCGTAGGCGACCGCGACCTCCTTGAAGCGGGCCTCGGCGTCGGGGTCGTCGGGGTTCGCGTCGGGGTGCAGTTCCCGTGCCCGCTCGCGGTAGGCCTTCTTCAGCTCGGTCTGGGTGCAGGTGCGTTCCACCTGCAGCAGTTCGTAGTAGTCCGTTGCCACGAAACCGTCAGCCTTCCGTCAGTCGTCGTCCGAGCCGCCGGCTCACCAGGGCCACTGCGGCCAACGCCTGGGGGTAGTCCATGCGCGTGGAGCCGAGCAGGGCGAGGCTGCCCGCGGGCGCACCGTCGATCTCATAGGGTGCCACGACGACCGAGCAGTCGGCGAGCGGCTCCATGCCGGTCTCGGTTCCGATCGCGACCTGCAGGCCCCGATCCAGCACGTCGCGCAGCAGCGACACCACGACGAGTTGTTGCTCGAGGATGGTGAGCACCTGACGGACCGTGTCGATCGCCTCGAAGGATCCGGCCATCTGGGCCGTGCCGCCGACGTAGACCTGCTCGGGTTCGGGCACCCCCGACATCTCCGACGCGGCACACGCGCGCAGGACCCGGTCGACCGCCCGGTCGCCGGTGAGTTCGATGTCGACGATGTCGATCACCGGCCGACCGTCCAGGTGCCGGGCGATCGCCGTGGCTGCACGAGCGAGCACCTCCTCGGAGACCTTCGTGGTGAGCTCGATGGTGCGCTTGTCGATGCTGCCGTTGGCGAGCACGGCGACGAACAACACGGTCCGGGGCGCGAGTTCGACGAGCTGCACCGAGCGCACCGGCGCGGGCGCCGTCGCGGGTGCGACCACGACGGCTGCCTGGTGGGTGAGCCCCGCGAGCAGATGGGTGGTCGCGGTGAGCATGTGCTCGATCTCGCCGTGGGTGGTGTCGAAGAACTCGCGCACGCGGGCGGCCTCGTTCTGCCCGAGTCGGATCCGTGGGCCGGTGAGATCGTCGACGAACGCCCGGTAGCCCTTGTCGGTCGGGACCCGCCCGGCACTCGTGTGAGGTTGGTAGAGGTAGCCGTCGGCCTCGAGCTGGGCCATGTCGTTGCGGACGGTCGCGGACGACACGTCGACGCCGGGGGTCCGCGCCACGTGAGACGAACCGACCGGCTGCGCGGTGTGGATGTACTCGGAGACCACGGCCCGCAGAATCGTCGACTTTCGTTCATCGAGCATGCGACATTCCTCGTGCAGAGAGGCCTGGAGAAAGGTGCGGGGTGACCGACGCGCCGACCGCGCCGGGTCCTGGCACTCGATGATACCGAGTGCCAGTCACCGTGCGGCGAAGTGCGGGACCCGGACGCTGCGCGGCGAACCGGCTCATCCGCATGGCTCGACGAGCGCGGTCCGAGTAGGGTCCAGCGCTCATCGAGCCGCTGAGTGCGGAAGAAGACGGGGAAATGATCGATCGAATGAACCGACCGCGGCGGCGCGTCGCCGCGTCGCTCGTGGGTGGCGGCCTCGCCGTCGCGTTCCTCGCCGCAACCACGATGTTGCCGTCGTCCGCGGGGGCGACGTCGGTGACGACCGGCGGTACGGCGAGCGTCGCCATCGGATTCTCCGGCTTCGACCTTCCGGTCCCGCAGACGTCGACGTTCACGGGTTCGTTCGACCCGGCGACCGGCACCCTGACTGCCGAGGTCGCCGACGTGCCGATCGACCTCGCGCTGCCGATCAGCGGCGACACCTACGGCTTGACCGGTCGACTCTCGAACCCGACGGCCTTCACCGGGTCGATGAGCGGAACCACCGTCACGCTCACCGGAACGGCACGCTTCGCGTTGACCGGCGCCACGATCCCGGGCATCGACCCCGCGTTGACCGGCGCGCTCGGCCTGCTCGGGTGCAACCTCGACTTCGAACCCACCTTCACCGGCACCTACGACGCTGCCGCGGAGACGATCACGGTCACCGACACCGCCATCACCGTTCCCCGGTTCCCGAGCCTGTGCGCGGTCGCTCTCGACACGCTGCTCGGCTCGCTCGGTGCCGACCTCCATGTCAACGAGCTGCTCGGTCAGCTGCCGCCCGGGTCGGCCACCATGACACTGGCGTTCGACGCCCCGCTCGTGACCACGACGACGAACGCGCCGGTGGACACATCCGACGCCCCGACGAATTCGGTTGCGCCGACCGCGCCCACCACTTCGCCGGACCCGACGGTCACCCTCGCGCCCGGCTCCACGGCCGCTCCGACGACCACGGCCGCGTCGCATCCCCGCCCCACCGCCGCCGATCACCGGGCATCACCCGAGCGGTCGTCGCACACGCCGTCGCGGCGCCACGCCCGGGCGGCGAGCGCGGTCCGGGCCACGCCGTCCTACACCGGCTGACCACCTCGAACCGGGCGGCCGCCGTGCGCACCGCCGCGGCGGGGCCTACTCGTCGAGCTTGAGCGCGGAGACGAAGGCCTCCTGGGGCACCTCGACCCGCCCGATGTTCTTCATCCGCTTCTTGCCCTGCTTCTGACGCTCCAGCAGCTTCCGCTTGCGGGTGATGTCACCGCCGTAACACTTGGCGATCACGTCCTTGCGTTTGGCCTTCACGGTCTGTCGGGAGATGATCCGTCCGCCGATCGCGGCCTGGATCGGGACGTCGAAGAGCTGCCGGGGAATGAGCTCCCGGAGCTTCTCGGTCATGCGCCGCCCGTAGGACTCGGCCTTGTCGCGATGCACGATCATCGAGAACGCGTCGACGGGCTGGGAGTTCAACAGCACGTCCACCTTGACCAGGTTGCCCACCACGTCACCGGCGGGTTCGTAGTCGAGGCTCGCGTAGCCCTGACTCCGGCTCTTGAGCTGGTCGAAGAAGTCGGTGACCACCTCGGCGAGCGGCAGCCGGTACGAGATCTCCATGCGTTCGGGCGAAAGGTACTCGATGTTCCCCAGTTCACCCCGTCGCGCCTGGCAGAGCTCCATGATCGTGCCCGTGTAGTCCGACGGTGTGAGGATCGTGGCCTGCAACCACGGCTCCGCGATCGCTTCGACCTCGCTCATCGGCGGCAGGTCCGACGGATTGTCGATGGCGATCGTCTCACCCGAGGTCGTGGTGACCACGTACTGCACCGACGGCGCCGTGGCGATCAACGACAGTGCGAACTCGCGCTCGAGGCGCTCGCGCACGATCTCCATGTGCAACAGGCCGAGGAAGCCGCAACGGAACCCGAACCCCAATGCGCCCGACGTCTCGGGTTCGTACGTGAACGACGAGTCGTTCAACTGGAGTTTGTCGAGTGCTTCGCGCAGCGCCGCGAACTCGTCTCCGTCGATCGGATAGATCCCGCAGAACACCATCGGTTTGGGGTGGGCGTACCCTTCCAGCGCCTCGCCGGCGGGCCGGGTCGCCGTGGTGACGGTCTCGCCCGAACGGGCCTCGCCGACGTCTTTCACGCCGGCGATGAGGTACCCGGTCTCGCCCGGTCCGAGGCCGTCCACGGGCACGGGAAGCGGGGAACGGACACCGACCTCCTCGGCGTCGTGGGTGGTCCCGGCCTGCATGAAGCGCAGGCGTGCACCGGTCGCGAGCCGGCCGTTCATCACCCGCACCGACGACACGACCCCCCGGTAGGCGTCGAAGTGCGAGTCGAAGATCAACGCCTGCAACGGGGCATCGGCGTCTCCGATGGGGGCGGGGACCCGGTCGATGACCGCGTCGAGCAGCTCGGGAACCCCTTCGCCGGTCTTGGCCGAGATGCGCAGCACCGATGCCGGGTCGAGCCCGAGCAGACCGGAGATCTCCTCGGCGACCCGGTCGGGTTCGGCGGCGGGCAGGTCGATCTTGTTCAGACAGGGCACGATCTCGAGGTCGTTCTCGAGCGCCAGGTAGCAGTTGGCGAGCGTCTGGGCCTCGATCCCCTGCGATGCGTCGACCAGCAGGATCACGCCCTCGCACGCCGCCAACGAGCGTGACACCTCGTACCCGAAGTCGACGTGTCCGGGCGTGTCGATGAGGTTGATCACGTGGTCCGCGTAGTCGAGTCGCACACTCTGCAACTTGATGGTGATGCCCCGCTCGCGCTCGAGATCCATCGTGTCGAGGTACTGGTCGCGCATGACGCGGGCGTCGACGGCTCCGCACACCTGCAGGATCCGGTCCGACAGCGTGGTCTTGCCGTGGTCGATGTGCGCGATGACGCTGATGCAGCGGTAACGGTCGAGGTCGGTCATGGCAGCAACCACGCCATCGTCCACCTTCGTCGGCGGCACGGCGTGGATCTGCCAGCGTACCGACCGGCCCTCCCGGGATCCGAAGGCGCCCGACGGCCACCGCTGTCCGCCTCCGACGGCTCCAGGCCGGTTGTACCGCGTGCGGTCCGCCCCGCTAACGTGGAACCGCTGTATTCGGCCGTCGTCGACGAGGACAGAAGTGGCGAACATCAAGTCGCAGATCAAGCGCAACCGACAGAACGAGAAGGCGCGCGCCCGCAACAAGGCCGTCCGGTCGGAGATGCGGACGCGCACCAAGCAGGCGTTGGCCGCCGCGGACGAGGGCGCCGACACGGCCGACGAGGCACTGCGTCAGGCGGTCAAGCGGATCGATTCTGCCGCCGCGAAGGGCGTGATCCACCGCAACGAGGCCGCTCGCCGCAAGTCCCGGCTGATGCGCAAGGTCAACGCCGCGAGCTGACTCCGCGGCCTCGGCGCGAGCCCGCCCCCCTCCGGCCGAGTCGACACAACCGGGCGACCAGGACCTCGAGGACGAGTTCGCCCGGCCAGGCGACTCCCCCACCCCGCAGCGTCAGGTCCGCCTCGGCGCACAGGTCCACGGCGCGCCGCACCCCGGCGCCGCCGAGCGCCCGCGAAGCGGCCAGGGCCTTCTTCGCGGGAAACGTCGATCCCTTCATGCCGAGCAACGCCGCCGCGTCGCGCTCACCGGCGACCTCCGCGCCCGACAGGCGTGCGATCCGCAGGTAGTTCGACGTGAGCGTCGCCATGATCTGCAGCGGGTGACGCCCACCGGCGCCGAGCATCCGGTGCAGCGCGTCGAGTGCGCCGGTCTCGTCGCCCCGGTCGATCGCATCGGTGAGCTCCCACGGCGGCACACCACCGGCCTGGCCGAGAAACGGTTCCACGGCGGCCGCGTCGAGCCGCACGTCGGGTCCGAACGCGCTCTCGAGCATGCGCAGCAGTGCGGGAGCCGAGGACAGGTCCTCGCCGGTCCGTTCCCGGATGAGCGTCTGCGCGTCGCGGGTCAGGCTGACCGGTGCTTCGTCGAACAGCTCCGACCACCACGTGTCACGCGCCCCCCGCGACGTGCCGGGTTCGGTGGCGACGACCTTCCCACCGGCGGCGTCGATGGCGGCGGACAGCTTCTTGGGTACGGCCGCGAGACGCTGCTGGTCGGCTGCGAGCTCCCACACGAGCACGATCACCGACGTCGCCAGGGGCGCTTCGAGGTAGGCGACGAGCGGCGCCACGTCGTCGCCCTTCGAGAACCGTCCCGCGCCGCGGGCGACGACGACCCGGTGGTCGGCGAACATCGGCGGCGTCGACGCGGCGTCGACGACGGCTCCCAGGTCGTAGGTGTCGTCGGTGAACTCGTCGAGGGCGAGACTGCGGTCGGCGGTTCCGAGCAACTCGTCGACCAGCGCGATCACCGCATCGGCGACCAGGACCGCGTCGCTCCCGCGGACGAGGTGGATCGGCGCCGGCATGCTCACTCGGCGTGTTCCACCGCACGGATCACGTGCGCGGCGCGGCGCACCGCGGACGGCAGGGTCGTGACGAATCCGGACGCCCCCGCCGAGAGCGCAACGGTGACCAGTGCGGCCGTCGCGGCCCGGTCGCTGTCCGCCGACAGATCGACGAGCCCCACGACGCCCGGCGGAATCTGCCCGAGCGCCGCGACGTCGCCGCTGACCACCACCGCATCCGTGGACGGGTTCGTCGGATCCGGGTGTGGGGTCGGCGTCGATGCGGCCATGACCCACACCGGTTCAGGCCCGGCGATGCTCCGCCGCGGAAACGGACCGGGGCCCTTCCAGTGGAGCGCGGTGACGCCCCGGGCGAGCAGCAGGTCGATGTCCGAGACCGACCGGGCGACTCCGACGCAGCCCACACCGACGCCGGCCAGGGCCGAGGGCAACCCCTCGGTGACCGTGGCCGCGTCGGTCGCGACGAGGTCGGCACCGTGCCCGGCCGCTTCCTTGGCAGCGGTGATGAACCCGGCACCGGCACGCTCCGCGGCGTCGACGAGCGCGATCACCAAGGGCCGTCGTCGCGTGTCGAACACAGTGGTGCCGATCCGGATCTGCACCATGCCGACGTTACCGCTCCGCCGGGCAAGGTCGGGCCTCGACCTCATCCGCCGGTGCGGGAAGCCACGTGCACGCTGAGCACCGGCTCGGTCGCGACGACCTCGACGACGGCTCCGCCGACGCGCGTTCGCTCGCCGTCGGTGAGAACGGTCTGGGCGACGGACACGCCCGGGATTCGTCGACGGGTCAGGATCCGGCCGACACGACAACGGTGCCGGATGATACGGATCATGGCCCGGTCGGCCGCATCACCGTGGGGTACCACCACCACGTCGGCCCGCCGCACGCGGGCGATCGACAATCCGGCGAGCAGCGGTTCGGGCGCGACGTCACCGGTCAGCACGACCACGACCGTTCCACCCCGACGCAGGACGACGGGGCCCGAACCGTCGTGGGTGTCGGAGTGGAGCGCCCCTGCCCAGCACACGGGCGCGCACAGCGCCCCCGCGGCGAGCACGAACCCGGCGCGCCGGAGCCACGCGTGCCGCTCACGTCCCACCGCCACCACGAGACCGACCCCGACGGTGGCGGCCAGCACCGCCGCGCTTCCGAGATGGCCCAGGTCGAGCGCCGCGGTCCCCCGTGCGACCGCGTCGACCCAACCGAGCAGGAGCCGCGGCACCCACAGCGCCACGCCGGTGCCGGGCAGTCCTGCTGCGGCCACGACCAGGGCCGGGAGCCCCAGCACCATGACCAGACCGGCGGGAAGCGCAGCCAGCAGGTTCGCGGGAACCGCAGCGACGGGCATGCCGCCGGGAAACCCGAGAAGCAGCGGCGCCACACCGAGCTGCGCGGCGACCGTGACCGCCAACGGCGCACGCAGCCACGGTGGACCCGGCAACGCGTCGGCCAGGGGCCGGGCCAGTGCCAGGATTCCCAGCGACGCGGCGACCGACAGGCCGAATCCGGTCGAGTGGACGAGGAACGGATCGGCGACCACCAGCACGGTGACCGCATACGCGAGAGTCCGCCACGACCGCACCGGCCGCCCGAGCCCCGCCGCGGTCGTGGCCACGACGGCCATCGTCGCGGCCCGCAGCACCGACGGCTCGAACCCGGTGACCAGTGCGTAGCACCCACACAGGGCGACCGTCAGCGCCCAACGCGTCCGCAGCCCGGTCCGCAGGAGCACCGGCGCCGCGAGCAGCAACACGAACGCGATGTTCTCGCCCGATGCCACGAGCAGGTGGGTCAGTCCCGAGGCACGGAAATCGGCGCGTTGCACCGCCGTCTGCCCGGAGGCGTCGCCCAGCACGAACCCCTCGAACAGGGCCCGCTGGGGCGACGAGAGCGGACGATCCAGCGATGCGATCCCCCGGCGGATGACGCCCGCGACCCGCCAGGGCAATCGGGGATGCCCGCCGGGGGCGACGTGGGTCGGATACAACCGGCCGGCGACGTGGGACCCGCGCGCCCGCGAGGTGGCCGGGTCGACGGGGGCGACCCGGCCGGTCACCTCCACGCGGTCGCCGGGGTCGGCCGCCGCGATCGCGGTGCGCGCTCGATCGGGAGCGACCAGATCGAGGTGTCGGTCTCCCGCCCGCACCTCGGCATGGACGTCGCCGTCGACGGTCGTGGCGACGTGGAGCACCTCGACCGCACCTGACCAGGAGCCCGCGCCGATCGCGAGACCGGCGGTGCTGCGTGCGGCGGCAGCGGAGGTCACCAGCGCGACCCCGACGACCAGCAGCCACGGTCGCCGGGCCACGAAGGCGACGAGCACCACGGCGACGGCGACCACCAACCCGACGGGCACCGCGACCCACGCCCCCGCGCACGCGCCGAGGGCCAGCACGACGGCGGTCCGATCGGTCATCGCCCGCCAGCTCCGTCGTCGCGGAGGTCCGGCCCCCACGTCGGACCCCGGCGGTCGACCGACCCCGTCCGTCTCGCACGCGGGGCTGCTCACACGGTCACACGTGCCCGCAGCTCCGCGAACTTCGCCGGCCCGATCCCCTTGACCTCGAGCAACTGGTCGACGCTGCGGAACGGACCGTTCTTCGTCCGATGGTCGATGATCGCCTGCGCCGTGGCGGGACCGACCCCGGGCAGGGTGTCGAGTGCCGCGAGGTCGGCGGTGTTGAGGTTCACCGGACCCGACGTGGCCGCGTCGGCTGCCGTCGAGGTTCCGGGTGCGCCCGTGGCGGCGGCCCCGCCCGACGCCGGGTCGGGTGCGCCGACCACCTCGGGGATGTCGGTCTGGCCCCGTCGGGGGACGTACACACGCTGGCCGTCGCTGAGTCGCGCGGCCCGGTCGACCCGTTCCAGATCGGCGTCCGGCCGCGGTCCGCCTGCGGCGGCGATCGCGTCGGCGACGCGGGCATCGGGGGCGACCCGCACCGGACCGGGATGCGTGACCGCGCCGGCGACGTCGACGACCAGAGCGGCCGGGGTCGTGGTCGTCGACGCCGACGTCGACGCCACCGGGGTCGCCACGGTCGACGGGCTGGCCAGGGGAACCGGTTCGGTGGCCACCGGTGCACGGGACGGACCGAACTGGACCCAGCACAACCCGCCGAGGCCCACCAGCGCGGCCACGGCGAGGACCGCCCGGGTGGCGTCGAAGCGGGGATGCCGCAGTGCGAAGCGCTCGCGGCACACCGCGAACAGTTCGGAAATCGTCGGTGGCGGTGGCAGCGGCCGATCCGGCGGCGTCATGCCACCGAGGTCGTCGTCCACGTGTTCGGGGTCTTCGTCCACGACCCACCTCCAGTGCCGTCGAGGGACCCGTCGCGGGTCCATCCGGGTGATTCGGTGGGGGGAAGTGGGGGGTGACCCGTCAGCGTCGGGCCGGAAGGGGCCCGATCGCGGGCGGGCGTCCGCTCAGAACAGCGCGGCGGCGAGGTCCTTGCGGAAACGGTTCGTGCGCGGGTCATCGGGTCCCAACAACTCGAGCACGTCCAGATATTCCTGTCGGGCCGCATCGTCCTGCGCGACCCGGCCCAGCAGCGCGCCCAGGCGTTCGCTGACGTCGTCGCCGACCTCGTCGTCGGCACCGACCCGGGCCAGTGCGGCGATGCGCCGTACCTCGGCGGTCTCGGGCACCCGGGCCAGCAACGCCAGCGCCTCGTCAGCTCGGCCGTCGCCGACGAGCAGTTCGGCGAGCGCGGTGGTCGCATCGGCGTGATCGGGGGCGATCTCGAGGATGCGCCGCAGTGATGCCTCGTCGCCGCGGGCGAGGAGCGCGGCCAACTCGCGATCCGAAGCGCTCGGCCGTAGCTTCTGGACGAACGCGGTCACCTCAGCGGCGGGTCGTGCCCCGAGGAACGCGTCGACCACCTTCGCGTCCTTCATGGCGAACACGGCCGGGATCGACTGCACCTTGAACGCGTTCGCGACCGCCGGGTTCTCGTCGATGTCGACCTTGGCGAGGACGACGTCACCGTCGGTCGCAGCGACCGCGTCGGTCAGGATCGGACCGAGCTGACGACACGGCCCACACCAGGGCGCCCACAGGTCGATGACCACCGGCGTGGTGCGGGAGCGCTCGACGACCTCGGTCTCGAAGGTCGCATCGGTCACGTCGATCGTCACGGTCCCAGAGGCTACCGCTCGCTGCGAGCGATACCACCGCCGTCGAGCCCCGAGGCACCCTTCACTCCCGCCGGTCGCGCACACCCTGGTCGAACCCCGGATCTTCGAGCGTTCCGGTGTGGT
This sequence comes from uncultured Iamiaceae bacterium, assembly GCA_964595905.1. Lineage (GTDB taxonomy): Bacteria > Actinomycetota > Acidimicrobiia > Acidimicrobiales > Iamiaceae > JAFDWI01. The sequence continues at coordinate 33,443 of CAZQSU010000004.1, forward strand.
CGCCGCCACCCCACGGGCGCGTGGAAAGGCGGTCCGGGTGTCCGCCGCCCGGCCGGTCTGGGTAGCGTTGGGGCCGTGAACGAGCCGAACACGCCAGCCGGAATCGACGGTCCCGCCATCACCCGATGGCTCGGCGAGCGCGTCCCGGTGCACGAGCCCCTGCGCTTCTCGCTGATCAGTGGCGGACGGTCGAACCTGACCTTCGACGTGACCGATGCCGCAGGAGGCCATTGGGTGCTGCGTCGACCCCCGATCGGCCACGTCCTCGCGACGGCCCACGACATGGAACGCGAGCACCGCATCATCGCCGCGCTCCGCGACACGCCCGTGCCCGTCCCCCCCACCGTCGACCTGTGCACCGACACCGAGGTCAACGACGCCCCGTTCTTCGTGATGGACTACGTCGACGGTCTGATCCTGCGTGACCGTGCGACCGCGGAGAAACTCGACGAACCGGCCCGGGTGGCCGCCGGCACGGATCTCATCGACGTGCTCGCCGCCATCCATGCCGTCGACCCCGACGAGGTCGGGCTGGGCGACCTCGGACGACGTGAGCACTACGTCGAACGCCAGCTCAAGCGCTGGCACGGTCAATGGGAGCGCTCCGCGTACACCCATGTCACGGGCATCGACGACGTGCACCGTCGTCTCAGCGCGGACGTTCCCGAACAGCACGAGTCGACGATCGTCCACGGCGACTACCGCCTCGACAACTGCATCGTCACCCCGGACGGTCGGGTCGCGGCGGTGCTCGACTGGGAGCTGTGCACGCTCGGCGACCCGCTCGCCGACATCGGTCTGCTGCTGGTGTACTGGTCGGAGCGCACCGACGGTTTCTCCGCGCTTCCCGAGTCGCCCACGACGGTCCCGGGCTTTGCCTCCCGTGCGCAGATCACCGAACGGTACGCGCAGGCCTCTGGGCGACAGGTCGACGAGGTCGACTACTACGTGGCGCTCGGGTACTGGAAGCTCGCCTGCATCCTGGCCGGCGTGGCCACCCGCTACGCGGACGGTCAGATGGGTGACGACGACGCGACAGGTCTCGCCGAACTGTTCGGCGCGCAGATCGTGAACCTCGTCGGTGCCGCGGACGCCGCGGCGGGCCGGGCGGGGCGATGACCGGCCTCTACGACTTCGAACAGGACCCGGGGCTGCTCGATCCACCGCTGGTGCTCGGTCTGGACGGCTGGATCGACGCCGGCATGGGAGCCGGCGGGGCGACCGCGACGCTTCTCGAGAGCCATGCGACCTCGCTCGTGGCCACGTTCGACACCGACCAGCTTCTCGATCACCGGGCCCGTCGACCCACGATGGTGCTCGAGGACGGGGTGATCCGCGACCTGCGCTGGCCCCGCATCGAGCTGCGCGCCGGCACCGACAGCAAGGGCAACGGGATGCTGTTGCTCGTCGGGGCGGAACCCGACCACCTGTGGCACGCGTTCACCGAATCGGTCGTCGACCTCGCCCTGGAACTCGGCGCACGGATGGTCGTCGGGCTCGGCGCCTACCCCGCGCCGGTGCCCCACACCCGCCCGGTGCAGCTCTCGTGCACCGCCTCGTCCGACGAGCTGGCCGCCCGGATCGGGTTCCTGCGGGGTTCCCTCGAGGTACCCGCGGGGGTCCAGGCCGCGATCGAACAACACGCCCACTCCGTGGGGATCCCGGCGGTGGGCGCGTGGGCGCAGGTGCCCCACTACACCGCCGCGATGCCGTACCCGGCGGCGAGCCTCGCGTTGATCGAAGCGACCGCGGAGCTGACCGGGCTCAGCCTCGACACGGGCGACCTGGCCTCCGAAGCCAGTGCGACGAGCGCCCGCATCGACGAGTTGGTCCAGGGCAACGAGGAGCACGCCGCGATGGTCCATGCGCTCGAACTGCAGGCCGACGCGACCCCCTCGCCGGCCGACCTGCCCTCCGGCGACGAACTGGCCGCGGAACTCGAACGCTTCCTGCGCGACCAGCCGCCGGGTTCGTCGGGCGCGCCGGGCTGAGCGCGGACCTCCGGGTTCAGCCGGCCGTCCGGGCCGACGGGTACTCGTCGGCGAGGTACCGACTGCGACACAGTGAGCGTTGGAGCTTGCCCGACGAGGTCTTCGGGAGCGTGCCCGCGGGCACGAGCACGATCTCACGCGCGGCCAGGCCCACCGCGTCCTTGACCGCACGGGCGACCTGCAGGCGGAGTTCGTCCGCGTCGTCCGAGCGCGTCTCGGCGACCACGACGAGGCCGGGCCGGTGGCCGGTGTCGCAGGCGAAGGCGATCACGTTGCCGGCCCTGACGTCGTCGATCTCGGCCACGGCGATCTCGATGTCCTCGGGGAAGACGTTGCGCCCGGCGACGATGATCAGGTCCTTGATGCGACCACACACCACCAGTTCGCCGTCGACCGCGTAGGCGAGGTCGCCGGTGCGCAGCCACCCGTCGACGAACCGCTCGACGTCGACGTCGTCGCGGCGGTAGTAGCCGGTGGTCACCGAGGTGCCACGAAGTTGCAGCTCACCCACCTCGCGTTCACCCATCGGCGCCCCGGTCTCGGTGTCGACGATCCGCATCTCCAGGCCGGGTACCGGGCGGCCGAGCCGCGCGAACGACCGGGCACCCTCCGCGCCGGCGTCGACCGGTGCGGCGTAGCGTTCGGTCTCGAGCACCCGCTGGTCGACGGTGTCGACGACCACCCCGGTGAGCGGCTCGCCGAAGGTTCCGGCGATGCCGACCTCGGCCATGCCGAAGGCCGGGAACACGCATTCGGGCCGCAGCCCGTGACGTGCCCCGGCGGTCACGAACCGTTCCACGGCGGCGGTGTCGACCGGTTCGGCACCGTTGATCGCGAGGCGCAGCTTCGACAGGTCGAGCCCGTCGAGGCGTTCCATCGCCCGGGCCGCGAGGACGTACGCGAAGTTCGGCGCGGCGGTCAGGGTGCCGCCGTGGTCGGACAGCCACTGCACCCACCGCGACGGCGATGCCATGAAGTCCTGCGGGGCCGCGAGCACCAGTTCGTTGCCGAAGGCCATGGCGGTGGTCAGGATCCCGACGAGTCCCATGTCGTGGTACAGCGGCAGCCACGACACGAACACGTCGGGGCCTTCCTGGTCGAGCCGACCGGCAGTGGTGAGCGCGTCCAGGTTGGCCAGCAGCGTCCGCTCGGGAAGCATGACGCCCTTGGGGTCAGAGGTCGACCCGCTGGTGTACTGCAGGATCGCCAGGCGGTCGGGGTCGTCCGGGGGCGCCACCCAGCCGTCCGCGGCGTGCGCGATCAGCGCGTCGAAGCTGACCCGGGCCGGGTCGCCGGGCTGGTCGTCCATGAACGGTGCGAGCTGCTCGTCGATCACCAACAGGCGGACGTCCGCGTCGATCACGCGCTTGCGGGTCTGGGCGACGAACGCCTCGAGCGAGCTCATCCGCATGGGAAGGGGCAACACCACCACGGTCGCTCCGGCGAGCCACACGGCTCGGATGGTGGTGACCAGTTTTCGGCTGGTTGGCCCCAGCAACGCGACGTGGTCGCCCACCCCGACCCCGTGGGCGGCGAGCGCCACCGCGGTTCGGGTCGCGTCGTCGTGGAGTTCGGCCCAGCTGAGGCGGACCGTCGGGTCTTCACAGACGAACGTCACCCCCCGGTCGGTCGAGGTTGCGGCGTGCTCGAGTCTTCTCACCAGGTTTCGCATCGGGGGTGAGACCACGTTCGGGGGTCGGAGGTTACGTCGCCGTCGGTGGCGACTACGAGACACCCGTCACACCGACGGCACGACGGCGGATTCCGAGACCCGACCCGGCCGGGCGGGAGCACTACCGTGCATCCCATGGCCGAGCAACCGCACGCGACGTCCAGCGACGACACCCCGCCCCACCGGTACGACGCCGCGCTCGCCGGGACCATCGAGACGAAATGGCAGCAGCGCTGGGCCGACGAGGGCACGTTCGACGCGCCCAACCCGACCGGCGCGTTGTCGGAGGGCTTCGAGCGGGTGGCCGACCGCACCAGGTTCTTCGCGCTCGACATGTTCCCGTATCCGAGCGGTTCTGGGCTGCACGTGGGTCACCCGCTCGGCTACATCGGCACCGACGTGTACGCGCGCTATCAGCGCATGACCGGCCACAACGTGTTGCACACGATGGGCTACGACGCGTTCGGGCTGCCCGCCGAGCAGTATGCCATCGAGACCGGCCAGCATCCCCGGGTCACGACCGAAGCGAACATCGCGAACATGTCGCGTCAGTTGGCCCGTCTGGGTCTGGGACACGACCGCAGACGCGTGCTGGCCACCACCGACGTGGGCTACTACCGGTGGACCCAGTGGATCTTCCTCCAGCTGTTCGAGTCGTTCTACGACACCGGGGCCGGCCAGGCGCGGCCGATCGCCGAGCTGGTCGCCGAACTCGATGCAGGCGACCGCGAACCCGACGATCACACGCTGCCCGCGGGCACGACCTGGGCGGATCTGGACGCTGCCGACCGGCGACGGGTGATCGACGCCCACCGGCTCGCGTACGTGTCGGAGGCGCCGGTGAACTGGTGCACGGGACTGGGAACGGTGCTGGCGAACGAGGAGGTCAACGCCGAGGGGCGCTCCGAACGCGGCAACTTCCCGGTGGAACGTCGCCCGTTGCGCCAGTGGATGTTGCGGATCACCGCCTACGCGGAGCGGCTGCTCGACGATCTCGATCTGTTGGACTGGCCCGAGCCGATCAAGCTGATGCAGCGCAACTGGATCGGACGCTCCACCGGCGCGACGGTGGCCTTCGCCGCCGACGGTGGCGACCCGTCGAGCGAGGTGTTCACCACCCGCCCAGACCCGCTGTTCGGTGCGACCTACGTGGTGCTGGCGCCCGAACACGACCTGGTCGACGCCTTCACCGCGACCGTGTGGCCCGAGGGCACCCCGAACGAGTGGACCGGTGGCGCGGCCGACCCGAAGACGGCGGTCGACGCCTACCGCACGGCCACGGCGCGTCGCTCCGAGCGCGACCGGCAGGCCGAGTCGCGCACCAAGACCGGCGTGTTCACCGGAACCTTCGCCATCAATCCGGTCAACGGCGACCCCGTGCCGGTGTTCATCGCGGACTACGTGTTGACCGGCTACGGCACCGGGGCGATCATGGCCGTGCCCGCCCACGACGAGCGGGACTTCGCGTTCGCGAAGGCCTTCGGGTTGGGGATCGTCGAAGTGGTGCACCCGCCGTCGTCGTGGTTCGCCGAGCACGGTCTCGACGACGGTGCGCCGGTCGAGCAGTGGCCCGGTGCGTTCACCGGGGAGGGCACCGCGACCGCGTCGGCGAACGACGACGTGTCGCTCGACGGTCTGGCCGTGCCCGATGCGAAGGCGGCGATCACCGGCTGGCTGGGTGTGCAGGGCACCGGTCGGTCGACGGTCACCTACAAGTTGCGCGACTGGTTGTTCTCGCGCCAGCGCTACTGGGGCGAACCCTTTCCGATCGTCTGGGACGACGACGGGTTCGCCCACGCGGTGCCTGCCGACCAGCTCCCGGTGACCCTGCCCGAGATCGACGACTTCACCCCCCGGGTGTCCGACGATCCCGACGCGCTGCCCGAGCCGCCGCTCGCGCGGGCCGACGACTGGGTGAAGGTCAGCCTGGATCTGGGCGACGGGCCGCGCACCTACCGGCGCGAGACCAACACGAGGCCCCAGTGGGCCGGGTCGTGCTGGTACGAGTTGCGCTATCTGGACCCGCACAACGACGACGCGTTCGTCGATCCCGAGATCGAGGCCTACTGGATGGGTCCCCGCTCGCCGGGTGACTCGGGCGGCGTCGACCTGTACGTCGGCGGCGTCGAGCACGCGGTGCTGCATCTGCTCTATGCCCGGTTCTGGCACAAGGTGCTCTACGACCTGGGCCACGTCTCGTCGGTCGAGCCGTTCCACCGGTTGTTCAACCAGGGCTATGTGCAGGCGTACGCGTTCACCGACGACCGGGGCTTCCACGTGCCCGCTGCGGAGGTGGTCGAAGGAGACGACGGCACGTTCACCCACGACGGGGCGCCGGTGCACCGTGAGTACGGCAAGATGGGCAAGAGTCTGAAGAACTCGGTCACGCCCGACGAGATGTACGAGGCGTACGGCGCCGACACGCTGCGGCTGTACGAGATGTTCACCGGCCCCTTCGACCAGAGCCGTCCCTGGCACACCCGCGACGTGATCGGCGTGCACCGGTTGCTGCAGCGCATCTGGCGCAACGTGGTCGACGAGCACTCCGGTGAGGTGACCGTCACCGACGGCGCGGTCGATGACGACACGCTGCGGGCGCTGCACCAGATGCTCGACGCGGCCGCCGACGGCTACGAGTCGTTGCGGTTCAACACGGTGGTCGCCCGCATCACCGAGTACAACAACCATCTGATCGGTCGCTTCGACGGTGGGGTGCCCCGCGCCGCGGTGGAGCCGATGGTGCTCGCGCTCGCGCCGCTGGCGCCGCATGTCGCCGAGGAGCTCTGGGAACGGCTCGGCCACGATGCGTCGCTGGCCTGGCACGACTTCCCGGTCGCCGATCCGGCGCTGCTGGTGGCCGAGACCGTCGAGATCCCGGTACAGATCAACGGCAAGGTCCGCAGCCACATCACGGTTGCTCCCGACGCCTCGCCCGCCGATCTGGAGGCGGCGGCCCGGGCCGATGCGCGGATCGCCGAGCTTCTCGACGGCGCCGAGGTCACCCGGGTGATCGCGGTGCCGGGCCGGATGGTCAACCTGGTGGTGAAGTGACGCCCCACCGACCCCGCCGCACCCCGCCCCGCTCCCCCGTCCCGTCCCCGTCCCGTCCCGCCCCCCGTCCCGTCCCGTCCCGTCCCGCCCCCCTTCCGAAATTTGCAGGATTCTGCCGCCCACAGCGGCGATTCCCTGCAAATTTCGGAGGCCCCACCAAACCCCTTCCGAAATTTGCAGGATTCTGCCGCCCACAGCGGCGATTCCCTGCAAATTTCGGAGGAGCAGAAGATGAAGGTCGACCGGCATGAGTCCTGAACCCCCTGGTGACGACGCCGTCCGCGCGGCGATGGCCGACCCGACCGGCTACCTGCGCGCCGCGATGCCGATGTGTGCGACGCTCGGTTTCGTCGCCGACCGGGTCGACACCGACGAGGTCGTGGTGTCGGTGGAGTGGTCGCAGTCGCTGTGCACGGCGAACGGCGTGATCCACGGGGGTGTGGTCATGGCCCTGGCCGACGCGGCCGGCGCCATGTTGGCCTACCTCAATCTGCCCGAGGGGGCGTCTGGCACCACGACGGTCGAGTCGAAGACGAACTTCCTCGGTGCGGCCCGCAGCGGCACCCTCACCGCGACGGCACGGATCCTGCACGCCGGACGCACGACGATCGTGGTCGAGACCGACCTCGCCACGGCCGAGGGGCGGGTCGCCAAGACCACCCAGACCCAGCTCGTGCTCGTCCCCCGCTGAGTTCGCCGTCGGGAACGTGACTGGTAGAGTTGGCGGACCACACTCGGGGCTATAGCTCAGTTGGTAGAGCGCTTCCATGGCATGGAAGAGGTCTGGGGTTCGATTCCCCATAGCTCCACTGGATGACGCCCAGGTCACGGGACCCGGGAGATTCTTCGTCGAACCGGACGGCAATGCGGGCTTTCCCCCATGGTGGGCCGTCGATCCGAACCCGATGATGGAGCCATGGTCGGTCATCCACCGCCCCCGACGCCATCCGGGAAACCCGTGCGCCTGCGGACGGCTCCACGCGCCGTCGTCGCCGCGTTCGTCCTGATCCTCTCGACCCCCGTCGTGGTGTGGTGGGTCTTCGGAAACCAGGACGATCGCGTCCCCGGCCTGGATCCGGCGCATGACCAGCATGCCTTCAGCCGCACGTTCGACCCGCCCGCCATCAGCGCAGGAACCGAGGTCATGATCGGTCTCATCGCGACCGTGGTCCTCGTCGCGGCGGCGCTCACCCTGGTCTCCGCAACCAGATCAGGCCGGCTGGATCGACGCTGGTGGCCGCCGATCGTCGGCTGCGTCGGCCTGGGGGCCATCGCCGGCATCGCCGAACGCACACTGACCGCTGCAACGATCGGGGCGAACATCGATGCCGGCATGCTGGTGCTCTTCGGCACGCCGATGGTCGCATTCCTTGCCGTCGGATCTGTGGGGTGGACGGTCCGAGTGTGCTGTTCCACGTCGACAGAACCCCGCGGGTGACCCCTCACCGACGTAAGCTCGCCGTCACCGGCGGGGACGGAACCTGGCCGATCGCGAACAAAGGGTATGTACGATGCTGCTAGCCGACGTGTCACTGGGGTCGTTGCTGTGGACGGTGCTGTCCGTCTTCTTCATGTTGATGTACCTGATGATGCTGTTCAGCGTCATCGTGGACCTGTTCAGGAACAAGGACATGAGCGGTGGGATGAAGGCGGTGTGGGTGCTCTTCCTGCTGATCCTGCCGTTGCTCAGCCTGCTGGTGTACCTGATCGTGAACGGCAAGGGCATGGCCGAACGGTCGATGGCCGAGCACGCCGCGGCCGAGGCCGATGTGCGCCAGTACATCCGTCAGACCGCCGGCACCTCCCCCGCCGACGACATCGCCCAGGCCAAGGCCCTGCTCGACGCCGGCACGATCACCCAGGCCGAGTTCGACGTGCTCAAGGCCAAAGCGCTCGGCTGAGCCGTCGCGCCGGCCGCGCCGGCCGGGACCGGCTCACCACGAGCCGCGGTGTTCGGGGATCCTGCGCACCGTGGGCACACCGATGCACACGGTGAGCGCGGCGAACGCCACGAACACCCACGCCTGGGCGATCGACGGATTCGACGCGGCCTCGATCACGGCCGTGGCCGCCGAGACGGTCATGATCGACCCGAGCTGCAGACCGATCGTGCGGACCGCGGCGATCGGTGCCGCCTGATCAGGGAGCAGTTGCAGCCCCGCATTGCGTGACGCGGGGCTCGCGATGCCCAGCCCGATCCCGACGAGCGCTGCGCTGCACGCCAGCCACGCATACGCCGACATGCCCTGGGGCGGCAGTGCCAGCGCGACCATGCCGAGCACGACGAACACGGCGGTCACGTACAGCGGCAGGCGGTAGCCGGTCCGGCGCAACGCCAACGCCCCGAGCGTCGACAGGGTCACCGCCGCCACCCCCTCGGCGGCCAGCAGGGTCCCCGAGCCGAACGCGTCGATGCCGTAGCGGGTCGTCGCGTACAGCGGCACCAGCGCCATCAGCCCGATCGCCCCGCCGGCGTAGAGCACGTTGATGACGTTCACCGCAGCGAACCCCCGCCCGCCGATCAGCCGCGGCGCGATCAGCGGATCGTCGACCCGCCGTACGTGCCGCCCGAACGCCCACAGGCCACCCACCGCCAGCGCGGCACAGACCGCGATCGCCACGATCCACTCCGACGGCGACTCGCCGAGCAGGCTCGCCGTCACCATCGCCGAGGCCAGCCCGATCGCGGCGTAGGCGACGCCCGCGAGATCGAAGCCGGACCGCACCCGGTCGGCCCGCGGCCGCACCGGCGCATCGGCGGGGATGAAGCGCAGAGACAGCGGCACGAGCACGATACCGAGCGGCACGTTGACGAGGAACACGCCCCGCCACGACCAGCCCGACACGATGAACCCGCCGAGCAGCGGTCCGATCATCGCCCCCGACGTGAACAGCGTGCCGAACAGCCCGACCGCCTTGTCACGTGCGGGGCCGAAGTGTTCGACCACGATCCGGGTCGCCGACGGGGTGAACCCGGCCCCGCCCAGCGCCTGGACGAACCGCAGGACGATCAACTCGTGGATACCGGTGGCGAGGCCGCACAGCAGCGATGCCGCGGTGAACACGATGATCGAGACGAGGAACACCTTGCGCGAACCGAGCCGGTCGGTGAGCTTGCCCGACAGTGGGAGCATCAGCACCATGCCCAGGCTGTAGGCCGTGATCGTCCAGCCGGCCCACGCGACCGAGGTGTCCAGGCCGCGCTGCAACGATTCCAGCGCGGTCGCGACGATCGTCATGTCGAGCGTCGACATCAACAACGCGACGGCCACCACGGCGAACAGCGCCACCTGGCGACCGGTGATCTTCGGCTGGTCCGATCCATCGTCGGCGGTCGCGGTTCGGGGTTCGACTTCGTCCTCTTCGCTCACCCCGGACCGCGCGTCGACCACATCGGCGACGCTAGGGCGCGGAGCGGCGAATTCGTCCTTCCCGAGCGGTCGGTCACGACCGGCCGCGGGCCGACGCCTGGTGCGTCAGAGCCCGTGGCGGGTGCCCACCGGGACGCCGTCGACGATCTGATCGAGGTACTCCGACATGCCGCTGCCGTCGATGCCGTCGTAGGCCCAACGGGTCGCCCCTTCGGTGATCCGGGTGAGCCGACCGTCGCGGCGGTTCCGCAGCGGGATCGTCGACCAGATCTCGCCGGTGACGGTGTAGGTGTGGTCGTCGGTGGTGACGACGAGGGTGTTCGACGACGGAATCCATTCGTCGTCGTAGTCGGATTCGATGGCCGCGTCGCGGATCGCCACGAACCGGTCGTCGCCGTAGCGGGCCCGGTCGTAGACGAAACCCTTGGCGCCGACGTTGCCGGCCTCGTCGCCGCCGATCGTGCACCCCATGCCGAGATCGGGCCCGAGGTTGACGGTGAGCCAACGGTAGTACCAGACGTTCTGCCAGTAGCGGGGACCCCACGAGTGGTCTCTCATGCCCAGTCCGTCGTCGAACGCGAACGCCTCGTCGCCGACGCGCAGCGTCCCGGTGATCGCCATGTGCTGTTCGGTGTGGCCGCGGGCGAACATCTTCGACGGGTCGGTCCCGGCCAGTGAACTACCGTCGTCCGCGACGGGTTCGCCGCCCTGGATCGGCCCGACCGCGTCGAGACGCAGGTCGATCGCGCACGGCACGAACGGATTGTTCCGGAACGCTTCACGGGGTTCGGCCATCTGGCGCGGGTCGTCGAGCAGACACACCTTGCCGTCGAAGGTGACGTGGTGGGCGACGAAGGGTTCGATCACCTCGAAGGCCAGACCGCCGGCGTCGTGCGCGTCGTTGTCGGTGATCTTCGGGCGGTCGTAGATGAACCCGATCCGGCCGTCGGGCAGGTACAGACAGACCGACAGCTCGGCGTACCCCTCGTTCACCCGGTTGCCCAGGCGGACCCATCCGCCGAACCCGCTGGGCGCGTCGAAGAAGTTGTAGTACCGGCTCTCGTTGAAGTTCTCGGCCGCCTCCGGCTCGTGCATGAAGTCGTCGGCGGGTTCGAGTCGGAGCGGCACGCGCCGCATCGTACCGGTTCGGTTCAGCCGGTGCGGCCGACGGTCAGCTCCCAGGCGTCCCAGCCGCCGATGAGGTCCACCACCCGGGTGAACCCGTGGGCCCGCATCGTCGACGCGGCGATCGACGAGCGGTACCCCCCGGCGCAGTACACGATCGTCGGCGCCGACGCATCGAGTCGTACCGCCGCCGCGGCGGGGTCTTCGATCGTGTCCAACAGGGTGGGCAGCGGCACCGTCGCGGCACCGGGAAGCATGCCGGTCGTCTCGATCTCTCCGGGGCCGCGCACGTCGACGACCTGGACGCCGGGTTCGTCGGCCAGCCAGTCGGCGACGTCGGACGCGGTGAGCCGGGCGGCAGACGTCGCGTGGGCGGGTTCGGCGAGCAGCGCGGCCTCGACGTCGGCGACGACGCCGACGATCGCGTCGAACCCGATCCGTGCCAGGCGGGTCCGTGCTTCGCGGGCTCGACCCGGTTCGGCGAGGATCACGATCGGCTGTCCGGCTCTGACGATGTTGCCCGCGTACTCGGCGAAGCGCCCGTCGAGACCGACGTTGACCGAGCCGCGCACGTGGCCCGATGCGAACGACTCGGCGGGGCGCGTGTCGATGAGCACCGCTCCCCGGCCGGCCTCGTCCACGGCTTCGCGCAGACCGATCGTCCGCACCGGCTCGTCGGATTCGAAGCGGTCCCGTTCGCGGCGGTTCTCGTCCGCGGCATAGGCGAAGTACCGCGGGGCGACGCTCTGCCCGGCGGTGATCAACTCGACGAAGGAGTCGACGTCCAGGTCGGCGAGCGCGTAGTTGGTGGCCCGCTGCTCGCCGATCGTGGAGGAAGCCGCGGTCGAGAGTTGCTTGCCACAGGCCGACCCGGCGCCGTGCGCCGGAAACACCGCCGTGGCGTCGGGCAGGGTGAGCAACTTGTCACGTAGTGAGCCGTACAGCAGCCGGGCCAGGTCATCGGCACCGTGACCGACCGAGGTCAACAGGTCGGGTCGGCCGACGTCGCCGATGAACAGGGCGTCGCCGGTCAGCACGGCGTGCGGTGCGGCGCCGGCGCGTTCGCGCACCACGATCGAGATCGACTCGGGGGTGTGGCCGGGGGTGTGGAGGATCTCCAGTTCGACGGTGCCCAGGTCGAGGACCTGGCCGTCCGCGAGGTGCTCGATGGCGAAGTCGGCCTCGGCACCGGGTCCGTAGGAGATCACCGCGCCGGTGGCGTCGGCCATCTCCAGGTGGCCCGACACGAAGTCGGCGTGGAAGTGGGTCTCGATGACCCGTTCGATCTGCAGCCCTTCGGCGGCGGCATCGGCGAGATAGGCGTCGATGTCACGCTGGGGGTCGACGACGACGGCCCGTCCCGAGTCGCGGTCACCGATCAGGTAGCTGTAGAGCGACAGGCACCCGAGGTCGTACTGGCGGAAGAACACGACGGCCTCCTCAGCGTCTCGCGAACAACCGCGACCAACGCCCGGGATTCGATTCGGAGTCGGGATGCCCCTCGCACCAATCGTCGTCGGCCACACCGGCGCGTACCTGGTCGACGTGGTCGCCGCACCCGGCCCAGGTGGTCTTGCCGCAGCGCCGGCACTTCACGGGTCTGCACATGGATTCGATGGCCTCCTCGGTGGTGGCCCGGACCGGTCGGCGCGGGCGGTGTCGTTCACGACAGCGACAGGAAGAGTTTCTCCAGTTCGTCGGTCGTGATGCCCTCTGCGTGGTTGACGCCGTCGGCGTCGGCGACACAGCCTTTCAGCGCGGTGGCGATGATGGTGTAGCCGGCCCGGTCGAGCGCGCTCGACACGGCGGCGAGTTGGGTGATCACGTCGCGGCAGGGCCGATCGAACTCGACCGCGTCGATGACGGCATCGAGCTGTCCGCGGGCACGCCGGAGTCGGTTCAGGACCCGGCGACGCGCCTCGTCGTCGGGGCCCGTCACGCCGGCGAGTCGCCTTCGTGCGCGTGCTGGTGCTCGGCGACCTGGGCACGTACCTCGTCCATGTCGAGCTCCTCGACGGCCTCGATGACCTTCTCGAGGGTCTCCCCTGGCAGGGCACCGGGCTGGGAGAACACGAGGATGCCCTCACGGAACGCCATGAGCGTGGGGATCGACTGGATCCCGAACTCGGCGGCGAGGACCGGCTCGGCTTCGGTGTCGACCTTGCCGAACACGATGTCGGGGTGGGCGTTCGAGGACTCCTCGAACACCGGCGCGAACGCCCGGCACGGCCCGCACCACGACGCCCAGAAGTCGAGCAGGACGATGGCGTTGTCGGTGACGGTGGGTTCGAAGGTGTCTTTGGTGATCGTCGTGGTTGCCATGAGCCCACTATACCCCGTGGGGTATCATGCGCAACCGGCGGACCCGGTCGGCGACCGGTCGGTGACGGCCGCCTCGACGATCGCACCGATCCCGACCAATAGCTCCTCGGAGCCGGGCGCACCGACGAGCTGGAGCGACGCCGGATAGGGCGAGCCCGTCACGATCGGCGGCCCGTCGATGGTCGGCACCGGTAGACAGAGCGCTGGAAAACCGGCGAAGCTGACCGCGACCGCGGCGACGTTCGAGGCCGGGTCGAGATCACGGATGGTGGGTGGGAAGATCGGCAGCCCGCACAGCGCCAGCGCGTCGAAGCCCTCGAAGGCCGCGGCCAGTTCGCGCTGCCAGAGTCCGCGGCGACGCCGCACCGCATCGAGATGGGCCGCGGTGAGCCGGGCGGCCCTGGCGAAGCGGGCACGCACGTCCGCGCCGAGGCGATCGGCGTGGTCGGCCACCAACGCCCGGTTCACCTCGAGCGCTTCGCCGTACATGAGATCGAGGCCGTCGCCATGCGCCTGCGCCCACCCGTCGACGGCCACGTCGGCGGTGGTCACGCCGGCGGCCGCCAGGGCGGTGTCGACCGCCCGGTCGATCCGCGGATCGGTGTCGAGACCCCGGAACCGGGCGAGGCGCAGGTCACCGACCGCCGGAGCTGCCGGGGCGAATCCGGGTTCGAGCAACGCCATCCCGACGGCCACCCGGGCGGTGTCACGGGCGAGGGGGCCGATCGTGTCCATCGACGGCGCCAGGGGGTGGGTCCCCTCCACCGGCACCCGCCCCAGCGTCGTCTTGAGCCCGACGACCCCGCAGCACGCCGCGGGGTTGCGGACCGATCCGGCGGTGTCGGTGCCATACGCGACGTCGGCCTGCCCGGTCGCGACGGCCACCGCGGAGCCCGACGACGACCCTCCGGGCACCCGCCGCGGGTCGAGCGGGTTGCGCGGCGTGCCGTAGTGCGGGTTCACGCCGGTGGCACCGAAGCACAGCTCGTGCAGGTTGGTCTTGCCGACCAGACGCGCCCCGGCCGCTCGCGCTCCGGCGAGACACGCGGCGTCGATCGCGGCCGGCTCCGCCTCTTCGGCCACGACCGGGCACCCGGCAGAGGTGATCGTCGCCGCGACGTCGATGCAGTCCTTGACCGCCAGCGTCGGCCCCGTTCCCTCCCCCGCGTCGAGCCGGGTGATGAAGACGTGGTCGTCGCCGGGCGCTCCCCCGGTGTCGGTCACAACTCGACGAGTTCGAACGCGACGGCGTGTTCGACGTCGAGTCGTCGCCCGTCCTGTTCGGCCCGTTCGGTCAGGAACATGTCCGCGGGCGGCCAGGCGTCGCCGAGGCCCGCCATGTAGCGCTCGTGGGCCTCCAGCGAGGCGATGCCCTTGTCGAGCCAACCGGTGATGTCCACCGCATGGGTGGCGTACGGCGACGCGGCCAACGCCACCCGGTGGACCCCACTCCAGGGCTCGTGACCTTCGTCGAGCAGTTCGGGGAAGATCCACCGGTTCGCCGCGTCCCGGGCGGCGTCGAGCACCGCGAGCCCGACTGCCCGGTGATCGGCCATGTTGAACCCGACCCGTCCGGGCCAGAACGCTTCCCGGTTGCCGGTGACCACCAGGTCGGGCCGGTGGACGCGGATCACCCGGGCGAGGTCGCGGCGTAGATCCAGGCCGTACTCGACGACACCGTCGACGTGGTCGAGGAACTCCACCGACGACACCCCCACGATCTCGGCGCCGGCCCGCTCCTCGGCCTCGCGGATCGGCCCGCATTCTTCGGGTGCGAGCCCGTCGATACCCGCCTCGCCGGAGGTGACCAGCACGTAGCGGACCTCCTTGCCGGCGGCCGTCCACTTCGCGATCGCCGACGCGGCACCGAACTCGAGGTCGTCGGGGTGCGCCACGATGCACAGCACCGTGGAGAAGTCGTCGGGGAACACCTGCAGCTCGGCCATGGTTCGTCCTTTCCGGGCGGATCAGTCGCCCCGGGTGATGCGGTCGATCTCGACCAGGTCGTCGTCGGTCGGTTCCCACTCGGCCGCCGCCACGTTGGCGGTGACCTGTTCGCCACGGGTCGCCCCCGCGATCACCGACGCCACACCGGGCCGCGAGGCGAGCCATCCCATCGCCACGTCCAGGAGGGTGATCCCCCGGGTTCGGGCGAACGCCTCGAGCGCCTCGGTGACGGCGAACACGTCGTCGGTGAGGGAGTCCTGGCGTCCCCAGGCGACCAGGCGGCTGTCGGCCGGCGGCTCCTCGCCACGGCGGTACTTGCCGGTGAGCACCCCGCTCGCGAGCGGAAAGTACGGCAGGATCCCCATCCCGAAGTGCTCCGCGGCGGGCAGCACCTCGGCCTCGATACCACGTTCGAGCAGGTTCCAGTGGTTCTGCACGCTGATGAAGCCCTGACGACCGGCGCTCCGCGAGGTCCAGGCGGCATCCGCGACCTGCCAACCGGCGAAGTTCGAACAGCCCAGGTAACGGACCTTGCCCTCCTCCACGAGTTCCTCCAGGGCGCCGAGCGTCTCCGCGATCGGGGTGAGTGGATCGGGACGGTGGAGCTGGTAGAGGTCGATCCAGTCGGTGCGCAGACGCCGCAGCGAACGCTCCACTGCGGCCCGCACGTAGCGCCGGGACCCCCGCGCCCCCCAGTCGGGGGTGACGTCGTCGCCGTGCGCCGCCGAGCCGAACTTGGTGGCCAGCACCACTTCGTCACGTCGCCCCACGAGTGCGTCGCCGAGCACCACCTCGGCGTCGCCGTACGAATCGGACGTGTCGATCAGCGTGATGCCCGCGTCGAGGGCGGTGTCGAGCACCCTGCGGCTCGCCTCGGGGTCGATCCGGAAGCCGAAGTTGTTGGTGCCCAGACCCACCCGGGACACCGCACACCCCGAATCGCCCAGGCGCCGGTAGACCATGTCGTTCATCGGACCTCACCGTACCGGCCGGCCGATACAGTCCGCGGAGACCCCGGCCGAGGAGACACCGATGGAACCGACCATGCTCGACGCAGGCGACACCCGCGTCGCGTTCTGCACCGACGACGCCGGCCGTCTACGCCAGGTCGGGTTCGGACCCGACGTCGACGCCGGACCGCTCGCCTTCCCCGCCTGGCTGTACCCCCTCGCCTACCCGACCTACGGTGAGGACCCGTTCGCGTCGCCGGCATTGCGGCTCACCAATGCGGACGGCACCCCGATCACGCGGCTGGTCTGCACCGGTCACGAACGCGGCGTCCACGCGGGCGGCGAATCGCTCGTCTTCGCCCTGACCGACGAGGTCGCTCCGCTCACCGTGCGGATCCATCTGCGCTCGTGGCCCGCGGCCGGGGTGGTCTCGCAGTGGGTCACGGTCACCAACGACCAGACCGGCCCGGTCACGCTGCACGAGGTGGCCGCCGCGACGCCGCTGCTGTCCGGCGACGACCCGTGGCTCGACCACTACACGGGCGACTGGGGTGCCGAGTTCGCGCCGGTCCACGATCGGCTCACCCCCGGCGCGAAGGTCCTCGAGGCGCGGGCCACGACACGGCCGGCCCACGAGGTGCCGCCGTACGTGCGCTACCGCCCCGATGGCGAGGTGGGCGAGTCGACCGGGCGCGTCCTCGCCGCGGCGTTGGCATGGGGCGGCAACCTGCGGATCGCGTTCGAAGGTGCCCGTCACGGCGGCGTGCGCGCCTGGTTCGGCCATCTGCCGACCGGCGCCGACTACGTCCTCGCCGCGGGAGCGACGTTCACCACGCCGACGGTGGTGTGGGCGTGGTCCGATGCGGGTACCCGTCCACTCACCCAGCGGCTGCACCGTTGGGTGCGGGCCTACGCCCTGCGCGACGGCTCGCGGGACCGTCCCGTGGTCGTCAACAACTGGGAGGCCACCGGCTTCGCTTTCGACGCGGCCCGGCTCGATCGCTTCTGCCGTGAAGCCGCGGACCTCGGCGGCGAGGTGTTTCTGCTCGACGACGGCTGGTTCGGCACCGAGTTCCCCCGCGACGACGACACCCAGGGCCTGGGCGACTGGGATCCGGACCGGCGCAAGCTTCCCGACGGGCTCGCCGGGGTGGGCCGCTCGGCCGCCGCAGCCGGGGTGCGATTCGGCGTCTGGGTCGAACCGGAGATGGTGAATCCCCGGTCGGTGCTCTACCGCGACCACCCCGACTGGGTGGTGGCCGTTCCCGGACGGCAACGGCGCGAAGAGCGCCAGCAGCTCCAGCTCGACCTGTGTCGCCCAGAGGTCGCCGATCACGTCGTGGGGGTCCTCGACGCGGTGCTCGACCCGGCGAACGGCGCCGACCACGTCAAGTGGGACGCGAACCGGATGGTCACCGAACCCGGCTCGGGTGCGCTGGCCGCGGACCGGCAGAGCAACTGGCCCGTCGACGTGGTGCACGCGACCTGGGCGGCGATGGACCGCGTGGTGGCCGCGCACCCCGACGCCGAGCTGCTGCTGTGCGCGTCGGGTGGTGGCCGGATGGACCTGGGCACGCTCGCCCGTTTTCACGACGTGTGGTTGTCGGACAACACCGACCCGGTCGACCGGGTGCGGATGCAGTGGCACGCTGCCGAGTTCCTGCCGGTCGCGGCGCTGGCCGCTCATGTCACCCGTTGGGGGCAACGACCGATCGCGTTCGCGTGCGCCGTGGCGATGAGCGCCCGCTTCGGTTTTGACGTGAACCGCGACGCCCTCGACGCCGACGAATGGGCGATCTGCCGCCGTGCCACGTCGGTCTACAAGCGGCTCCGCCCGGTCGTCCAGCGTGGTGACCTGGTGCGTCTCGTCTCGCCCGAGCGCGGACCGAGCGCGGCTCTCGCGTTCGTCGCCGGCGACCGCTCCGAGGCGGTGGTGTTCGCCTTCCAGCTCCCCGCCCGTGCCGACGACCGTGATCCGACGCCCGATGCGCTGCGGATCGACGGACTCGACCGGGCACGCCGCTACGACGTGACCCCGGTCGATCTCACCAGCGACGATCCTCCGGCGCCCGTGCGCCACGCCGGCGCCGAACTCGCCGACGAGGGCATCGCCTGGCACGGGTCGGCCGAATGCACCGCGGCGATCCTGCACCTCACCGCAGCCGGCGACTGAACGGTCCGCTCCACCGGTCAGTCGGTGGTCCAGGCCACCCGGGGCGCGTCCCGCCAGAGCCGTTCGAGGTCGTAGGTCTCACGGGTCACGTCGTCGAAGACGTGGACGACGAAGTCGCCGTAGTCCATCAGCACCCAGCGCAGATCGTCGAGCCCTTCGATCCGCCTGGGTCGCGGACCGCCGGCTTCGGCGACGACGCGCTCCACCTCTTCGGTGATCGCCTTCACGAGGCGGGCGTTCCCGGCCGAGGTGACCACGAACGAGCCGGTGACCACCAGCAGTTCCGACACGTCGAGGACGACCGTGTCGGCGTCGGTCTTCGCCGCGGCGGCACGCGCCGCGACCAGCGCGTAGTCCATGTCGTCGGCGCCCGACGGTGCGGCCGGGTCGTGCTCGAAGCTCATCGGTCGGAGTCGACCTCCTCGATCGTCAGGGGCCCCGGTGGGTCCGACAACAGGTCCTTGCCGACCACGATCGAGACGTCGATGCCGTTGTCGGCGGAATCGGAATGGACCACTCGACCGACGCCGAGCTGCGCGGCCATGGCCTCGGCGAACGGCCTCGCCCGGGCGTCCGCGTAGGTGAGCGTCGTCTGGGCGTGGTCGAACCGTTTGGCATTGCCCATGCTGGTGATCTGCGCCTCCGCGAAGACGAGTCGCTGGATCACCGCCGCCGGCACCGCGCCGGGGCCGGTGCCGTTCAGGAGGGTGACCGTCGCCCGGTCGCCCGGGACCGCTGCGACCGGAAACGGCACGAGGTTCGCGATCAGCAGCATCGCCGGGTCGTGGTCGATCTTCACCGCCGACCGGCCGTCCGCGTCGGGCGCCGCCTCGACCGGAAACGACGTCGTCTGCATCTTGCCCGCGGCGAGCCCGACGAGGTAGCGGCCGAGGCCGACGTCGGTCTCCCCCGGGATCGCCTCGGCGCCACCGTCGGCGGCGATCTTGTCGATCCACGCGGCCCAGACGAGTTGTTGCCGGGCGAGCTTGCCGCTGATGGTGTGCCCGGCGTCCTGGGCGGTCAGATAGGCGGGGACCTCGGCCGCGGTGAGTTCGACCGGCCCGGCGTCGAGCGTGGTGCCGTCGAGCTCGGTGACCGGCTCGGGATTGTCGATCTCGAGCGGGGCCACGGCGTCGATCAGGGTGACCAGATCCGCATCGGTGACCTCGACGACGTCGGTGAATCCCATGCCCAGTTCCGACCCGATGACCTTGCCGGCGGTGGCGGGGCTGGTCAGGTCGATGATCCCCGCGAACGATTCGACGCCCATCCGGGGCTTCGAGAGTCGCACGTCGACCGGCGACGCGATGGCCGCGCCGCCCTGCTGCTTCGGTCCCGACAGCGACAACACGGTCAGCCCCTGGGCATGACCCGAGTTCGAGACCTGGATCACCAGAGCGGTCGGGGTCGGTTCCACGAGCGCCGTGTAGCCGGGCGACGACGGTTTCGACCGCCCCGACAGCACTTCGCCGGCGGTGCTGTCTGCAGCGAGCCGGTAGCCGGTCCACACGAGTGCGGGTACCGCCACGATCATCAGCACCATCAGCAGGTACAGGGGCCAGAACCGGCGTCGACGGTCCGGGCGACGATCCGCGGGTGCCTCCGGAGTCGCCGCCGTCGCCGTTGCCGCTCCTGATCCGGTACCCGCGGTCGTCGGGCGGACGGGTTCGTGTGGTGCCGCATCGGTGGGGTCGTCGAGCGGGGGCAGCGCGCCGATCCGGTCGCGCAGTCGGTTCGCCTCGTCGTCGGTCCGGGTCGTCGCTCCACCGTCGGCCGGCGCGGCCGTCGCGGGCCCGGTCGTCGGCGTCGGTCGCTGCAGTGGTTGATCGGTCGGAGTCGGTTCGGCGCCGAGCGCGGCGGCGCCGGCACGTGCGGCGGCCTGGGCTTCGGCGACGGCCTCGGCCAGACGCGCGACCGCGCCCCGCTGGTCGCGGGTGGTGCGCGGAGGCTCGTCGGAGTCGCTCATGGGTCCCCGACACGATAGAGCCCGTGGTCGTCGATGATCCGGACGACTCCGGGCGGACACAACACGTCGATCCGCCGACCTGCGGCGACGCGGGCGCGCACGTCGGTGCTCGAGACCTCGAAGCGGGGAACACGCACGATGGCGATGTCGTCGCGCAACGGCGGCAGCGGGATGCCGTCCGCGCCCGCACGCTCGTACGCGACGACCGTCGCCGACGCGAACACCTCGTCGACGCGACCCCAGGTGTCGATCTGCGCGGCCGCGTCGGTCCCGAGGATCACGCAGAACTCCGCGTCGGGGCTGCCACGCCGGAGATCGGCCAGGGTGTCCGCGGTGTAGGAGTCGCCGCCGCGACGGATCTCCAGGTCGCTGGCCACGAGCCCCTCGAGCCCCTCGGTGGCGGCCTCGACCATCGCGAGTCGCAGCGACGCGTCGGTGATCGGGCGGCTGCCCACCTTCTGCCAGGGCCGGTGCGCTACCACCAACAGCACGACGTCGAGTTCGAGCACCTCACCCACTTCGCACGCGGCGACCAGGTGCCCGACGTGCGGCGGGTCGAACGTCCCGCCGAACACGCCGATCCGCGCGCCCCGGACCGGGCCGTGAGCGTCGTCGTCCGCCAACTGCCTGTTATTCGGTGCGGTAGATGCCGGTGGCGTTGCCGATGTCGGCGTACGCCCAGTTCTCCTGCTTGAGCCGCCAGTGCTCGTCGAGGATCGCCTTGCCGTCGGCCACGTCGACGAGCTTGGGCGGCATGAGGTCACGGATGTTCACGGGCTTGCCGTCGACGGCGTCGAGGAAGTCCTGGGGGAAGGTCCGCAACAGGCTCGCGGTGACGATCTGGTCCTGTTCGGGGAGGAAGCACCGGTTGGCGTCGGTCAGCTTCAGGATCCGTGCGCCGATGTCGGAGATGTCGCGGTATTCGCCGTCGCCGACCATGATCTTCTTCAACAGGGCGGTGACCCCCATCGTCCCCACCTTGCAGCCGTTGCACTGGCCACACGACTCGACCGACAGCCAGTGCGAGCAGGTGTAGCCGATCTCGACCGCGTCGGTGGTGTCGTCGTAGACGATGAATCCGCACGAGCCGATCCCCGAACCGCGGGCACGGAACGCGTCGAAGCACAACGGCGCATCGAGGAAGTCCTCGGTCATCACCGGGTTCGAGATGCCCGAGAGGATCGCCTTGATGCGACGACCTTCGGTCACGCCGCCGCCGACCGTGTCGATGATCTCACCCAGCGGCGTGCCCATCTCGACCTCGGCGACGCCCGGCGCGTTCACGTCACCGACGATGGTGCAGACGCCGTGACCCGGCGTCGCCTCGGTGCCCATGGAGCGGAACCACTCCGCACCGTGGTGCATGATGTGGGCAGCGGTCGACAGCGACTCGACGTTGTTGACCAGCGTGGGGGCCGGGTCGTTCAACTCGGGGTCGTGGGTCGCCTTGGGCATCGCCGACCAGTCGATGTTCGGTACCGAGGCGAACACGCCCTGGATGTAGGGCGGGAACAGGCGGGGCGCGGCGGGTTCTCCCTGGATCGCCTGGAGCAGCGCGGTCTCCTCGCCGAACAGGTACGAGTCGGGCCCCGGCACGATCGTGATCGGGATGCCGGCGGTCAACCCGGCGGCTTCCATCTCGGAAAGGGCCCGCGAGAGGTTCTCGTGTTCCTGCGTGTACTTTGCCTTTAGGCCGATGAATGCAGAATCGGCCCCGATGGCAAACGTCGCGATCGCAACTCCCTCGATGAGCTGGTACGGGTTCCGGCGCAACATGGCGCGGTCCTTGAACGTCCCCGGCTCGCCCTCGGAGGCGTTGCACACCACGAAGCAGGTTCCGCCGGCAGCGGTCTCGCGCAGCGATTTCCACTTCACCCCGACCGGGAATCCCGCGCCGCCCCGGCCACGCAGGCCCGAGGCGAGGATCTGGTCGATGGTCGCTGCCGGACCGATGTCCAGCGCCTTGGCGAGGCCTTTGCCTCCGCCGATGGCGACCCAGTCGGTGACCGAAGTCACCGGAGTTTCCGGAAGCAGATAGGGCACGAACACGGTTGCACCATAGCCACTGACCAAAACGTTGGAAACATCCATCTTTCCGTGTAACGGGGAATGCCGAGGGCAGTCCCACTGTTGGAGGAATGACCATGAGTGATTCGGTAGGCCAGTACCTGAACGAAATCGGAGCGGTGCCGCTGCTCGACGCCGCCGAAGAGCGCGAACTCGCGCAGAAGATCGAAGCGGGAGTCGCTGCGCAGGAACGCCTCGACGAAGGCGAGAGCTCGGCGGAACTGCGCCGGGCGGTGCGCACGGCCGCCGCGGCGAAAGACCGGTTCATCCGGTCCAATCTCCGCCTGGTCGTGAGCGTGGCCCGGCGCTACCCGCTGCCACCCTCGATGGACCTGCTCGACCTGGTGCAGGAAGGCAACCTCGGGCTGGAGCACGCCGTCGACAAGTTCGACTGGCGCAAGGGCTTCAAGTTCTCGACCTACGCCACCTTCTGGATCCGCCAGGCCATCGGCCGGGCCCTCGACCAGAAGGCGAGTCTGGTGCGCCTGCCCGGTGACCGCTCCGCCGGATTGCGTGCCGCGCTGCGCCAGGTGTCGGGCGACGCCGACGAGCTCGACGAGGAGAACGCCCACCTGCACCGGCTGTCGACGCCGACGTCGCTGGACCGCACGGTCGGCGACGACGACTCCAACGAGTTGGTCGATCTCATCGCGGACGACCGTCCCGGCCCGGAGGACGCCGTGCTCGAGGCCGAACGCGAGTCGAGCGTGACCCACCTGCTCGACGTGTTGGACCAGCGCGCCCGCTACGCGGTGGAGCAGCGCTTCGGCATCAACGACGGCCGCAAGCGCAGCTACCGCGAGGTCGGTGAAGAACTCGGCGTCACCGCCGAGGCGGCCCGACGGCTCGTCAAACGGGCGGTCGCGGTCGTCAGGGCCGAGGCCGACGCGCGGGTCACCGCGGCTTGACCACGACCGTCCCCCACCGGCCCGAAGCGACCGGTTCTCTCCGCACGCCACGAACGGGCTTTGTGCCCACCCCCGGACTTGGCAACGATGGAGGGATGACCGACCGAGCCTGGACACCGACGTCCTGGCGGGACCATCCCGCAGATCAGCAGCCCCAGTGGCCCGACACGGGGGCGTTCGAGAACGCGGTGAAGCACCTCGCGACCCTTCCGCCGTTGGTCTTCGCGGGCGAGGCCCGCTCGCTGCGTGATCAGCTCGCGCAGGTCGCCCGTGGCGAGGCCTTCCTGTTGCAGGCCGGCGACTGTGCCGAATCGTTCGATGCGTTCCGGGCCGACGCGATCCGCGACAAGCTGAAGGTCATCCTGCAGATGGCCGTGGTGCTGACCTACTCGGCCGGCGTGCCGGTCGTGAAGGTCGGCCGGATCGCCGGCCAGTTCGCCAAGCCCCGCTCGGCCGACACCGAGACGGTCGATGGGGTCGAGTTGCCCGTGTTCCGCGGGCACATCGTGAACGACATCGCGTTCACCCCGCAGGCTCGCAAGCCCGACCCGTCACGCCTCGAGCGCGCCTACCACCAGTCGGCATCGACGCTGAACCTGCTGCGTGCCTTCACCAAGGGCGGATTCGCCGACCTGGCCCGCGTGCACCAGTGGAACCAGGACTTCGTCCGGGCCTCATCGGAGGGCAGCCGTTACGAGCGCATCGCGAACGAGATCGAGCGGGCGCTGCGCTTCATGCGTGCCTGCGGCCTCGACGGCGCCACCCAGCCCGGCCTGCACGAGGTCGACTTCTACACCAGTCACGAGGCGCTGATCCTGGGCTACGAGGAGGCGCTCACCCGGCGCGATTCGCTGACCGGCGACTACTACGACACCTCCGCCCACATGGTCTGGGTGGGTGAGCGCACGCGTCGGTTGGACGGGGCGCATCTCGAGTTCCTCTCTGGCATCGAGAACCCCATCGGCGCCAAGATCGGCCCGACCGCGACCCCTGACGACGTCGTCGCGTTGTGCGATCGTCTCGACCCCGAACGAGAGGCGGGCCGCCTCACGCTGATCAGCCGGATGGGCGCGGCCCGGGTGACCGAGTTGCTCCCGCCGCTGCTCGAGGCGGTGCAGGCCGCCGGCCACCCGGTGGTGTGGGCGTGTGACCCGATGCACGGCAACACGTTCACGACCGACGACGGGCACAAGACCCGCCGTTTCGACGACATCGAGGCCGAGATCGCGGGGTTCTTCGCTGCGCACCGCGAGGTCGGTACGTGGCCCGGCGGGGTGCACGTGGAGCTCACCGGCGACGCGGTGACCGAGTGTCTCGGTGGTGCCGATGACATCTCGGCGGCCGATCTGCCCGAGCGCTACGAGACGATGTGTGACCCGCGTCTGAACGGTCGTCAGTCGTTGGATCTCGCGTTCAGGGTCGGCGAACTGCTTCACTGAGGGGATGCCCCTGACCCCCGAGCCGCCGGGTTCGCCGGACGAGCGGCCCGGCGAAGACGGTTCCGGGGACGCGCCGGTCGAAACCGACGCGCCGGGATCCGATCGGTTCCACCTGGGCTACCGCCCCGAACTCGACGGGTTGCGGGCACTGGCCGTCGCGCTGGTGTTCGTCGCGCACATCGGCTACCCGTGGCAGTCGCTCATGGGCACGTTCCTGCCGGGGTCGTTCCAGGGGGTCGACCTGTTCTTCGTGCTGTCGGGCTTTCTGTTGACCACGCTGCTGTTCGAGGAACGCAAGGTCACCGGCGGGTTCTCGTTCAAGGGGTTCTACCGGCGCCGGGCGCTGCGGCTGCTCCCCGCGTTGTTCTTCATGCTCCTGGTGCTGATCCCCTGGACGATCCAGCAGCACGAAGGCATCGGTACGTTCCTGATGGCCGAGGTCTACGTCGTCTTCTACGTCACCAACTGGGCGGTGATCGTCGGCCACGACGGGATCATCCCCTTCAGCCTGTCGCACATGTGGTCACTCGCGATCGAAGAGCAGTACTACCTGTTGTTCTTCCCGTTCCTGATCGGGCTGCTCGCGCTGGTCCGCAAGCTCCGGTCGGTCGCGTGGGTGCTGATCGGGCTGATCGTGGTCGTGTGGATCGACCGGATCATCTCGGCGATGCACACCAGCCCCGGCGCCTTCGAGACGACGCTGTACGTGCGGACCGACGTCCGTGCCGACGCGTTGTTGATCGGTCCGCTCGTCGCCGTGTGGTTGCAGCTCGGACACCGGATCACCCCGCGGATCCGTCTGCTGGGCATCCCGGCCGCGGCGTTTCTGGTGTGGACGATCATGGAGGCGCACGTGAACGACGCGTGGGTGTACCACTGGGCGCTCGGTCTGATCGACATCTGCTGGGCGATCGTCCTGGTCGCCGTACTCGGCGGCACCCATCCCTTCACCCGGCTGTTGCAGCTCCGTCCGGTCGTGTGGATGGGCAAGATCTCGTACGGCCTGTACCTGTGGCACATGCCGATCTTCGTCGAGACGATGCGGCACACGCGTTACCGGGACCTCCCCCACTGGTTGCCCTTCACGCTGGCGGTGGTGATGACCTTCGCCGCGGCGACGTTCTCGTACTACGTGGTGGAGCGTCCGTTCCTGCGGCGCAAACGCCCACGCGGCTCGGTGGTCGACGAGCCGGCTTCCGTACGCGCCGGCGCGGCCGACACCGGCCGCGGGCCGGTGGCACCCTCGGCGACCCCGGCGAGCTGAGTCGCATCAGTCCGCGGGTGCGCCGGTGAACCCGGGCAGGACCGCGTCGTCGCCGTAGAGCAGCGCCGCGATCGACCCGTAGTCGGGTCCACGGCGCAGGTGGTGCCCGCCGTCGACGGGCAGGCAGTTGCCGGTCATCCAACTCGACTCGTCGCCGGCGAGGAACCTGATCACCTGGGCGACCTCGTCGGGCTGGCCGATGTGGGCGACGGGCATGTTGACGAGGTACGACTCGACGAGCGGCTCATCGGCCATCGGCCAGGCCACGAGTTCGGTGTCGACGAGACTGGGTTGGACCGAGTTCACGCGCACGCCCGAGGGGCCGAGTTCATCCGCGGCGTTGCGGACGAGTGCGTCGATGCCCGCTTTGGTGGCGGCATATGCCGACATCCAGGCGTGCACGGTGCACGCTGCGAGCGACGACACCGCGACGATCGACCCGCCGCCTCCGGCCACGATGGCGCGACCGGCGTGCTTGATCGTCAGGAACGTCCCGACCAGGTTGGTCGACACGATGCTCTGGAACTCGTCGAGGGGCTGGGACACGATGGGGGCGACACCACCGGTGCCGGCACTGGCGACGGTGACGGCGAGCCGGCCGGTCGCCTCGGTTGCGATCCGCACGGCCTCGGCGACGGCGTCCTCGTCGTCGACCGAACCGGGCGCGATCGTCGCCGGCGGTGCGGTCGGGAACTCGGCGGCGAGCTCGGCCGCGGCCGCGCGGAGCTTGTCGGCGGTGCGGCCCATGAGCGTGACCTGCGCCCCGTCCCGGGCGAGAAGCCGGGCGGCGGCGAAGCCGATCCCGCTGCCGCCGCCGGTGACCAGTGCGCCGGTTCCGGCAAAGGGCCCGGCGGCGGGGTCGGTGGCCTGCGCGGAAGGGGGTTCGGCGTCGTGCGGTGTCGTGGTCATGGGCGCCAAGTCTGCCCGGCCGACGACGCGCCTTCAATCACCGAGTCGCACCCGACCCGCGGCGTCGGTTCCGCCCACTGGTGCGGCCGGGTCTCGCCGGCGAGCCGATTTCTATACTGTGCCGGAGCCGGGGGTCGCCGCTGGAGCGAACCGGACGCCGATCGATGTCGAGGTTCCATGGACTCCGCGCGGGCGACTGACGCACGTTCACAGATGTCGCCGCCGGAGGAGGCATCGGCGTCGCAGGTCCCCGCGCCGGACACCCCGGGTCGACCCGGCACGCGGGCCGATCTCGTGGTCCTGGGTTGCGGGCTCGTGGGTCTCGTCGTCGCGGCGCGCTGGTTCGGCCGGGGGCTCTCCTTCGTCGTCGACGAATGGGACATCCTCGCCCACCACGTGCACGGCGACCTGCTCACGCCCTACAACGGGCATCTGTCGATCGTTCCGATCGCCATCTACCAGGGGTTCGCGCACACGGTCGGGGTGCAGAGCTACGTGCCGTACGCGCTGGTCGCGCTGGTCGTCTTCCTGGCGATCCCGATCGCGTTCGCGGCGACACACCGTCGGCTCGTCGATCCGGCGCTGGTGGTGATCGCGGCGCTGGGTCTCGCGTGGTCGTGGGCGGCCGAGGGCAACATCCTGTACGGATTCCTGGTCAACTTCGACCTGCCGATCCTGATGCTGGTCGTCGGCTGGTGGCTGATCAGAGGAGACACGCTGCGTCACGACCTGTGGGCGATGGCCGCGCTGGCGGTTGCGTTGGCGACCTCGAGCGTGGGCGTGGTCGTGGCGTTCGCGCTCGGTGTCGAGTTGCTTCTCGGTCGAGCGCCGCTGCGCAGGTTGATCCGATTCGCGCTGCCGGTGGTGCTCTGGGGGTTGTGGTGGGTCTTCGACCACGAGGCGACCAAGCCCGCGTCGGTCGGCGAACGGCTCAGCTACGCATGGCACACGTCGGTGGCGATCCTCGCCGGGTTCACCCTGGGTTGGAAACCCGGGGCCGCCGCATCGGCGGTGGTGATCGTGATCGTCGTCGCCTTCGCCTGGCGGCGGTGGCGCACCGTCGATGCCCACGTCGTGGCGATCGGGGCGACGCTGGTGTTCTTCGTCGCGCTCAGCGCGTTCAGTCGGGCGGGCGACATCGCCCTGAATCCGCCCGACTCGGCCCGGTACGTGTGGGTGGGAGACGTGCTGATCATCGCCGGGCTGGTGTGGTGTGTCCGTGGCAGACCGATCCGCCCGGCCATCCGGGCGGCCGCGGCCGCGGTGGTGCTCGTCGGCGCGGTCGGTCTGGTCGGCAACCTGGCCGACTACCGCTCGTTCGCGCTCGGAGACATGGCCCGGACGCACCCGTTCCTCGTCGGCGCCGAGGCCGCGGGCCCGCGCGCCGATCCGGCACGGATCCTGCCGCTCAACCTGATCCCGGTGACCGTCGGCGAGTACCTCGACCTGGTCGCGTCGGTCGGCTCACCGGTGGCCGGTGCGCCGTTCTCGTCGCTCGGCTCCGAGTCGGCGCGGCTCGCAGCCGACCGGTTGTTGATCGGCGACGAACGACTCGTCGTCGGAGTCGGTGACGCCCTCCCCCGGTGTGCCGGGTCGTGGCGGGCCGTCGCCGCCGACGGCGGCCGGTCCGGCGGTGAGATCGACCTGCCTGCCGGTGCGATGCTCGCGATCTCCGCGCCGGAGCGGGCCGAGGTCCGGATGCGCCGGTTGGCGCGGGGGTATCCGCCGAAGGCCGACGTGGTCGTCCCCGCGGGGCGCGTCGGCATCGTGCGGTCGGTGCGCGACGGGTCGAAGCTCCCGTGGTGGGTGCACGTCGACGGCCGAGACCATTCGCTGCAAATGTGCGCGGGAAGCTGAGTTCCCGCACCGGCGGTTCCCCCCTCCGACGACGCCGTGAGCCGGGCCGCGAACCGCCGATGCCACGCCCGCGCCAGCTCGTGCGTGTTCCGGCGCTGACCGCGACGCCCGGGTCACGGCACTAGAAAGGACCCATGGCACTTCGGATCGAGGACTACGCATTGTTGAGCGATCTGTCGAGCTGCGCGCTGGTCGGCAACGACGGATCGATCGACTGGTTGACGTTTCCCCGGTACGACTCGTCGGCGATCTTCGCGGCCCTCCTGGGAGATGCCCACGACAACGGCCGCTGGTTGCTCGCCCCCGACGAGCCCGTCGAGTCGGTGGAGCGTCACTACCGCGACTCGTCACTGGTGTTGGAGACGGTCTTCCACACGGCGAACGGGGTGGTCGCCGTGATCGACTGCATGCCCCCGGGCGACGACCGGCACGACCTGATGCGGCTGGTCGAGTGCCGCGATGGCAGAGTGGCGATGCGGATGCACCTGACGGTGCGGTTCGACTACGGCAGCACGATTCCCTGGGTGCGCCACGTGCCCGGCGGAACCGAGGCGATCGCCGGCCCCGACGCGATCCGTCTCGCCACGCCGGTCGAGTTGCGCGGCGAGGATCTCGCCACCGTCGCTTCGTTCTCGGTGCGCGCGGGTGACCGGGTGCCCTTCGGCATGTGCTGGTTTCCCTCGAACGAGTCCGCTCCCCAACCGATCGACGCGATCACCGCGGTCGCCACCACCGAAGCCTGGTGGAGCGACTGGATGTCGGGGTGCACCTACGACGGCGACTACGCCGATGAGGTACGGCGTTCCGCGGTCGTGCTCAAGGGGTTGACCCTGGAGCGCACCGGAGGCCTCGTCGCCGCCGCGACGACGTCGCTCCCCGAGGAGCTCGGCGGCGAGCGGAACTGGGACTACCGCTACTGCTGGTTGCGCGACGCGACGTTCTCGTTGATGGCGCTGCAGAACGCCGGCTTCGAAGACGAAGCGGTGGCCTGGCGGAATTGGCTGTTGCGGGCGGTCGCCGGTGATCCGGCCCAGCTCCAGATCATGTACGGACCTGGCGGCGAACGCCGCCTCACCGAGATCGAACTGGATTGGCTCGACGGCTACGAGGGCTCCACGCCGGTCCGGGTCGGCAACGCGGCCCACGGGCAGTTCCAGCTCGACGTCTACGGCGAGGTGCTCGACGCGCTGCACCAGAGCGCCGTCGACGGATCCGAGATCGACGCGAACACCTGGTCGCTGTCACGGAACCTCATCGATTTCGTCGCCGAGCACTGGCGCGACCCCGACGACGGCATCTGGGAGGTGCGCGGCGGTCGTCGGCACTTCACCCACTCCAAGGTCATGGCCTGGGTGGCGGTCGACCGGGCGATCGCCACGGTCGAGCATTTCGGCTCAGACGAGTTGCACCTGCGCGCCACCGCGCACCACCGACCGGTCGATCTCGACGATTGGAGGGCGTTGCGGTCCGAGATCGCCGATGACGTGCTGGCCCACGGGGTGAATGCCGACGGCGCGTTCGTGCAGTCCTACGGCTCGGATTCCTTCGATGCGGCACTGCTGCTCGTGCCGCTGGTCGGCTTCCTTCCCCCCGATGATCATCGGGTCATCGCCACGGTGAAGGCGGTGGAGGAGAACCTGCTCGTCGACGGCCTGGTGCGCCGCTACGTCAACACCGAACACGACGGGCTGGCGGGGCAGGAGGCGACGTTCCTGATGTGCTCGTTCTGGTTGGCCGACAACTACGCGCTGCTGGGGCGCCTCGACGAAGCGACCGAGCTGTTCGAGCGTCTCGCCGGGCTCTGCAACGACGTGGGCCTGCTCTCCGAAGAATACGACCCGGTGGCGGGTCGAATGCTCGGCAACTTCCCCCAGGCGTTCTCCCACGTGTCGCTGATCAACTCGGCCGGCAACATCTTCTCTGCCCGCCAGAAGCAGGCGAAGGCGACCGACGGGTTCACGGGCGCGTCCGAGAAACGTCGGAAGCATCCGGGTTGAGCGACGCGGGTTCGCCGGTTGCTCCGGCCGGGCTCCGGGCCCACACGCGGGGGCCCGGGTCCACCGCGGGGTCGGTCGGCTCAGTCGAGGCGTTCGACGAAACGTTCGAGCTGGCGCAGGTTGCGGCATTCGAACACGCCGTCGCAGTGGATCCCGTAGTCCGAGACGATCGAGTCGCCGGTGTCCCAGTAGCTGCGCGGCTCGGGGTTGAGCCAGTACACGTGACGGGCCCGGTGCTGGAGTTCCTTGACGACCCACGCCTGGGAGGCGTGGTAGTTGTTGCGGGCGTCGCCGAGCAACAGCACGGTGGTCTTGGGGCCGACCTCGCTCCCCCACCGTTCGTGGAACGTCTCGATGGCGTGGCCGTAGTCGGAATGCCCGTCGACCCACACCACGTCGGCCTCGGTGTTGACGCGGTGCACGGCTTCGGTGACGTCCTCGACGCCGTCGAAGAACGAGGTGACCTCGTCGATGCCGTCGATGAACACGAACGAGCGCACCTTCGAGAACTGGCTGGCGATGGCGTGCACGAGCATCAGGGTGAACCGCGCGAACGACGCGACCGAGCCGGAGATGTCGGCGATGACGAAGATCTCGGGCTTGGTGGGCCGCGGGTAGCGGAACTGGGGCTCCGCGGGCACGCCGCCGTAGCTGAGCGAGTGCCGCACCGTGGCCCGGAAGTCGAGCGGCCCTTTGCGACCGTGACGGCGTTTGCGGGCGAGGCGCACCGCCAGGCGCCGGGCGAGGGGCTGCAGGGCCTTCTTGATCGAGTCCATCTCGTCGCGCGACGCGTGCATGAAGTCGACGTCTTCGGGCAGCGGTTTGCGCAGCGTCTTGGCCATCGCGTCGATGCCCCGGTCGGCGACCAGGCGACGTCGGATCTCGGCCTCGATCTCCTTCTTGAGCTGATCGATGCGTGACGAGAACTCGTCTCTGGTGAGGCGTTCTTCGAGGTTGGAGCGCTGCTGCCCTTCGGCATGGGCGCTCTGCATCAGCCGGTCCATGACCGCGTCGAGGTCGAGGTTCCGCAGGGTCCGGTACAGGTAGTACGTACCTCCCACCGGCCGGCCGGGCTCCATTCCGGCGAAGCGCCGGACCGCCTGGCGGGCGATGGCCCGCATCATCGTGTCGTCGCCGCGCAGCAGCGACTGGTACAGCATCTCGGCGAGCTGTTCGGCGCTGAGCGGCTCACCGGCACCACCCTGGCCCTGGCCTTCTCCCTGGCCGTCGCCCTGGTTGCCTTCCATCTGGTCGAGCAGGTCGTCGAGCGCGTGGCCCGATTCGTCGTCGATCTGCCACGCAGAGCCCCGCATCGAGAAGTACACCTCGAACACGGTCTCGAAGGTGCGCCAGTGCGCGTGGTTCTTGACCAACGTGGCGGCGAGCGCGTACTTGAACGTTTCGCGGTCGCCGATCGGGATCTGCTCGACCGCGCGCATCGCGTCGATCGACTCGGTGAGGCTGACCGGGAGCCCGGCGTCACGCAACTCGGTGATGAAACCCGTCAGCAGCTCGAAGATCGGCTTCCCGTCGGAGAGGACGGCGACGTCGCCGGACGCGCTGGGGGTGTCGTGCGCTCCAGTGGAGTCTGCTGACACCGAGGGCCTCAGCGGCGGCCGACGCCGGGAGCGCCGACCGCGGGCGGGTTGGCGACGAGTTCCTTGACGGCCTTGGCGATGTCGGACTGGTACTTGAGCAGGATGTTCGCCGTGGAGGTGGCGGTCTCCTCGTCGACGTGGTCGACACCCAGCAGCACCAGCGTCCGGGCCCAGTCGAGGGTTTCCGACACCGACGGCGCCTTCTTCAGCTCGAGCGAGCGGATGGAACGCACGATCCGGGTGATCTCGTCGGCCAACGACTCGGTCACCTCGGGCACCTTGGTGAGGATGATCTGCTTCTCGCGTTCCATCTCAGGGTAGTCGATGTGCAGGAACAGGCACCGACGCTTGAGCGCTTCAGACAGCTCGCGGGTGTTGTTCGAGGTGAGGAACACCATCGGGATCTGCTTGGCCTCGATCGTGCCCAGCTCGGGGATCGACACCTGGTAGTCCGA